>JANXRX010000106.1 GCA_025352905.1 Bacteroidota bacterium | reverse complement strand
TTATTTAAATATTTCTCCTGGCCGGAAGCGGCGAAGTCCAAAAAAGGGAAGAAATAGATGACATATGACAGAAGGAAAAGTTAAATAATCCTGTCATTTGTCATCCGTCATCTGTCATCTGATATGTCATCTAATTTGTATCTTGCACTCATGGCAAAAGCAAAGAGTAAAAAGAAGGACCAGCCTATTATTTTGATTACCAATGATGACAGTGTAAATGCGCCGGGGATCCGCGCATTGGTGGAATCGGTTCAGGGTTTGGGTAAAGTGATCGTGGTGGCGCCGGATAAACCACAGAGCGGTATGGGCCACGCAATCACCATCGGCCACCCGCTGCGTTTACAAAAAGTAAATGTATTTGAGGGGATCGAAGCCTATAGCTGTAGTGGCACGCCGGTTGACTGTGTAAAATTAGCCGTTGACAAAGTGATCCGCCGCAAACCGGATATCTGTATCAGCGGCATCAACCATGGCGCCAATCATTCGATTAATGTTATCTATTCCGGAACCATGTCGGCCGCACTCGAAGCTGCTATTGAAAGCATCCCCAGCATCGGTTTCAGTTTACTGGACCTGAGTATCGAAGCTGATTTTACCGCCGCCAAAAAATATGCGCGGATATTAGTTGAGCATGTGTTGAAAAGTAAACAGAATGATAAACATTTGTGCCTCAATGTAAATATCCCGATAGGAGAAGAAAAACTGATCCGGGGTATTAAAATATGCAGGCAGGCCTATGCCAAATACGAGGAAGAGTTTGATGAACGCAAGGATCCGCATGGTAAACGATATTATTGGCTCACAGGCGAGTTCGTGAATTTCGACAAGGGAAAGGATACGGATGTATGGGCGCTGAAAAACAATTATGTGAGCGTGGTTCCCGTACAATTCGATCTTACCCATTATGAACTGAAAAAGAAATTAGAAACCAACTGGAAATTCTGATGCTGAAAAGAGATAACCTCAAACTGGGATTGATACTGGGCTTTTTGGCGCCTTTTACGGGTTTTATAATCTATTACCTGGTCCGGTTCCGGATATTCAGTGTGAAAGAATATATACAGGTATTGCTGATAGAGAAATCGCTGCTATCGGGTGTCATCAGTCTTTCTTTGATTGCCAATGCGGTTGTGTTTACCATCTATATCAATACGGAGAAAGATAAAACGGCGAAGGGTATTTTTATCGCCACCTGCATTTACGGAATACTGGCGCTCGTATTTAAATGGTTCGGATAAACCGCAGACACATTATCGGGTTCCGGTTGTTTGACCACGTAAATGGGCCTCCAAAGAAAATTTATAGCGTTTTAAGGCTTTTACAATTGTTTCGGCTGTTTGCTGCTGCCCTTCTTCGCTGGTAATGAATGCTTCTTCATCGGCGTTCGACAGGAATCCCATCTCTATCAGGATCGCCGGCATGGCAACTGCCTGTAATACCCAGATCCCCTTCTCATCCCGCTGCTTGGCGCCGCGACTCACACGGTTCGATTTTATGAATTCTTCTTCCACCGTTTCCGCCAGCTTCCTGCTTTTCTGCGCATATTCATAGGTCCGGAGGGAATTGATCATTTTCATGGCCGGGTTACCATTGTCGATGGTGAGAAGGGCCGCGTCTGTAAAATTATTTTCCATCAGGGCTTCTTCTTTATCCTTTGTCTTACCCACGCCCCATATATAGGTTTCCGTTCCGATAGCGGGATTGGGTGTTCGCCAGGTATGGTATTGCGGTACTTTTTTTTCGATCGTCTTACCTTTTCTTTTGATCGTTTTGGTTGTGTACCCAGTGATCTCTTTGTGCAAAAGACCTGGTACATCATTACAGTGGAGGGATATGAACAGGTCGCCTTTTGCGGCGTTGGCGATATTGGCTTTTACGATAGGACTGTTAAAAACATCGGTGGTGCGGGTCATGATCACTTCTACATCCGGCATCTGTTCATTGATCACATCCCTGAGCCGTAAAGCGGTGGCAAGCGCCACATCTTTTTCTTCCATATGCTTGCCGGATGCACCGTAGAACTTACCGGCAGCGGATGGGCTGCCACCATGACCGGCATCAATCACGATCCTTCGCAGAGGAGCTTTCTGTATTTTGTCTTTGTCTGTAGCATCAGCTGCCTGCAGGCTTATAACAAAGAACAGGACAGGCAAAGTGCGTATTATCCGTTTAATAAATGGGGAATCAAGTGATCGTAACATACAAAAGACTAAACGAAAAAACGGGTTCTTTATTATGGTAAAGGAACCCGTTTCATTCTTTCGTTGTTAAAATATCAGTATGCCGTCTTTTTTTCTTCGTTCGTCGGTATTACAGGCGCAGAGAATGAGAATGAGGCCGACTGTCTATATAAGGAGCTGATGTTCTTTCCGTCCTTGACTACCGGTTTCCATCGCGGTCCAGTACTAATAATACGCTCGGCTTCGGCCTTTGTACCGTATCCGGGATCGTTTTCGGCCCTCACTTTACTTACTTCCCCATTTTCAGAAATCCAAAAAGAAACGACTACAATGTATTTACCCGGTGGGGCGCCGTTCTTTTCAGCAATCGTTCTATTAAGATTCTCCTCCAGGTATTTGTTCCAACCCGTTGCACCGCCCGGGAATAATTCAGGAAAGAAATTTATTTTTGTAATTGTGTAGTGATCAACGGCTTTTGTAAAAGGATTTATGATAGTGATCGTAGTATCCGGTTTCCGTTTGGTAAAAACGTCTATAACACCTCCTTTCCCTTCTTCCCCGTATTTTTCAGAATTCATATCATCTTTGTAAATATCTATGCTTTGTATTTCATTGATGTCAATGATATTCAGGCTTGTTCCCGGAGGCATTTTAACACCATCTATGATGATCAATGGGGGCTTTGATAGCTTTTGGCCATTATTGTCTTTTAAGAAAATAAGCGTGTCAGCAGGATAGTATTTTACAATATTTCCTTCACGATTCGTCAAATGCGCATTAGTTATCGCTAACGAGTTCGCATTATCCGGGTGTTTTGCGATATAAGATTTAGTAGTAATTAAAACAGCGCCATACTTGCCAGCTTCCCCATATTTTTCATAACCTTTTTCCCCTTTCAGGATCGCCACTACACCAATATCATTGGGATTGACCGAAGCCAAAATACTTTTATCCATTATTTGTCCATCAAAAATATACAGGATTTTATCAGAAACTAATATGGGCTTTAATAACCTCTTTGAGGAGTCCATACCGATGATCTTAGGTACCGCCCACTTAAACGTATTTGTGCCATTGCGCAGCGTTAAAGTATCTAACTTAACAATAGTGGTATCCTGTTCCTCTTGAAAAAATGCTACGGTCTCTTCTTTTAGCCTTTGCAAAATAGTAGCCGCCGATTTATTTGATGGTGCCATATTTTGCAAGTTGGTTTGCTGCGTTATTACTTCTGCCACATCTTTGATAACAGAGGCAACCGATAAAGTATGGTCTCTTTGTTCTTTACTCCGGAAAGAAAACAATATCACCACAACAGCTAATAAAGGCAAAACAATCAACCTGCGGATATAACTGAAACGTGGGGTTGAACGGTTTGTAAGCATTTGCAATCTTCTGCGGATAGGTGAAAAAAAGAAAGGGTTGGTAAGCGCAAACTGTTGCCCGGGATAGGCAGCCGCAAGCAGCATTTGTGCCAGTAAAGAGGTATCGCCATTGTCCACCGCTTTTTTATCGGCAATAAATTCGTGGATCATCTCCATCTCTTTTTTTAACAGCCAGAAAAAGGGATTAAACCAGCCTGCCACCAATATCAGCTGTATAAATATTTTATCCGCTGAATGTTTCTGTTTAACATGTGTCAATTCATGCTGGAGGATCTGTTTGCCCGGTTCACTGCGCAGGTCGATGGCCTCGTTCCAGAAGATATAACGGAAAAAAGAAAATGGGGTGCCCTGGGCCCTGGTGAGGACCAGGTATACATCATCCACATTTTTACTCGAATGATGTTTTAATAAATGATATACTTTGTACAAAGCCACAAACATTCCTGTTAGCAGGATCCCTGCCACTACAAAATATAGTCCGGCTGCCAGCGTGCTGCCCGACCATTGAAATCCCCGCTGCCCCATATTCGCCTCGATCTGCGAGTTATTATCCGCCACAACAGATAAGAACCGGATCATGTTTGGGTCGTCCACAATCGCCTGGTGGCCCCAGCGGATCTTCACCAGGGGAACCGTCCAGGACAGCACCGCTACTGCGAGTAAGTAAAATCGGTTATACCGATGAAACCGTTTGTTACGCAATACCAACAGGTAATAACCCATCAGTAAAGCACTGCAAAGCACTACCTGTAAAAAGTAATAAGCAATGGGTAACATGGCATTTGTTTTAAAGGTTTGCTGAAACCTCAGGTACAAAAAATGATATTTCTATTATATGCACGTAAGAGACCGGTTGATCATTTCTTACAGCAGGTATCCATTTCGGGCCGTTGGTAAGCAACCGTTTTGCCTCATCCGGTGCGCCATATCCCGGGTCGTTCTGGCTTCTTATCCGTGTTACCGTTCCTTCCGCATCAATCCTGAATGAAACAACAACTGTGTACCTGCCCGGTGCTGCGCCGTTTTTCCGCAGCATATCGTTATCGAGATGCTGTTCAGTATACTTTGTCCAGGCCCCTGGCCCACCCGGAAATTCAGGAAGTTTATCTACAGGCAGCTGGTACCCTCTTACTTCCACCTGGCGTATATTTTTCCCGGAGATTGTATCTGTTATGGCGGGTCCGCTACGGCCAATCACCTTTTTTCTGCTGGTGACCTCTACCGCTCCGTCCCTTGCTTCTTCTCCATATTTCTGTATCGCTTCTCCAAATTTCAACACTTTCACACTTCTGACATCCCACGTATTCAGAGAATCCAATTGCGGGTTTAACCTGCCCCCAGCCATCTTTACACCATTAACTACATACAATGGTTTTATTTTCTGGGTATTAGCGCCCGCACCTGCTGTATCTCGCCCGTAAGCATTCGGATCGCGGGTTGCCCTGGCTGTAAAATTCAAAATCTTTACCGGCGTTTCTGCACGGGCATTTGCAATAGAATCCAGTTTACCTATCATGAGATCAGGTTGCTTTTCTACCAATGGCTTTGCGGGGTAGTCAAGGATCAATTCATTGATACCCTGTTTGTCTTTATCCGTAATACCATGACCCTTATCTATCGTTACCGGGTAAGCTCTCTCGAACCTTCTTAAGGAAGGCGACACGGTTACCACCGGTTCTTTTTGATGGATCATCTCTCCGCTTACCTCATCCATCACTTTTTCAAAAACAGTTGCAACAGATAAGGTAGTATTGGCTCTTTGTTCTTTATTCCGGAAAGAAAATAATATGATAACGATAGCCAGCAATGGTAATACGATCACCCGGCGGATATAACTGAACCGTGGATTCGTATTGTTGGTGAGCATTTTCAACCGCCTCCTGATCGGCGAAAAGAAAAAAGGATTCGTCAGTAAGAACTTCTGTTGCGGGTAGGCCGCGGTTAGCAGCATTTGCGCAAGAGAAGCGGTATCTCCGTTAGCCACCGCCTTTTTATCGGCGATGAATTCGTGGATCATTTCCATTTCTCTTTTCAGTAACCAGAAAAAAGGATTGAACCAGCCCGCCACCAACACCAATTGAATAAATATTTTATCAACCGAATGTTTTTGATGAACATGCGTCAATTCATGCTGCAGGATCTGTTTGCCCGACTGGCTGCGCAGATCAATCTCTTCGTTCCAGAAAATATAACGGAAAAAAGAAAATGGGGTACCCTTGGCTTTTGTGAGAATAAGATACACATCGCCTACATTTTTACAGGA
>JANXRX010000099.1 GCA_025352905.1 Bacteroidota bacterium | reverse complement strand
AAAATACATGAACTCCTGTTCATGCCCACCCCGCTCCACTCTTTTCACATTGAACAGGGAGAACAGGAACAAATAATTGTTATATCCCAATACTTTCTGACAAACCGTTCTGACAATATCTTTCAGCATAAGTCTTTTTTTAACGCATCAATGACTCAACCAATTTCAAAATTTCCCATTTCAATATTCCAAAATCTCAGGATCTACTCCCCATGTTTCGTTGCCACCGAATGTTCGTTCGCTTTGGCCACTTTCAATAATGACTTCACCTGGAAGAAAATAAATTTCGGCATGGCCCATAACGCGCCATAAATACGTTTATCGGTATCAGACGACCACAATGAAATGCAGAAGCCGGCTACAAACAGAACAAACCCAGTGAGCCAATACCCTGCTCTTACCGGGTCAATGAACATATTCAGCAACAGGCATCCCATTGATGCGATCAGGAACATGAACAAAGGTGGCCGGAGCAACACGATCCCGAAAACAAAGCGGTTCCAGTTCAGTGTAGTGATCCCCTTAACCGTAAGCGTTAACCCGAATTTTACATATTTGAACCAGGTATTGATCCACCTGGCCCGTTGATTAACCAGCTGTTCGGATTTTGCTGTTTTCTCGTCATATACAATTGCTTCAGGTGCAAAAGCGATGCGGTAACCGCGGGTAACGATCGCATTCTGTAATACTTTATCAAACCCGGCGCCGGTTATATCTACATGTCCAAGACAGTCTTTATACAGTTCCACCGTAAATGCCATACCCGATCCGGCAAGCGTTGCTGAAGAACCGATACCAAAAAGTATTTTGCCATCATAAAAATGATAATAGATATCTCGTGCCGCATCTATACAGGCATAAGTGGTATTCAGGTTTTTTGCTTTCCGTTCGCCCTGCACAGCCGCAAAACCTTTATCAAAATATTCATTCAATCCGTTTACATACCCCGGATCAACCAGGTTATCGCTGTCGATAATGGTTAACCTTTCATGTGCGCGACGGAACCGTTCGATGGCATAGAAATGAGAACGGGTATTGCTGGCCAGTACGGTTTCAGGTTTGAGTAAGATAACTCTTTCATCATCAAAATGCAGGTTTGTAATATCACATTTATCCGCAACAATGTAAATAAGGTAATTGCTGTATTGTAATTCCAGCAACGAGGCCACTACCGGTGGCAGTGTATGTGTTTGCTCATAGGCGGTAACGATGATCGCATAATCTGCTTCTGCCTGCCGGCGCTTCTTTACGGGCCCGCTGGTTTTTACCAGGAGGTAAATAACCAGTAAAATAAGGGGGAGCAGGAGGTTATACCCTATCACCCATTGAAAAATGATCCAGACGATATCGATGAGGGCAGGGTTCATAATAAAGTAAGATCACCTTGATTTTACTTTATTCATTACCCAGCCGATGAACTTATTGTCGAGGCTTTTCAGATAATTGATCTGCATCTGTTTATATCGCCCGATGCGCTGGTCGGCCTCGAATACGGCAACGGCTTTATCTGCCACTACGATCCATTCTTTGGATTTACCGAGTGCGGATAACGCGGGTGATTCAATCAATATGATATCAAAAGCTTCTTTGAGCGATTGCAGGTGCCTGCGTACATTATCCTCATCCGTTAATTCAAACAGCGAAATATCTGCTTCCCGGTTACCAAGGACCGTGATCTTACTTTCATTCCCCAGTTGCGCCACTGGCAGGGTTCCCTGTAAAATATCCTCGAGGTAGCCCGCGGGTTTAACTGCTTTGCTGATAGAAGCGCTGTCGAAATTTCCATCGATCAGCAATACCTTTTTTCCCGTCATTGAATAGGCATAGGCAAGACTCAGTGCCAGGAACGTTTTCCCTTCTTCAGGGCGCATACTGGTAATAGCAAGCGTTTTAGCGCCCTCCATTTCGGAGTCGATCTCAAAACGGATCGCCCGCAGCAGGTTACGGTAAGGCTCTTCGGATGGACGTGTTTCAATTTCGTTCCATAATTTCTTCAGATCCAGTAAAGAACGATCGAGCCGCGGAAGATAGCCCATAACCGGTATGCCGATACTATTGGCCAGCTGGCGCGATACATGCACATCATCATCCAGGAAAAACAGGATGAACAGCACCGCCAGGCAAAAGAACAAACTGATCAGGCCGCTTAATATCACCAATAACATTTTCTTGGACGGACCAGGCGAACCAGGCATGGCCACTTCTATCTGCTTTAACTGCGCAGCAAAATTGGATTCCATACTGGTCTGGTTAAACTTGCCCAGTACATCAAGGTATTCTTTACCGGCATTATCGATCGACTTTTCATAAGACTGGATCATTGCCTCGTGCGGCACCAGCCCGTTGAATTTCCTGTTGAGCCTGTCGAGTTCTGACTGCAGGGATACGATGCTGTACCTGGCAAGATCAAGAGATACTTCCAATTGCGCCTTCTGTATAACGATGTTCTGTTTTGTTTGTAAGGGGTTAAGATCGTACCTGTCTGCAGACTGGTTCAACTGGTCTGTGATCTGGTTCTTTAAAGTATCCACCCTACCCTTCAGTCGTTCGTCATAATTGCTCCTGATATAGGCATCATTTGCCGCTTTCAGGAGATCTGTGGTTGACAGAATATCCTGGTTGATCTTGGTACTGGTACTTTCGAGGTACTGGCGGTCTTTGGGATTAAATTTCTGTTCCAGATTTTTGAGTGCGCCTGAATAGGATTCCACATCTTTCATGGCCACTTCCCTTCTCGTTTCGAAATCAGCGATCTGGTTATAAAGGATCCGGGCCTGTTCGTTCAGGTTCAGTATTTTGTTCTCTATTTTATAGTTTTTCAGTTCCAGCATCTGCTTATCTACCGATGCCTGCCGCATTTTTTGCAGGCTGTCGAGAAAATTCATGGAGCGAACCTGGTTCTCCCGAAAGATATTGGTATAATAGATAGTGAATTCCCTTGCCAATGTATTGGCGGCAAAAGCGGATAAAATCGGGTTCTCCGATTCAAACTGGATATCAACAAAGTCGCTCGTATTTACCCGGTAGACCGCCATATTTTTTTTGAGCGATCCTTCATCATATCCCATAGATACCAGTACCGTGTTCAATCCAAACTGATCGGCATCCCATAAAGAAAGGGGTTCCATCCTTCTATACAGGTCCGAATAAACGTCAATAGCGTGCGCTCTGGCTGCTTTATTCAGCTGCAACAGAAGTTTGCTGGGGCGCCGGTACATTGAATCCGGAGTCACAGTGAGGTCGTGCAGAATCAGCTTGTATGAAACCTGGTCATACATTTTTTGTAACTGTATTGTCTGGATCAGGTTATTGAACTGTTGGTTAACCATCGATTCTCCCTGAGCGGCGAGAAAGTCGAGATTGGCTGGCGCTTTCTTTGAATCATCTACCAGGCCGGTAGCCAGTCTCGCCTTCGATGTATACACACTCGGTAACTGGCGCACCAGGAAATACGTGATGATCACAGTGATTAAAGGCACTGCGATCAGTACAAATTTTTGCCTGCTGATGACTTTTAAAAATCCGATTATTTCCATTATCGTATATCTTCTAGTTTCATGGCGATCATTTCTTCCAGAAACGCTTTCGCGATCAGTACATCCGCTTCTGAAATAACTACATTCTGGCGCCGGTCGTTATACGCCACCATCACCCGGTTATAACTTTCAAAAGTCTCCTCCGATTTTTCGAACTTGTACTTCATTTGTTTCATTAGGTTCTCTGCATCAATAGCCGCCAGCGTTCTCATCCTGAGCAGGGTCTTTTGCTGGATATACCGGTAATAACGGTTCTTTACCTCGGCAACAAGGTTCAGGGCATATTCATCCTGCTGCAGTTTGGTGATCACCAGTTCTTCCTTTGCCTGTTTGGTATTATGCGGCTTGGTGATCAAAGAAGAAATATTAAGATAGATGCCCAGCTGGTAACCGTTAAGGACGCTCGGATTAACCAGGGTGGTTGAATTGTTGGGACTGTATAAATAGGAAAAAGAAAACATATCGAACCAGGCTAACTGGGCCTTTTTGATATTCTCTTTGGCAATAATGATCCGGTGATCAAAAGTGACCAGCCTTGGATAGTATTTTTTTGCGGTATCTATCAGTTTGCCCAACAGTTCATTGGAAACATCGGGTAACATGGATTCCTGTGCTTTAAGCCCGGTTGTATTTACCAGGAAAGCAATCAGTACGCAATACCTGAGTACTTTTTTAATCGCTACCATCATTTTTGCAATTGGATATATCCTTCCCTTCCTTCGGTATATTGTATACGCCGGGGAGGGCTTTTTTGTTTCTTAAAGGTAGTAAACAATGCCTTAGCGGGCAACAGAAATATTGGACTAACCCCTTGTTTTTAGCATATTGGTCGGACTACCCGGCCTTCCATACAGATAAAAATGTAACTTGGATTTTTATATTGCATATCATGTCTATCGCCAATACTGTTAAAGAGAATGCCCGTTTAAAAAAGCTGGTTCACTGGATGATAGTTCCGGCGGGTGAGGCCCGGCCGCGTGTATGGGTAAAATGGCTGGTAAACCCTTTTGTACATAAAAGAGGCAGCGGTTCCTGTATCAGGTGGCGAACAAGGATAGATGTGCTTCCATTCCGGAAATTTACGTTGGGCAATCATTCCACTATTGAAGATTTCAGTACCATTAATAATGGCGTGGGTGATGTGATCATTGGAGATCATACCCTGGTAGGGATGGGTAATGTGATCATCGGCCCGGTCACCATCGGTCATCATGTGATCTTTGCGCAGAACATTGTTGCCAGCGGTCTTAACCACCAGTATACTGATATCAATACTCCCATCAACCAGCAAAAAATACTTACTGCCCCTATCGTTATTGAGGATGATTGCTGGATAGCAGCCAATGCGGTCATAACAGCCGGTGTAACCATCGGCAAACACAGCGTGATCGCCGCCGGTGCAGTCGTAACCAAAGATATTCCGCCCTTTTCAGTAGCAGCTGGTAACCCCGCCAAAGTGATTAAGCAGTATGATGTAACCGAGGGTATATGGAAGAAGGTTAATGGATCATAGTTCATGGCCGTTATACAATGAACCATGATCCATGAACCCCGCTACACACTCTCTTTCTGAAACAGCGCAGGGATCGTTTTGCAGATCAGTTTAACATCGTTCCAGAGGCTGTGGTTAAGTGCATAGGTATTATCGAGTAGTAGCCTTTCTTCCTCGCTCATTTCGCCTTTTCCTCTTTTTTCTACCTGCCACAGGCCGGTAATGCCTGCCGGCGCCGTAAAACGCAGCGCATATTTATCGGTGGTGATCTTTTCCGCTTCGTATAAGGGCAGGGGGCGGTTACCTACAATGCTCATATCGCCAATGATCACGTTCCATAACTGTGGTAACTCGTCGATACTGGAGTTGCGGATAAATTTGCCGATGCGCGTAATTCGCGGATCGTCTTTTAACTTGAAAAAAGCTGAGCCTGTTTTGGTTTTCAGGGTTACTTTATAATCTTTTTCACATACCCGCATATCATCTGCATATACCGGATACTGGCATTTGATGCCTGCCATGGTACACTCATCGCATAAGTATTCCTTCGTGGATGCAAGCGTGTCCACTTCGCCTGTACCGGTGTTGTATTGATTCAGGTGCTTCAGGTCCTTCAACCGTTTATCTGCATCTACATACATGGACCTGAATTTATAGAATCTGAATATCTGGTATCCCGTTCCCACGCGCAGGGAATAATAAAAGGCAGGACCTTTTGACTCAAGTTTGATCCATAGGTAAATAATGAGGAACACAGGGGAAAGACAAAGCAGCGCCAGCCCCGCGAAAAAAATATCGAATACCCGTTTGAGGATCGGGGTACGGTAACTGCTCGAATTCGAATCCTTTTGTTTTCCCTGCAGAGCCGCCCAGTTATCAATTAAAAAATTGACCCTGCTTTCTATATTCGGTGTTTTTAGGGGTTGCACAAATACATCAGTTACCCCCGCCCGCAAAGCCAGTTTTTTCAGATCGGTATTCAGATGCTGGGAAAGCAGCAGGAAGGGAATATGGGGGAAACGTTTGCTTTGTAAAGTATGGAGAAAAGAGATGCCTCCCGGCTCCATTATTTCACTTTGGGAAATGATAGCCACTACATCCATTGATTTTTGCCGCTTCCACTGGAGGGCTATATCCTGACTGGTTTTAAAAAAGAAGAGTTTCCTGTCGAGAAAATTACATTGCTCCAGCAAGGAACGGGTAGCTTCATCACAATCTATCACTGCGATGATCTGTTGCTCTTTTGTAACAGAAGCTTGCTCGTTCATAGCGTATGAAAGGATTTACTTACGGATCCGCCGAAGGATCACTTTTATCCTCGATTCCAGTTCCCTCGGATTAAAGGGTTTTACTACATAATCATCGGCCCCTGCATCAAGACACTGGATGCGCATTTCCGAATTTTCTTCACCGGAAAGTATCATAATAGGGATATGGTTAAAGAGGTCGCCCGCTTTTAACTGGGTGATCAGGCCAAGGCCATTCAGACCGGGCGTATTCAGGTCCGATATAATCAGATCAGGCATATTGTCCATATCCTCCTGGAGAAAGGACAAAGCTCCTATCCCGTCGGTACAGGTTTCGATTTCGTAGCTGTTGCTTAAATACTGTTTCAATATAGACTGCATGAAAATATCATCCTCCACCACCAGTATCTTCAGTTTGCCTGAATTTGCAAAACTCATTGCTGTTTATTTTACTAAAGATAGTGATTTGACGGATGACAGTTAACAGATAGCAGTACTTTATATTTAGTAATTTATAATATATAGCAGGGCTCACTTAATCCTCCATCAGCCTGTCATCCAACTGTCATCCGTCATTGAATATTCCTTCTCACCCTTTTCCAGATCCCCTTCCACAGTCCACCGTCTATCTGGATGCGCCTGTCGGTGGTCCATACCGGGGCGCTGGTAACATAATGCAGTTTCCCGAAACCTTTTCCGCGCAGTTTGTACGCCAGCCAGCCATCTTCATTGGTACCGGCCGGATGATCGAAGCCATCTACCTGCAATCCCTGTTCCCTTCGAAAGCCTGAATTGAATCCATATACGTTAACGGCCTCTTCCCTGAATTGTTTATTGAGGCGGCGAACCACATCTGTGGCAAATTCATATACGAAATACGCGCCTCTCCCGGTTTTGCCCACGGGGATAAAGGAAAACCGGCCATAGGTAATCGCCACTTTCGGGTCGTTGGCAAGCGGTTTGATCATTTGCGTGATCCAATTGCGTGGATAAAGTGTATCTGCATCTGCATTAAGAATGTATTTGCCTTTGGCATGTGAGAGTCCCGTATTGCGCGCCCGCGTTATTCCCTGTACGATCTCGTTTACACAAACTACCCCACAGGCGCGTACCAGCGTTTCAGTAGCATCGGAAGAATTATTATTGACAACAATGATCTCTACCGGCATGGCCGTTTGGTTGCTGCATAAAGAAAGCAATGTCCGGAGAATATTCTCTCCTTCATTATACGCAGGGATCACAATGGATACTTCAGGAAGGGAAATGGCCAGGTTGCGGATGTATAGGTCTGCGATCAGCTTACAGGTTTCTTCAGGCGAGCGGGTATTATTCCAATATTCCCTGATGGTATGGGGTATAGTAATGGACCTCATGAAAAATCATTCAATGGTGGGAAGAAAGATCCATGGTCTATGGACTATCGACTGCAAAGTATATTATTTTATCACAAAAGCATACCCGACAGAGAAATTCCATACCTCGTTACGGTAATTAGAAGAACCAATAGGGGAAACAGTACCCGAGCTTTTACTGTACACAGTCTTCAGTTCCACATTTGCGTAAGATAATCCTGCGGAAAAATTATACCCGCTGTCGAAGGGTTTGATAAAGGTCTTGGTATTATCCGCGGTGGTAACACTCGAGGAAAAAGTGATCTGGCGGTCGATCGTGGAAGAACCGTTGATATCCTGTGAAGTGCCTTTTTCTGTTCCGCTCAGCCCGTAAGCAAGATATACGCCTGCGGAAGCGATCGCCTGCAGTCCTTTATATATTTTGATATGTGCGCCTACATTCAGCGGCGCCTGAAGATAAGATAGCTTAATGTTGGTATTGGAGCCGTAAGGCGCCTGGAAACCGCGTCCCTGGTAGGAACCTTTCTGCGCAAATTCCAACCCGGATTGCAGGAAAAAAAGCTTCCATTTTCTGGTGATCAGCGCCCCTGCCTGGAAACCATTCAATGGTGTAGTAACGATCTGGTTACTGGGTGCTGTAGTAAAGAAATCAGTTTTATTGTATCCCAGTTCGGGCGTGATGGTCAATTGCGCAAAACTCCTGCTTACAGGTATGCTGAATAAAAACAGTACGATGGCTTTTCTCATAGTAATTTTAAATATACTGCGAAAAAAACGCTTTTGTTTGTTAAACAGATGATAATTCCGGTGAATCAAAGCCTACAGGCGATGTAAATACGGATTACCCGGATAAGCCCTTATTTCAACTTGTATATTTCGGTGCCGGCCAGCAAGAAACAACCCAGTCCAAAATCCTCAAAATCGGGCTTGCCATCATAGCTTACCGGCTGGCTCTCTTTCGGTTCTTTGCCGGTACCCTGCACATAGCCGAGTTTGCCATCAGGGTGTACACAATCTTTTACAAGGGCGTTCCATGCTTTTGTAATTACCGGTAGAAATTGTTTCTTAGTGAGCACCCCTTTATTAATGCCCCAGGCAAAGCCATAGGTGAAAAGGGAGGTCCCTGTCAGTTCCTTCCCTCCAAAATCTCCCGGGTCCTTCAGGCTAACGTTCCAGAACCCGTCGGGGCGTTGCAAAGGAACAAGGGCCATGCACATATCCTTATAATCCTGCAGGTATTCGGTGTAATGGGGATCGGTCTCAGGTAACAGTTGCAGGGTTCTTACCAACGCAGCCAATACCCATCCGTTGCCCCTCGACCAGTAACAGCCCTCTCCATTGGGTTCTTTATAGGCCGGAAAAACAAAGTCCTTATCACGCCACCACAAATGCGTGGCGGGATCGTATAACCCATTACCCCCATGATGGTATTTGGTGAAGGCATACAGATCGTACATCTTCCTGAAATAAGCTGTATCCTTATACAATACACCCAGATGCGTAAACACGGGCATAGCCATCTGGAGTGCATCCACCCATGACCAGTCATCCTTTTTATCCCCCGCCACCATAGCATCCACGCTTGCTTTCAGTTCTTTGATGCGTTCTTCTTTTTTATCAATAAGATACAGATCGATATAGGTTTGTCCGGCGCATTGATTATCTGCGCTGCGTGTTTTTGGGCCACCGTTCAATCCCCATTGATGTTTCTCTGCCCACTGTACCGCATAATCATAAAACTGTTTATCAGGATTAATGCTATACAGAGCCATCAGTCCTTCATAATATACGGCTCTTGTCCATATATGGCTGGGCCTTTCTTTGTTGGTGATGATGGTTTTGCCCGCATCGGGCCATTTATTCATAAAGTAGGCGTTGGCCAATACCAGGCTGTTCATTGTTTCTGTTTTGGGAAGCAGTTTTTGCGCAGTTGCGCCCAGGCCGGATAATAAAGCAACTGCAAGGAGCAGGTTCTTACAAAAAGGGAGATCAGTTTTCATAATGGTAACGTTTATTTTTTATCAAATCTTCCCATAAATCCGCCTTCGGAATTCAGGGTAATGGTGAGAGCGGATTCCTGCACCCTGCTTTCCGTTACGGGCAATCCGCCTGCCTGTTTTTCCGGGTCATCTTTAATGGCCGTAAGAACCCAATTGCCTTTAGCAAGAAAAGATGTTTTTACAGAAATCGTGACCGGTTGATGTGTCCCGTTCATGGCTGCAAGGAACCATGTATTGTTTTTACGTCTTGCAAACAAAACCAGTTCGCCTATTTTACTCTCGGGCAATACCACTGTTTCATCCCATACAGGCGGAACACTTTTTATCAGTTCTTTGAACGGGTTATCCAATATACTTTGCGGATCAGCCCCAACACAAAGAAACGGCGAAGTAAATACAACCATCGTTGCCATTTGATGCGCCCAGCTTACTTCACCCAAACGGCTACCAAAATGCAGGGGGGTATAGTCTGCATGTCCTGCAAGATACCTTGTAAAGGGAAGGATAGTATTGGCAACTGCCCAGGGTGGCCGGTTCTCCAGTCCTCTTATCCCTTCACGCGACATTTCATTGGGCCAGGTACGCGCCTCACCGGTAGGTTTATTGGCGCCGTGAAAATCCATCATTAAATTAAATTCTGCTGCATCGTGCAAAGCTGCCTGGTAAAAACGGATAATCTCCTGTGATTCTGAATCAAAAAAATCCACCTTCAATCCGGCAATACCAAGGTCTTTGCATTTTTTAAAGAAGATTTTCCTTTGAGCAGGGTCTTTAATACCCGGGATCCCCTTCCTGTCCGGATACGCTTTCCATACCCAGATCTTCACGTTTTTTGAGGCAGAATAATCTACCAGTTCTTTCATCATGTCCCACTGGTCTTTGTGGTTAATGGAATCTTTCCAATTACCCCAGCCTTCATCCACAAGGTTATATTCAAACCCCAACTGCGCAGCGAGGTCAGAAAATCTTTTCATGTTCTCGAAAGTAACCGGTCCTTTTCCAGCCAGCCAGCTCCATACACTTCTGCCCGGTCTTATCCATTTTGTATCATATCCCTGCGGGAACAAAACCTGGTCGTATGCTGTTGAAACATCTGCTATAATATCACAGTTGACCAGTGTATTCAGGTCTTTCCCTATTTCTACTACGCGCCAGGGCGTCTCAATATTACCTTCTTTTTGGGTATTGCCGGTAAGGTTTGCCCGGAAAATACGGTCACCGCCGGCTATGAGCGACATCCCGGCAAAATCTGTCAGCCCTGCTTCTGTAATAACTGCATAACCGGTTTTACCCGGTAGCTGAATGGTAGCGGGTGGCCCCAGCAGTTCGCCTTCCTTATAATCTTCTATTTTCTTTTGTTCATATTTTCCTTCATAATATTTAATGTTTGATTGCGACCATACATTGCTTCCTGCCGGAACCGTAAAACAGGTATTGTCCTTTTCGATAACGGCTGTCTCTTTATTCCGGATGATGTAGCGCCAGGCAACACCATTATTGAACACCCTTGTATCGATCACAAATGAATCATTAACTGTAATTTTTGCGCCATTATAATGATCAGTTGCCATACTATGCACCCCGCGGCTGGGATATGTTTTATTGCCTTTATAACGCTCAACCTTACTAAGGGAACTGCCTGCGCCTGCTGTTTTCCCGTTAATGACCAGTTCTAAGCCCGATGATTCAATAACGGTTTCTTTGCGATACGTAACCGTATAATGAATCGTATTTTTATTGGTATTAAATGCTATCCTGATCGAGCCGTCGGGGCTGGATACCCAGATAGAATCTGCAGCAATAGCAGCGCCTGGTGTAAACAGAAATACAGTGCCAAGAGAAACAACTATCTTCCCTATGCAACGAAGAATTTTTCTTTTCAATCATTCATTTTTACGCAGAGAAATATTATACCAGATCAGTACCATAAATCTTCAATGTACAGGCATGCTCACAGGGTTTCCGGGAAGGCAGGGTAACTTTTAACCCTTCGTTGTCCCTTGTAAAATCAACTTTGCCGATACCGAGTAATTCAACTTTTTCAATGTTGCCCGTCTTTTGTTCGCTACCTGTTGCCAGTGCACGTATGGTCAGTTGCGTAGCATTGGGCCAGCCCATAAAAAATGCATACAGGTTCTTGTCTTTTGTGGTAAAGCGTATATCTTCAAACGAAAAATCTTTCCGGTTCTTTTCATTGAACTGCTGAGACGAATTCACCTCTTTATCATTCTTTGTAATGGCCGATAACGGGCCCGTACCAAAGATCTTCCAGGGGCGGGTAGCATAGATGCCTTCGCTGTTCACTGCCATCCATTGGGTGATGCCATCAAGTACATGCAACTCATCATTATCCAGCATCCCGCTTGCGGGTAAAGGCATGTTAAGCATAAGGTTACCGTTACGACTCACAATATCCACGAGCAGGTCTATTACGGTCTTTACAGATTTATATTTGCCGATCCTGTCGCGGTTATAGTGCCAGTCGCCGATGCAGGTATCTGTTTGCCACGCGTATGGCCAGACCGTTTCTACCACCCCTCGTTCCACATCAAATACACAGATACCGTTGGTTCCTGTATCTTCTGTTCTTTTGCTGGTATATACTGCCTGTGTTTTGCCTCCGTGTTTTGCCGCACTCTTATTATACATATGCGCCAGCAGGTCCATACCCAGGTCCTCAAAAGGCATATGCCCGTCGCAGTATAAAAGGTCGGGCTCATAATTATCCACGAGGTCCTTCATCCGGTTGAACCAGTGTTCTTTCCAGCTTTGGGGAATGCCGTTTTCAGTCCAGTCGAGTTTATTGAATATCTCTTCGCATTTACCATAATATTCAAAATTCTTCGGATCGGCGCCATCATAGGGTACACCGGCAAAAGTGCCGGTCTTATCGCTCCCTTTACTGGTAGAGAACCATTTATAGCTGATCCACAAATGATCGCTTACGCCAAACCGCATCCCGTTTTTTCGTGCGGCTTTGGCAAACATGCCTACGATATCTTTTTTAGGGCCCATGTTCACGGCGTTCCAGCGGTTGTATTTTGAGTTCCACAGGTCAAAATTGTCATGGTGCACGCCCATACTCATAAAGTACCTCGCGCCTGCTTTCTGGTATAGACCCAGTAAATAATCTGCATCGAATTTTTCGGCTTTCCAGTTCGGGATCGTATCCTTAAATCCAAACTTAGAAGGGTGACCGTAATTCTCGATATGGTGTTTATACTGCCGGCTTCCCTCCATATACATATTACGCGCATACCAGTCGCCTGCTTCCACAGCCGATTGCGGTCCCCAGTGTGCCCATATACCAAACTTGGCATCGCGGAACCAGTCCGGGATCTCGTATTTGCCCAGGGAGGCCCTTGTACCTACAAACGGCCCGGGTAGTATAGCCGGTATCTTTTCTTTCCCTTCTGCACCCAGGGCAAACGAAGGGGCAAACTGTAAGGCAGGAACACCCAGGGCGAGGGTTTTGAGTATATTTCTTCTTGAAATGGACATATGTTTGGTTGACAGATGACGGATGATTATTCAATCAATTAAAAAGTCTTTCAGTTTGCATTTTTTCAATTCTTTTATCCCTGCAACTACCTTATTGGCATTCAGCAGGGCGCCGTCTTTATTGGTATGTGTTTTGTCGGCGGGGAAAAAACTGTTTACAATAACCGTATCCATTTTCTCATATTCCACAGCGATCAGTTCCTGCAGGTCTATAAAATAAGCGCCGGTTTCATCGGCTACCTGTTTGGCCCATGCGGCATATTCGCTGCGGTTGATCCTGCCGTCTTTCCGGTTGTCGCGCGGAATGGGAGAACAGACGATAGGTATGGCGCCTTTTGCTTTTGCCTCATTTACATATTTACGCATATACCAGCCGTAGGTATGCACCATTTCTTTCATTTTCCTGATGGGGTTATATACTTCCACACTATCCATCCCATTGCCTTTGATCGTTCCTCTTGCGCGGGCAGTATCATCCAGCGGGCTACCATCATTGTGACCGAACTGCATGATCACATAGTCATCTTTACCAAGTGTTTGCAGGATCTTATCCCATCTGCCATCGGTTATAAATGTACGGCTGCTGCGTCCACCGATGGCATGGTTTTGAACGCTGATCCTGTTGGTATCAAAATGCATATCTATCACTGTGCCCCATCCCCATTGCCCGTTCTTACCGCTGCCATCCCCATTCTTTACCGTGGAGTCACCGATAATATACAGTACCGGTTTGTGTGCAGGAGCTATAAAAGAAACCAATAAGATCATTGCGAGCATGATGGCCCATTTACTTTTTTTCATAATTTTTATTGTTTTAACCGTTCTTCAATTTCTCTTGATACAGGTTTAGTAGCCGGTTTGCTTTTTTCAACATCGATCACTACATTATTGAATTTCCATCCTTTTGTGTACTCAGAACTGCCCAATACAGTACCTGAAAACTGAGAATTGCTGAATATAAAGTTTGACAGGTACGAGCTTTCCAGTCCAACCGCGCCAAAAATAGTCTGCGCATTTGTAGCTACAATATTATCTATATAAATGTCTTTCGCGTGTGGGATCCCTTTTTCTTCAGGCGTTACTTTGTGCAGCATCGACTTCCAGTGCGGAGGTATGGAATCATAGGAATAGCCTTTTGGCAAAGTTGAGTAACTATATGCGGGGTTCCAGTTAAGCGTGAATTGAAAAACGTTTTTAACAGAGTCCATTTTACAGTTGCGGAAATAAATATCCTCGATCGTACCACCTCTTGTAGTGGCCGATTTGATACGCAACCCGTTATCGGTGTTTCTTGCCACAAGCCCGGTGGCCAGCACATGCCGGATACCCCCGGAAGTTTCACTACCTAAGGTTACCAGCCCCCCGCCCCTGCGTGCCAGGGAATTGCGGATCACTACATACTCGGCGGGCCTGTTTACCCGTAGCCCGTCCCAATCCCGACCGGCTTTCAAACAGAAATTATCATCATTACAATCGATGTCACAATTTTGGACCAATACCCATGATGAGGAATCAATGTCTATGCCATCGGTACTGGGTCCATGGCCGTCTTCGTTATTCTTAATGATCACTCCATCAACCGTGATATATTGAGAATACAATAGCTGGACCGTCCAGAAACCGGCATTTTTGAAGGTTAGTCCTCTGATAGAAATATCGGATGAATTCTGTACCAGTAAGGTGCGTACACGTTTGGCATCGTAGTCTACTATCCATCGCAATCCTTTGGCATCATAGTCTTTCCGCATTGCCCAGTATTTATCCCAGCAGAACTTACCTCTTGCGTTTACAATTCCCTCTCCTGATATGGTTGCGTTTTTTGCATTGATGATATTGAATAAAGCCGCCGGCCATTTCATTTCAATACCGGCTATCCGGGTATCTATTTCAGGGTAATCGTCAAAATTCTGCGAACCCAATATCAACACATCTTTATCAATACGCAGGTGCACATTGCTCTTTAGGAAGAGGGAGCCACTTATATATGCGCCGGGTTTCAGTGTTACGATCCCGCCGCCTTTTGCCGCGCAGGCATCGATGGCTTTCTGTATAAAAGGCGAGCTGAGTGTTTTGCCATCAGGTATGGCGCCATAAGAATTGGCGGAAAAAACAGTTTTGGAAGAGGGAAATGAACGGGCGCCCACCTTGTTTACCCAATCCAGTTTTGTGTTCTGGGATAACAGCTGAACGCTGATCAGCAAAAAAAAGGCGACCAGGCTTTTTTCCTTATTCATGGCAGGCAGGAATTTAGGGAACAATGTACTGGTTTCAGGCTTATATCCGTCCTGAAGCATCCTGAAATATTATTGAACCTGCTCTACCCTGAACCAATCAAAATCTGCATATCCCGAATCATTGGTTTGAGAGGCACGCGTACAGAAAAGCCCCACCTTCGCACCGATCCATCTTCCTGCCTCTGCCTGGAACAGGTCTCCGAAAGGAATATACTCCTGGCCATTGGTACTGTAACTGAACCTGCATTTTGCCCCTTTTTCAATGGTTACCCTTATATATACGGTTGTTTCATTGATTTTTTGGATCACTGTTTCGGTTTCTTTATTCCCTTTTGAAGCGTCTTTACAAATTGTATACACCAGGTAGTTCCCGTCTTTTTTGTTTTTTACCGATAAACCCGCATAGGAAAAACCCATGATCACCAATCCTGCTTTTTCATTCTCTACGCGCTGATTGGGTTTGAATTCTATTTTGGTGGTTACGCGACATTCCTCTGCAGGTATTTTTTGGAGAAGCACATTCGGCGCATCCCATAAATTCCGGGCGCTGTCGGGAAGTTTATCTGAAAATAAACGCAGTGAGCCTGTGGCCGTATTCATAAAGGACCAGGTTCCCTTTGCGTTTGCCTGCCACTGCCATTGCATACCTAAGTGAAGCTCATTAAATTCATCGCCATCGGCTGGTGTTTGTATGGGCCAGGTTTTACCCACATTGGGTTTATGGTAACTGAGTACTGGCTCGCCTTTGCCAGTTCCTTTCGCATCAATGCCAATTACGGGCCAATCGTTTACCCATTTCATAGGTTGCAAATGAACTACTCTGCCATAAGGCCCCTTATCCTGGAAATGCAGAAACCAATCCTCTCCTGTTTGCGTAGTTACCCAGGCACCCTGGTGCGGGCCGTTAACGGTGGTGCCACCCTGGTCCATCACTACTTTTCTTTCATAAGGGCCATATATATTCTTTGAGCGAAGAACCAGTTGCCAACCCGTTGATACGCCACCGGCAGGTGCGAACAGGTAGTAATAGTTTTTCCGTTTATACAATTTCGGCCCTTCGATGGTGGGGTCCGTTTCATGTCCGTCATAAACGATCGATCCCTCGTCAGTTGTTTTAGAACCGGAGGGGTCCATTCTTTGTATGGTAAGAATACTCTTGATGCCTGCACGACTGCCGGCCCATCCATGAACCAGGTAGGCTTCTCCTTTTTCATCCCAGAATGGGCAGGGATCTATCAATCCTTTACCGGCTTCCACCAATACAGGGTCGGTCCAGTTACCTGCAGGGTCCTTTGTTTTTGTGAGATAGATGCCAAAATCGGGATCGGGATAATACAGGTAGAATTCGCCATTATGATATCGCAATGCGGGCGCCCATACCCCATTGCCGTGTTGTACAGTAGCGAAATGTTCAAATGGGGGCTGGCGCTGTAAAGCATGGCCGATGATTGTCCAGTTAACCAGGTCCTTTGAATGTAAAATGGGCAGACCGGGTATATCGGCAAAAGAAGAAGATACCAGGTAATAATCATCTCCCACGCGGATCGCATCGGGATCTGAATAGTCTGCATTCAGGACAGGGTTTTTATACGTGCCATTGCCATTATCTGCCACCCATACTTTTGAGACTGTTTGTGCGGGGAGTGTTCTAACTATAAAAAACAGGCAGATAATAATTAGCTTTCGCTTCATCTTCAGGTTGAATTAGCTATCAAATATAAGACGCTATAATTCACGTATCCAGATATTACGGAAACTTACGCCATTATGGTGATCCTGTAGTAGCAAGGGCGCTTTTGTTGCGTGTTTCTCATATTTGGGCACACCCACAAAGATCATAGGGCCCCAGAGTTCAACATTGTTTTGTATTAATACACCGTTTTGGGTTACGGTTATGCGGGCCGCTGATTTGAGCATTCCATCGGTGTAAAACTGCGGTGCGGTAAAAATAATATCGTAGGTCTGCCACTCGCCGGGCGGGCGACAAACATTTACCATGGGCATATGCTGTTTATAGATACTACCTGCCTGCCCGTTCGAATAGGTCTTGTTATTATATGAATCCAGTACCTGTAGTTCATACAGGCCCATCAGAAAAACACCGCTGTTTCCGCGGCCCTGACCTTCGCCGGCAACTTCTGCTGGTGTTCTCCATTCAATGTGTAACTGGCAATCACCAAAGCCTTGTTTGGTTTGAAGGTCACCTGCAAAAGGCACAACGGTAAGGTGTTCATCCGTTGCTTTCCAGTTAAATGGTTTTCCTGTTTTACTCTCCCATTGCATACTGTCTTTCGCCGTTCCAAAAAGGACAACCGCATCTGAAGGAGGATCTGTCGACAATTTGCCGGGTGCAATCACCCTGGGAACCGGCGACCATATTTCTGTAAGTGTAGGGTCGCCTCTTTGTGGTGTTTGTTGCGCCTTTCCGTGTATAACTAAAATGAGCAGCAGGAGCGGTATGATCTTTTGTTTCATGGTTGTTCTATTTTAGAGCTTTCGCATCTTTACGTTTTTGTAATACACTTCCGCGAATTCTGATTGAAGTAATATTTTTCCGTCCTTCACACTTGCCTCATCGCCTACATTCACTACTATGCTATTTACAATCTGAATACACCGGCCATGATATGAAATGATTTCGAGCGTGTTCCATTGCCCGGTAGGTCTTTCGCCATCGGTGTATTTGATCATCCGTGTATGGGCAGAAGGTTTATTCACTTCGCCTTTTACTTTGATAGTGCTGAAACCCAGCAACCAGAAATCACCTACATCACCCTCCTGTACCTGGCACTCTATGGATCGGGGCCAGATAGAATCGGGTTCGTTAACAGGGATATTATAACAAACTCCAGCATCCCTTTTTTCTTTCTGGCGCGATCCCCATCTTCTTTCACCCCATTTAAAATCTACTTTGAAATGATAATCGCTGTATCCTTTGTCTGTGATCACATATCCAAGATCTTTACCCAATACATGCAGCGTACTGTCTTCGATTCTGAAATTGTTATCCGGATCAGTATTCGTGCCGATATCTTTCAGGTAACTGTGCCATCCATCCATACTCACCCCATTAAATAA
>JANXRX010000096.1 GCA_025352905.1 Bacteroidota bacterium | reverse complement strand
CCGAAAGAACTGTTCAATAATGGCAGCAGTTGCCCCTTCTTCTTTACTGAAAGAAGGGGTAGCAATCAGCTGTTTTAATAAGCCGATCGCTTCCTGTTGTAATTCTATGATCCTGCTATCTGACATTGCGTTGAATAATTGTTCCGGATTTGCCGCCGATGATCTCGGGTAGATATTTTGCGTTGCCTATTACTACTTTCAACACCCCGTTTTCCAAAGCGGCAAAAGCATTATCCAATTTAGGCAACATCCCTGCAAAGATTAACTGTTTGCTTTTTAGTTCTGCATAAGATTGTTCGGTGATTAGGGGAATAACAGAGTCCTCATTGTTCACATCCAGCAGTACCCCGTTCTTTTCAAATGAATAGACCAACTGAACTTCATACAAACTACTCATTGCTTTGGCTATTTCCTGTGCAACCGTATCGGCATTTGTGTTAAGCAACTGACCGTTACCATCATCTGTTATCGGTGCCGCTACAATAGCTATTTGTTGTTCAAGCAGGTTATGCAGCAGGTCTGTGCTCACACTGTCTATATCCCCCACAAATCCAAAATCAATGGAAGGGTGTTTTCTTTTATGTGCGGTTATCATGTTACCGTCAGTTCCTGTTAACCCGATCGCATTGCATCCGTTTGCACGTAACCCGGCTACGATCTTTTTGTTGATGTACCCGGCATATACCATGGTTACTACCTTGAGTGTTTCCCCATCGGTAACCCTTCTTCCGTCGATCATCTGTTGTTCAATTCCCAATTGCCCGGCCAGTTTGGTTGCCAGTTTTCCACCCCCATGCACTAATATTTTTTTTCCGGGGATGCCTGAAAATGCCTGCAGGAACAAAGAAAGACTGCTTTCTTCATCAATGATATTACCGCCAATCTTTATCACATACAAGGTATCCACGCTGGTAAATTATTTTTTTGTTTTCAATATATCACTGAGTACCGCCTGTGCCGCCCATACCCGGTTGCCTGCCTGTTGTGTTACCAGGCTGTGTGTGCTATCCAGCACTTCATCGCTTAGTTCTACATTTCTTCTTACTGGCAGACAGTGCATTACTTTTGCATTACGGGTTGCTTTTAATTTTTCTTCTGTCAGCATCCATTCCGGATCATTCTCATACATTTTTCCATAATCCGTGTAGGTGCTCCAGTTTTTCACATATACAAAATCTGCCCCTTGTAAAGCCGCATCCTGGTCGTGCGTGATCGTTGCTCCTTTTGTAAACTGTTCGGCAAGTTCATATTCATGCGGGTGTGTGATCACGAACTCGGCCTCGCCCCATGCATTAATCCATTGCGCAAAACTATTGGCCACACATTGGGGCAGGGGTTTGATATGCGGCGCCCAGGTGAGGACGATTTTGGGTTTAGCGTTTGGGGTTTGGAGTTTGGCGTTGTTGTTGATGGTTTCCTGGATGGTTACAAGATCTGTCAGTGATTGTAATGGATGCAGGGTAGCGCTTTCGAGGCTGACTACGGGTACACCGGCATATTTAATAAATTGGTTGATGAACATTTCACTGTAATCATCTTCCCGGTTCTTTAGAGAAGGGAACGTTCGGATACAGAGAATATCGAAATACAGACCCAGCACTGGTCCGGCATCTTTTACATGTTCCACTGTATTGCCGCTCATAATAGCCCCTTCTTCAAACTCAAGCGCCCAGCCCTCTTTATCAATATTAAACACCACGGCTTCCATACCCAGGTTCCTGGCAGCGATCTGTGTACTCAGCCGGGTACGCAGGCTTGGATTTAAAAATAACAATCCAATACGTTTGTTTTCGCCCAGTTGCCTGTCTGCTAAAGGATTGGCCTTATACACCAATGCCTGTTTCACCAGCGCATTGATATTGGCAACATCAGTAACGGAAATAAATTGTTTCATACCGGATCCCTGCAAAGGAATTTAATAGTGAGCAATTAGTATGGTGGTGTTGATCAAGCATGCGCCGGCTTTTCTGCTTCCTTGATCTCTTCGATCGCTTCTTCCAATGCTTCCAGAAAATCATCTATCTGCCTGCGCGTTACGGCCAGTGAAGGCAATAAACGGATCGTATTGGGTTTGGCTTCGCCGGTAAATATTTTAAAATCAGATAATAATTTTTTCTTCAGTCCTTTTAATTCTTCCGGTACATCAAACCCGATCATCAACCCGCGTCCACGAACATTTTGCAGGTCGCTCATTTGGCTCAACCGCTCCAGCAGGTAATTCCCGTTCTGCTCCGCTTCCGGAATTAAGTTTTCGGCTTCCATTACTTCCAGTACGGCAAGGGCCGCGGCGCATGCCAATTGGTTACCGCCAAAAGTAGTTCCCAGCATGCCGTGCTTAGGTTGAATATCCGGTGCGATCAAAATACCTGCCACCGGAAACCCATTCCCCATTCCTTTGGCCATCGTATAAATATCTGCATTAACGCCGGCATGATCATGTGAAAAGAACTCACCGGTTCTGCCATAACCGCATTGTACACTATCTGCTATGTATACCGCCTTATACTGATCGCATAGTGACCTGATCAACTTTAGAAACGTATCTGTTGCAATATGGATACCGCCCACACCCTGTATCCCTTCAATGATCACCGATGAGATCGCATTACCCTGTTCGGCAAAACAGGCTTTTAAGGCTGCTTCATCATTAAAAGGAAGAAATATCACGTTATCTGTTTGATTTACGGGTGCAACAACCGATGGATTATCCGTGACTGCCACGGCAAGTGATGTTCTTCCATGGAACGATTTGGTAAAGGAGATGATCTTCTTCCGGCCATTATGAAAAGAAGCCAGTTTTAAAGCATTTTCATTTGCTTCGGCGCCACTGTTGCAAAGAAACAGCTGGTAGGTTTCTTTGCCGCTTAGTTGGCCGAGTTTGGCCGCCAGTTCTCCCTGGATGGGTATAACGATCGAGTTGGAATAAAAAGCAATCTTTTCTAACTGGTCCTCAATTCTTTTTACCCAGTGCGGGTGGGTATGGCCGATGCTGATCACAGCATGACCGCCATACATGTCTAAATATTGTATGCCACTATCATCCCATACATAAGAACCTTTGGCGCTCGTGATAGTGATGTTGTTCAGTGGATATACGTCGAAGAGAGTCATATGCTTTATTTTGAAATTGTTCAATTGGTAAATTTTTATATCCTTTGTTTTCAATAAATTCTTAATTAAAAAGCGGTCCCTTTTAACTTTAACCCCGCCATTTCTTCCAGCCCAAATACCAGGTTCATATTCTGTACTGCCTGGCCGCTAGCGCCTTTTAATAAATTATCTATGGCGGAGTGCACAACTATTTTGCTGCCTTCTTTTTCAATATGCAGGAGACATTTATTGGTGTTGACTACTTGTTTCAGGTCGATCATTGTTTCGCTTAGATGGGTAAAAGGATGTTCGTCATAGTAGTCTGCATATAATTGTTCGATCTCATTCAGTGGTAAACCGCAATCGATCACAGAACTCACATAAATGCCGCGGGTAAAATCACCGCGCCAGGGAACAAAATTTACGTGTATTCCGTCATTCCCCTGCAGTTGCCGGAGGCTTTGGTGTATTTCGTTGAGATGCTGGTGATGCAGGGTTTTATACGCCTGAATATTACTGGCCCGCCAGCTGAAGTGAGAAGTAGGGCTTAGTCCCTGCCCCGCTCCCGTTGAGCCCGTAATACCCGTGGTGTATACATCGCCCAGTATCCCCGCCTTGGCCAATGGTAACAGACCGAGCTGGATAGCTGTTGCAAAACAACCGGGGTTGGCAATATTTTTTGCGGCAATGATCTTGTCCTTACCTAATTCAGGTAATCCATATACAAATTCGATTTTACCGTGGGCGGCCTTCTTGCCTAGCCTGAAATCCTGGGAAAGATCTATTATTTTAACATGGTCGGCTACATAGTTTTTGATTAAGAACCCGATCGAATCGCCATGGCCAAGGCATAAGAACAATACTTCTATTTGGTTATGCAATTCATCCGTAAATACAAGATCCGTTTCTCCTGCCAGGTCGGTATGTATCTCGCTTACTTTTTTCCCGGCATTACTGGTGCTATGAACGAATGAAATATTTACCGAGGGGTGATTGATCAGTAACCGGATCAGTTCACCACCGGTATAGCCGGCCCCGCCAACAATACCTGCTATTACACCTCCAATCTTTACCGGGGCAGTGGCATTGCTTTTTTTTGATGGCGCTGTATTCATGGTATCATATATTTCTTAATAAACTTTTCTTCCCGTTATCTTCAGGCAACCGGAACCGTGTGCCTGTCATCTTTTGTTGATGGCTGTGATGAAAGAATAAATTCGAGGTCTTCTCCTGCCGGGTTACTGATCCTGTGCTTCTTACCCGCCGGTATATGTATCCCCTCCTGCGCTTCTACAATAATGCTTTCTGTTTCTATTTCAAAACTGGCTGTTCCTTTCAGGATGAAAAAAAACTGCTGTGCGTATTGGTGATAATGCAATGCTTCAGAAGTTCCCGGCGGCATTCTTTCCTGTTTTACAGAAAGAAACGCTTCCTCTACCAGGTTCCATCCATCACAGGCAGTACCCCATGTGTAGTGGTTCAAAGGCTGGCCTTTGGAAACAGGTTTCACCGGGCAGATTCTTTGATGTTGTGATAAATAGCCGTCTGGTTGCCGAATATTTTGGAGAACCCTCTTACATCTTCACCTGTCCATCCCGTATTCATTTCACCATACTTTCCAAACTTACTGCTCATCAGGTCAAATTTTGATTCTATCCCGATCACCTGGTAGCGGTAGGGAAGCAGCTGAACAAATACATCACCGGTAACCTGTAATTGCGAGCTTTCGAGGTATGCTTCAATATCGCGCATTACGGGATCGAGTATCTGCCCTTCGTGCAGCCAGTTTCCGTAAAACTGCGCCAGCTGGTCTTTCCAGCCTAACTGCCATTTGGTAAGTACATGTTTTTCCAACGCGTGGTGCGCTTTTAAAATAACCATGGGGGCGGCTGCTTCAAATCCCACCCTGCCCTTGATACCAATAATTGTATCCCCAACATGTATATCTCTCCCGATAGCATAGGGGCCCGCGATGGTTTGCAGGAACTGTATGGCTAGTGAAGGATGTTCGAAAACCCGGTCATTGATCGCTGTCAGTTCGCCTTTCACAAAACCCAGTTTCACCTCCTCCGATCCTGTTTTGGTTACCTGTGTGGGCCAGGCTTCTTCCGGCAGGATCCCTTTTGATTGTAATGTTTCTTTGCCGCCTACGCTCGTACCCCATAAACCCTTATTAATAGAATATGCGGCTTTCGCAAAATTCATGTCAACCCCTTTTTCTTTCAGGTAAGCGATCTCTTCTTCTCTGCTTAGTTTTAAATCGCGGATGGGTGTGATGATCTCAACGCCGGGTATCATGATATTAAAGATCATATCAAACCGAACCTGGTCGTTACCCGCACCTGTGCTTCCGTGTACAACAGCAGAAGCATTTAATTTTTTGGCGTGTTCCGCAATATGCAGCGCCTGGCTCAACCTTTCGGCACTTACGCTAAGCGGATAGGTATTGTTTTTTAGTACATTTCCATAAACAAGGTATTTGATGATACTATCGTAATAGCTTTTTACAGCATCTACCGTTGTATGCGTTTTTACGCCCAGGGTATAGGCATGTTTTTCAATTTGCACCAGTTCTTCTTCACTAAAACCACCGGTATTTACGATCACACTGTGTACCTCATATCCTTTTTCGAGGGTGAGGTATTTTACACAATAGGATGTGTCTAACCCCCCGCTAAAACCCAGCACCACCAATTTTGGTATATCTGTTTTCATTTTGTATACTAATTTTTCAAAAGTTAAAAAAATGGAACAACGATTTAGGCTTAGCCCCTCCTCCATTTGTTCCTTCTCTTTTCCTGAACAGTTTCAACAGTTTACTCTGTTTTATTTTCATGAACCGTTCATACAGCTTTGAGTTCTCATGAAAATCAGCGGATGTTTCAACCGGTTCAAAATGATCTTTCGGATCGTATAACATGGCCGTACACATACAGATCTTTCTTTCTTTACTCATCAGGATATCATAGTTCACACAGCTTTTGCAGCCTGCCCAGAATTCATCGTCATCCGTTAACTCGCTGTAGGTAACGGGTTCGTAACCCAGATCGCTGTTGATCTTCATTACGGCCAGGCCGGTGGTGAGGCCGAAGATCTTGGCATCGGGATATTTCTCTCTTGATAAATTAAATATGGTCTGTTTGATCTGCTTGGCCACGCCCGTTTTCCTGAATGCAGGCGAAACGATCAACCCGCTGTTGGCCACAAATTCTTCATGCCCCCATACCTCAATATAGCAAAATCCAACCCAGGTGCCATCCGGCAAAGCAGCGATCACAGCCTTGCCCTCTTCCATTTTTTTGGCAACATATTCAGGGCTGCGTTTGGCTATGCCTGTTCCCCGCGCCATTGCCGAGGATTCCATTTCATCTGTTATGGTTTGTGCGTAATGTGTGTCGCCACCATTCGCTACACGAACAATAATATTAGATTCCAACTTGTAAAAATTATATAGAGTGAAAAAGAATACACTTTGGTGTATTAGTTCAATTCCGGGAGAATTTCCACTGATAGGGGCAAGTGCCAGTTGCTCGTCCTATCAGCAACCACGTCGTGGTAGCGGCAGGAAGCTGCTGGTAACAGGCATTAACCGGATCATCGATGCGGATAATACTGCTTGAGAAAGATTAATATGTAATGTCTTAGTATTCACTTATTAGATATGTGAAATATGCTTAATGAATTGTAAAAGTATAACAGTTTGGCTTACCAACACAACTTTTTTTACGAAAGTTTGGTTAAGAAAGCTGTGCTGTTACCAAGTAAAAAGGCCCATCCAGTAAACTGAACGGGCCTTTATTGATCGGGGGATTATTCTTTGTTATTCGTTGTTTCTTCTGCCATTACCGCCACCGCCAAAACCGCCACCACCAAAGTTGCCCTGGCCACCCGGGCGCATTCCTTCAGGGAAGATACCTCTCTGGCCTCTTTGCTGCTGTTGCTGCCCTGCAAAACTGCGCAGGTTATAGGTAAATGTGAGCATAAAATATCGGGTCAGGTTATTGGAACGGGTAGTAACCAATTGGTTACCGCTTGCGGAACTGTTGATGGCTACGTTCTGTTTCAGCACATCGAAACAACTTAACCGTAGTTCACCTGCCTTATTTTTCAGGAACTGTTTGGCTACAGAAGGAGTGATCAGGAAAACGGAAGTGTTATAACCCGCCGGCCTGTTTCCATAATGCGTGATATCGAAATCACTGGCAATAATCCAACCATCGTTTGAGTATACAGTGAAATCAGCTGCTCCGGACAAGGTGGTATAATTGGTATTCTGGTTAGGAGACAGTGTATTGCGAACCGGGTTATAAGAATAGGTAGTACTCAGGTTCATGTCGAAATTCTTCTTCAGGTTGGTGGTCCATTTTATCGTTTCTGCCAATACAGTACTACGTGTATAGTCGCTTACATAATTCAACAAAGACTGGCTCTGGCTATAGTTAACATTGGTTTGCAGGTTCAGGTTTGATTTAGGCGTTTTGATTGGAAATCCATAGTTGAAATAACCCGATATATTGTACGTACCGCCCAGGTTTACATAGGTAGTTGTTCTGCCGCCATTCGGGTTTTGTATAATTGAGTTCTGTATATCGTTGGATACCATCGTTGCATTGATTGTGGCAAAAATAATATTCTGTGTAAATGGATCGAACGAAGTATACAATACACGCAGGCTATTGGTGAACTGTGGTTTCAGGAAGGGGTTACCTACCTGGAAGTTAACCGAGTCGGTGGTTGTTTGTATGGGCTGTAACTGTGATGTGCTTGGCTGACCCGTTCTTCCATTATAAAATATCCGCAGGTTCCTGGTACGCGTAAAGTTATAGGTGAAGTTCATGGTTGGCGTAAAGTTTACATAATTACGCGCCACTATTATATTCTTGGTCGTGTTATTGCTGTTTACATCTGTAAACTGAACCCCCGTTCCAATATTCATATTGAACTTGGTCTTCTGTATCCGCCAACTGAGGTTAGCCGTGCTGAAAGTTTGTGTGTATTTATAAGAGTTGCTGAATACACTGTCGAACTGCGAAAATTTCTGTGCAACGTTATCATACCGGTAGGTATTATTGATCGTTGTACTGTTATTATACGAATAGGTATACCTGAGTTCGAGCATTTGATTTTTGCCGATAGGTTCTGTGTATGAAAAAGTAGGGCTCACGCTAACAGACCTTGATGAATCTATATAATGCTGGTTAATGGTATCTGTTTTTACAACCGGTTTGCTGAAAGAATTGATAGAATAGTTGTTTCCGTCCCCATCATTTTCGCTTGCAGAAAACGCGATGTCGAGAGAAACCGTTCTGCCTTTTTTTGCAAACCTGTGCCGCAGGCTCAGGTTGGATCCATTTACATTATACCCACTGTTATAGCTGGATGTCTTATTATATAAAGAATTTATCGGAACATTCTTTGGGCCGCCTGTAGTGGTACTGGTAGAGGTTGAAAAAGGCGAGCTGTTCTGTAATGCAATGTTCGGGCGGAATATGAACGAGTTATTGGAATCGATCCTGTCTTCAATATTAAATGTGAACCGGTGATTCTCATTTCTTGAAGTAGAAGTGGATTGCGCATTTGTATTTGTGCTTGAATCCGTGTTGATGATATTTTGTGTGTTGCTGGTCTGGTCTACAAATACTTTTGGCTGATTGTAAAAATAGCTGCCGTAAGCATCTACTTTTTTACCCCAGGCATCCCGGTAGTTCACACCCCCAGCCAGAACATCTGTGATACCGGTTGTGCCGCCCGCACCGCCGCCGCCAAAATTACCGCCGCCGCCGCCGCCATTACCACCACGACCACCGCCTAAATTCTGCTGGGTAAAGTTTTGTTTATTGATATTATTGGCCTGTCCCAGGAAAGTAAGCTGCCTGTCACCATTAACCACGCTCAGGTTAAAACTCTCATCATCCCGTAACTCATCATTTATTTTAGTTCCCAACCCCGCCACAACCTTACCAAAAGCGCCTTTGCGCATATCTTTCTTGGTGGTGATATTGATAGTCTTTACACGGTTACCATCGTCAAACCCGGTAAATTTACTCTGGTCGCTCAGGTCGTCAAATACCTGTATTTTGTCTATCACATCCGGGGGCAGGTTCTTGGTGGCCATTTTAGGGTCATCGCCAAAAAAACGCTTATTATTTACCAGTACCCGGGTAACTGTTTCACCCTGCGATTTGATGGTTCCGTCCTTGGCAACCTCCATTCCGGGTATCTTTTTCAACAAATCTTCTGCAACGGCATTGGGTTTGGTCTTAAAAGCAGAGGCATTGAATTCCACCGTATCCTTCTTCATCTGTATGGGAGAGGCCTGAACGGTTACCCCTTCCAGCATATTGGCCGAGGTTTTCATATAGATATTCCCGAGGTCAAGGGTTGGTTTTTCTTTTGAAAAAGTAACTATTGTTGTGTAGGTGTCATAACCCTGGAATTTCACCTGGATGATCATTTTTCCAAAGGTTATATTGGTAATACTGAAGCTACCATCGCCTTTTGCGAGGCCAAATACCTCTAATGTAGAGTCGCGGGCATCCAGAACGGTTACGGAAGCATCTTTCAGGGATTGCTTATTCGTAGAATCGAGGAGCTTTCCTTTTACCGTTCCTACGGTCTGAGCCATAGCAGCAGTGGAAAGGAATAAAAGGGTAACCAGGGTAAAAATCTTGTTCATAAAAAAAGTTAATTCGGAAAACAAAGATAGTTAAGTTCAAAAATGGAGCCTAACTATACAATACCAGCGGAAAACTACCATGATAGTTGGGTACTGCCTTTGAAAAATCGGTGAAAACTTACAGGTGATAGGTAGGGTTTTAGAGGCTATACACTTCATCAGCAAAAACCTTCTGTTCACCGAAACTTGCGCTGAATGGGCGTTTGGGGCCGAATGATATATGATAAAAGCCGGTTAATCGACACATATCCCCATTCTCCCGATACATTCCCGGATAAATGCAACAATACAGTAGGTTTTAGGCTCACAATGAGTGAGCACCAAAACTTTATCTGATCAATGCGGGCAATATTGCTTTGTGTTTTATTTATTTTTTTCAGCACAATTGCCTTTGGAAGACATATCAAAGGCGGGTGGGTGCAATACCAGTATGTAAGCGCCGGTGCTTCAGCAGGCACGTCTGTATACAAAATAACCTTTTATGTATTCAAGAGCTGCACCGAGGCCGGGCCCATGCCTTCTTCCATAGGGATCTATGATGCCAGCACCTATGCCAATGTTCAGACCATTGCGGGCACTACCAATGCGTTTACTTTGCAAAGCACGGCCACCAAAAGCAGTTTTGATCCATGCCTCAGCAATCCGCCTACTATCTGTTACCAAACCTATACCTATACTACCACAGTTACGCTTGCAGACAATGTGAACGGTTACCTTATTGTGGCGCAGGACGCCAACAGGATAACGGGGATCATTAATATTACCAATTCAATAGCAACGGGTATCAGTTTCCTGGGCAGTATACCCGGTACGCTCAATACAGTTGATTACCATGTAAACAGCAGCCCGTTCTTTAATTTCAGGGATACGGCTATCATCTGTTACAATTCCAGGTTCACCTACCAGTTCAGCGCAACAGATCCTGATGCCGGCGATGTGCTCACCTATTCTTTTGGAAACGGTATCAATGGTACCTCTACCCTGTCTGCACCCCCTTATTCTGCATTAGCCTATACTACGGGTTTCAGCGGCAGCTACCCGCTGGGTGGATCCGTGATCATCGATTCGCTTAGCGGGCTGATATCCGGAACGGCGCCCTCGGCCACGGGAGAATATGTGATCGCCGTATATGTGCATGAGTGGCGAAACGGGGTCATGTTCAACTCAACCAAAAAAGAATTGCAGATAACCGTAGGCAATTGCTCCTTGTCTGCCGCCACATTAAATGCTTCCTATCTGAATTGTGATAATTTTACGTTTACTTTTCAGAATGAATCCTCCGCATCAAACATTACTTCCTATCGCTGGGATTTTGGCGTAACCAATAGTTTAGCAGATACCTCATCCAACAGTACCCCAACTTTTACCTATGCAGATACAGGTACCTATACGATTAAGCTTTCGGTAAGTAATACCGGTGGTTGCCAGGATTCTACCACGGCGCCTGTAAAAGTATTCCCGGGTTTTACACCGGGTTTTACCGTAAAAGGGAGTTGTTACCAATCGCCCTTCCTGTTTACAGATGCAAGTGTTACTAAATATGGATCCATCAACAGCTGGCTATGGGATCTGGGCGATACTTCTACCACTAACGATACCTCGAGTATACAAAACCCGGTTTACCAGTACCCGGCGCCGGGTAAATCTACAGCCGTGCTTACCGTTACCAGTACCGTTGGTTGCTCCGGTTCTTATTCCCTAACCGTTACCGCCAACGATAAGCCATCTATTTACCTGCCTTTTACAGACACTTTGATCTGTAGTGTAGACACCCTGCCCATAAAAGCCCAGAGTACCGGTACATTTTCATGGAAACCCAATAGCCATATTTCAGATACGACCGTTATTGCCCCATTGGTTTACCCGAAAGACACGACTACCTATACGCTTACCGTTACCGACCAGGGATGTATCGACAGCGCAAAATTTGTTGTGAACGTACTGAAATATATCACAGTGAAACTGCCTTCAGATACAGGCATTTGTAAAACAGACAGTTTCCTGCTCAGGCCCACCAGTGATGCGTTGAGTTATCAATGGAAGGAATCCGCTAATAACAACAGCCTCAGCAGTTATACTGTTAAGAACCCGATGGCTGCCCCATCCGTCACCACGGTGTATTCCGTAACGGCTAATCTTGGCTTTTGCCAGGACAGTGCAAAAATGCGGGTCTCTGTTTCACCCTACCCGGTTGCAAAACTGGGGAACGATACCACTATTTGCTTTGGTAGCAGGATACAGTTATCTGCCTCTATCGTTGGCTCTTCTTATTCATGGAAACCTTCAGGCACGCTGTCTTCTGTTACCACACTTTCACCGCTGGCCGCGCCTGGTAAGACCACCAGCTATATACTTACTGTAAAAGACACGCTTTATTGCATCAAGCAATTCAGCGATACCATCACCGTGAAAGTGGTTCCGCTTTTCACCGTGAATGCAGGACGGGATACGACAGCAAGCCTTGGACAGTCTATACAATTGATGGTTACCGGTGCAGATACTTCTTATACGTATCAATGGCTACCCTCGGCTTACCTGGAAAATGCTTCGGTGTATGACCCGGTATTCACTACTAATAATTCTTCAGTTGATTCGATCAGGTATACTGTAAAAGTTACTACCCCTGAAGGTTGTTCGAGTTCCGATGATGTACTTGTGACCGTATATAAGAACGGACCGGATATATTGGTGCCCAGCGCTTTTACGCCTAATGGCGATGGAAAGAACGATATTCTGAAACCCATCCTGATAGGCATTTCAAAACTGGAATACTTCAGTATCTATAACCGTTTCGGTCAGTTGATCTATATTACCAGTGAACCCGGCACAGGCTGGAATGGCAGTTTTAAAAACCTAAAACAAAGCAGTGGCACTTATGTCTATATCACAAAAGGTATAGATGTAACCGGAAACAGTATTTTCAAAAAAGGCACGACCGTCCTGATCAGGTAGCGATCACCTTCTTTTAATTTTCGTTAGTTTTGCTGGTCATTTTACAAACGCAAAAAATAAAATAATGAATAAATTACTCCTTGCCGCATGTATAGCCATGGTCCTTTTTATTGCCTGCGATCCTGCCAAACCAAAAGACGAAAAACCTGCCCCTGATACCACCGCAGCCGTTATGAAGATGGATTCTGTGATGCATTATGATATTGCGATGGTAGATAATAAAAAAGATCCAAGTTGCGGCATGCCCTTAACGGCAGGTATCGGCGATACGGCGCATTATAAGAATAAAGTGTATGGATTTTGTTCTAAAGAATGTAAGGCCGAGTTTGAAAAGAACCCGGAGGCGGGTGTTTTAGCGGCTGAGTTGAAAAAATAAAATCCGCTAACTGAATAAGTACTCCACGTCTTCCTTGGTAAGGCTCTTCACAAATCCCTCATCATCTGTAATCAGATCCTTGGCAAGATTTCGTTTGCGCTCCTGGAGTTTTAGTATCTTATCTTCTACCGTATCTGTACAGATCATACGATACGCAAAAATATTTTTGGTTTGGCCGATGCGGTGGGTCCGGTCGATCGCCTGCTGCTCTACCGCAGGGTTCCACCAGGGGTCAACGATATACACATAATCCGCTGCGGTCAGGTTCAATCCTACACCTCCAGCTTTTAAAGAGATCAGGAACACACGGCAGTTCTCATCATTCTGAAAACGGTTAATGGCTTTTTCGCGTTCATTTACGGTACTGCTTCCGTCGAAATATTCATAATCAACGCCCAGCTCTTTCATTTTTTCTTTGATCAGCGCCAGCATCCCAAGGAACTGCGAAAATATTAATGCTTTGTGGTTGCTTATATTTTCCGTTATTTCCCTGCCAATCTCTTCCAGTTTATCCATTCGAGAGTAGTTTTGGGGAAGTGCGTCGCCACGGGTCCCAGCAGAACGCTTTCGGTGAGTGGTCCGGCATAGTCCCAGTTGGTGGACGTCTTGCCGTTGCCCAACACTGC
>JANXRX010000064.1 GCA_025352905.1 Bacteroidota bacterium | reverse complement strand
AGTATTATGATCAAAACAGGCAACCCGGTAATCAGTATTTATACCGAAATGACACCCAACCCTGAAACCATGAAGTTTGTGGCCAATAAATTATTGTATCCGGGGAAAAGCGTTGATTTTGCTGATGAAACGCTGTCGGCTCCCTCACCGCTGGCAAAAGAGCTGTTTGGCTTCCCGTTCATTAAAAGCGTATTTATTGCCAGCAATTTTGTTACGCTTACCAAAACAGCCGAAACCGAAGACTGGCAGGATGTTATTCCGGCCATTAAAGAATTCCTGAAAGATTATCTTGAAAATGGTGGGGTAGTGGTAAATGAAGAGGAACTTGCCAACACCAAGCAGGAAGCCAGCAATACGGTTAGTGCGGATGATGATGATATTGTAAAAAGAGTGAAGGAGTTACTGGAAAACTATGTGAAGCCGGCCGTTGAAATGGACGGTGGGGCTATACAGTTCAAAAGTTATAACGATGGCGTGGTTAACCTGATGCTACAGGGAAGCTGTAGTGGTTGCCCTTCATCCATGATCACGTTAAAAGCGGGTATTGAAGGGATGATGAAACGCATGATACCCGAGGTAAAGGAAGTTGTGGCCGAGGCCGAATAAATATTTTGTTGGTTGAATTTTTACAGAATGTTCCGTTTTTGCGGAACATTTTTGTTTTGGGAAATTGGCAACTTGCGGGAAAAAATTGGCTCGCAAAGGCGCAAAGGCGCAGTTGGTTTACTAACTTTAAAACATGCAAAAAAGAACCGGCCCGTTACTGCTTTTAATTACTTTGATCCTTTTCGCCTGTAAACCGCATTCTTCCCAAATGGAAGATCTCGTATACCAGCGGTTTAACGCAATGAATAAACATGATCTTAAAGCGATCGATACGCTTTATTCAGATAGCGCCCAGATAGAATCCCCCAACCTGCAGGCGCCCGAAAAAGGACGCACCGGGATCCATTCGGTATATAGCCGCTATTTTATTTCCAGCCCCGATCTCCATTATGTAATTACCCGGATCCTGCCCGGCGATTCTTCCATAACCGTTGAGTATACCTCAACCGGAACCATGAAACACCTGGAAGACGGGCCGTCTTATATGCTTGATAAAAAATATACGCTCAAAAACTGTACGATACTCGAGATAAGAAATAACCTGATCGTGAGAGACGTCAGTTATTTCGACCAGGTTTCTTTTCTGCGGCAGGTAGGTTTTTTTGAACAACATTAACTTTCTAAATCAGCCGTTAAAATGGATAAACACCAGGTGGCCAGTCTGCTTACCGCTAACCATTCAGAATTTGTAGCGTATCTGCGCAGGCTGAGCGATGCTGAATTTTGTTTTGCGCCCACAGATAAATGGAGCGCTGCTCAACAACTGGATCATATTGTAAAAAGTGTTTCGCCGGTGAATATGGCCATGGGCCTGCCAAAATTTATTCTGGGTTGGAAATTCGGGAAAGCTAACCGCCCATCCAAAACCTATGATGAACTGATAAACAAATACAACAGAAAGTTATTGGACGGTGGTAAAGCATCGGCGCGTTTTGTTCCTGCAACTATTGGCCCGGAACAGAAAGAAAAACTAATAATCCGGTTAATCGCCGTTGTCAATACATTGGCGAAAAGAACAGGAGCCTATCCTGAGGAAGCGCTTGATCAATATATTTTACCACATCCATTGCTTGGCAAACTAACGCTTCGCGAAATGCTGTATTTTACTGCCCACCATGTATCTCATCACAAAGCTTTAGTGGAAAAGGGACTACAATAGCTAAAACCACGCCGGCATGAGAGCAACTGTCAACACATTTCTTCGCAACCACTGGGATGCTTTACTCGCCACTCTTTCCACCTGTATTTTCATATACTGCTTTACAAGACACAGCGGAATCGGGATCTCACCCGATTCGGTCACCTATTATTCTGCTGCGACCAATATCCGCAACCATTTCGATTTTAGTGATTTTAACGGCTCACCCTTAGTTGACTTCCCGGTTGGTTATCCGGCTTTTTTATCCATTGCCATGCTTCTGACTGGCGGCACAGTTCTGCAACTGGCGCCGGCGATCAATAGCCTACTGCTAACCGGAGTGATACTCTTCACCAGTTATCTGATAAACGGATCCCGCGAAAATACCCCCATATATAAGTTATTGTTTCTGGCCCTTCTCGCCTGCAGCCCCGCTTTACTGGAAGTATATTCGATGCTTTGGTCGGAAACACTGTTCATTTTTTTATCCCTTCTTTTTTTTATTTCGATCCGGTGTTATTTCCGTTCGCACAGTTACCGGGCGCTCTTGGGCATGGCTGCCGTTGCATCGCTTGCCTTCGTAACACGTTACGCGGGCATTACCTTTTTATTTACGGGCGTGGCCCTCTTATTTTTTGATGGCGAACTTGCCATCGGCAAAAAAATAAAGCACTTGTTGTTTTTTGTAACCCTCGGTTCTTCCCTCGCTGTTATTAATCTTCTGCACAATCATCGCGTTTCTGCCAGTTTAACCGGCGTGAGGGAAAAAGCATTGCGCTCTGTAACGGAAAATATCCGCCAGGTAGGCGAGGCCGTTGCTGACTGGCTTCCCTTTCTGAAAGGTCATGAAACAGCCGCCCTGATTTTTTTCGTGTTGGTTTTACTCGTCGCCATCGCCGTCATTTTTTTCCATCTATTACAGCAGCAATATTATCATTCCTATGAAACCATCGTTACCTGTTTTTTTGTGGTGTATGTTCTGTTCCTGGTAACCATCGCATCCGTATCCCGTTTTGAAGACCTGAGCAACCGCTTATTATCCCCCGTATACATTCCTTTCTTATTGGTTTCTACTGCCTGGGTAGTGCCTGTATCCCGGTCGCTCACGCGGGTAAAAAGAAATATATTCATCGCCCTTGTTTTATTTATGTATGCCGGATGGCATTATCACCAATACCAACTAAATGCCGAAGCCTGGGAAGGAATAAAAGATGCAGGCATTCCCGGTTATACAGAAGACTCATGGAAAGAATCGGCCACGATTCAATATATTAAACAACACAAAGCTGATCTGCCGCCTATATTGTATTCCGATGCATACGATGGTGTATATTTTTTAACCGGGGTCCATTCTAAGCCTCTCCCACACAAGGAAATTGCCAAAGAGATAGACGCGCTTTTTCAAAACCCGTCTTTTTGTGTGATATGGTTAAATGATGGATATAATCCTGATCTGATCAGTATTGACCTGATCAAACAGCACAAAACCCTGGTTTCAGAAAAAACGCTATCCGATGGGGCTATTTATTTCTTTTCGGATAATACTTCCGTCTTTCATTAATATAAACAAGTCAAAAGAGTATCTTCAAAAAAAACAAAAATGCAACGATCTATTCTCCTGTTTATTGGACTCATTTCGTTAACCATACTTACAGCGCAGCCAAAGCAATTTTTTACGGTTAGTAAAGACAGTTCCCATTTTTCTTTAACGCTTGAGGGGGCATCACACCTGGCTTCTTTGCCTTTAAAATGTTTACAGCAGCAATACCCGAACAAGAC
>JANXRX010000063.1 GCA_025352905.1 Bacteroidota bacterium | reverse complement strand
GATCGTTTTTGAAAAAGATTACCAGTTATGGATGTACGATGTGGCTACTAAAAAAAGCTCGAAACTGGATATTAAAGTCTTGCGCAACAACATACTTCCGGCCGATAAAGACTATGATGTAACGCGGAACATCACCAATTTCGACCTTTCTCCCGATGGCAAAAAACTCGCGTTCACCTCACGCGGAGAATTGTTTGTGAGTGATGCAGAGGGAAAATTTATCCAGCATATCAACAAAAAAAATGCCGAACGTGCACGGGAAGTGAAGTGGATGAGCGATAATAAAACCCTGTTATTTAACCAGACCATTGATGGTTACCTTAACCTGTATACGGTTGCGGCTGATGGCAGTTCAGGAATCAAACAGGTAACGACCGATAAAAAAGATAACCGGTCGGTAGTGCTTAATAAAACAAGAACCAGGGCTGTCTACCTTAGCGGCCGGGATGAAGTGCGCCTGCTTGATCTGAAAACACTAGAGAACAAAACACTGGTAAAAGACGAGATCTGGGCATTCCAGAATTCAGACCCCGGCTTTTCTCCAAACGATGAATACGTGTATTTTACCGCGGTCAGGAATTTTGAGCAGGATATCCTGATCCATAATTTAAAAACCGGCAAAACAACCAATCTCACCAATACAGGGGTTACAGAATCAAATCCCGTATGGTCGCCGGATGGCAAATACATTTATTTTAATTCTACCCGTACCAGACCTTCGTATCCTTTTGGTTTGCAAAACCCAAGGATCTATCGTATGCCATTGGAAAGGATCGACGACCCTTACCGGAGTGATAAATACAACGACCTGTTTAAAGCACCTGAGAAGAAAGAAAAAGATACCACCAAAAAAGAGCCGGTGGTTGCATCGATAACGATCGACACTGAAAATATTATGGATCGTTTGGAGCAGGTAGGTCCCAGTTTTGGATCGCAGTCGCTCGTTAACGTGATCCAGCGGGGCGAAAAAACAATGATCTTATATACCAGCGATCATGCCGAAGGCCGCCCTGCATTATGGAAAACAACACTGGAACCTTTTGAAAATCCCAAAACAGACAGGGTTGTGGGTGCAGATGCTTTTGGTTTTGATTATGCTGATGGCGGAGACAAGATGATGCTGTTGTTCAACGGAGCAATCTATAAACTGACCCTTGATATAAATGGCCAGAATAAAGTGGATGTTATTGCCACGAGCAGTGTATTCAGAAGAAATCTCGCATCTGAGTTTGCACAGGTATTTGAAGAAGCATGGGCAAAAGTGGAACAGAATTATTACGATGAAAAATTTCACGGACTCGACTGGCAGGCCACCCGTAAAAAATATGAAGCTTTTGTGCCTTACCTGAATAACCGGGCCGACCTGCGAACCTTATTAAGCGATATGCTGGGTGAACTGAATTCTTCGCACCAGGGATTTACTTCTAACGGGGATGAAGAGAACCTCACGCTGTCGAACCGTACCATGGAAACCGGTATCATATTTGAGAATACCGATCCCTATAAAGTAAAATATGTTGTAAAGAAAACCAACGCCGATAAACGTTCAATTGATGTGCAGCCGGGTGATATTTTGCAGAAAGTAAATGATGAGACCGTAGATAAAAATATGGATCGTAATTATTATTTCAGCAAACCTTCTCTCGATAAGGAACTGAAACTGAGTTTCATGCGGAACGGGCAAACAGTGGATGTAAAGATCCATCCGCAGGCAACGCTTGCCAATAGCCTGTACGACGAGTGGATCGATAATAACCAAAAGCGGGTTGACGATAAAAGCAATAACCGTATCGCTTACCACTGTATGAAAAATATGAGCACGGGAGAACTGGATAAGTTCCTGGTGGATATGACACAGGATTTTTATAAGAAAGACGCCATGATCCTCGACCTGCGTTATAATACCGGCGGAAATGTACATGATGAGGTTTTGAAATTTCTGAGTCAGCATGCATACCTTAAATGGAAATACCGCGAGGGCCAGGTAACTACCCAGCCAAATTTCGCGCCTGCGGACAAGCCCCTTATCCTGCTTACGAACGAGCAATCACTGAGTGATGCTGAAATGACCTCGCAGGGTTTCAAAGCGCTGAAGCTGGGCAAGATCGTTGGTACGAGTACATATCACTGGATCATCTTTACCAGCGGCGCCGGGTTGGTGGACGGCTCTTTTGTGCGATTGCCAAGCTGGGGTTGCTATACACTCGACGGGAAAGACATTGAAAAAACAGGTGTTGAACCGGATATCGCTGTACCCATGAATTTTGTTGACCGCATTAATAAACGTGATCCGCAATTAGACAGGGCGATTGAAGAAATATTGAAACAATTGAAATAATTTTTTAGCCACGAAGGCCAGATTGTCACAGATTCTTCTGTGGTAATCTGGCCTTCTGTGGCTAAGATTACTTCTTAATCACCAACAGCATCTCTTTTACCGCAGCTTCGATCTGCTGGTCCTGTCCGTGAAATAACTTATTGTATTCATTCGCCACTTTTATTTCAGGTTCCAGCTGGAAATTCTCCAGCGGGCGGTTTTCCTTAATGCCGATATTGGCGATCATAGGTATCCCAAATACCATGGTGGGATCGATCTGTGTTTCCCACCAAACAGAAGTACTGGTTCCCGGAACAGGCATTCCAATCAGTTTGCCTATTTCTTTGGCCCGGTATGCATAGGGGAAAGTGTGGGCGTCGCTGTAATTGCTTTCGCTTACCAGCACACAACTTGGCTTATACCATTTTCCCTGGGGTTCGCCACCTTCGGCACTGATTCCGTAAGGTGCAAATTTGATATACCGTTTACCATTCAGGAAATTAGACAGATCCTCATGCAGCCATCCGCCACCATTGAACCGGGTATCTACGATTAATGCTTCCTTATCGGCATTCTTGCCCAAAACATCTTCGTATACATTCCGGTAACTGCCATCGCTCATACTTTGTACATGTACATAACCCACTTTTCCACCGCTAAGCCTGTCTACCATTTCTTCCATGCTTTTTACCCACCGGTTATACAAAAGCGTCGTTTCTTCTGCAAGGGTAATGGGTTTGATCACTTCATCCCAGCGTTCGGCCCTGGCCGGGTCGTATATGCTTAGCAGCACATTCTTTCCCACCTTCCTGTTTAAGAACCTGTTCCAATCGTTGTCGGCACTGATCGTTTCCCCATCAATTTTTTCGATGACCATCCCTGTTCTCACTTTTGATTTGGCTTTATCTACAGGACCACCTGGCAGAAGTTCCGTGATCAGTAAACCCGGGGCGGTACTTGCTTCATCATATAAGAGTCCAAGCGAAGCGGTAATATCCCCGTTTACCGGTTGCGGTGTAAACCGGCCACCTGTATGAGATCCGTTCAGCTCGCCCAGCATCTCACTTAGCAATTCCTGGAAGTCGTAGTTATTATTAATATACGGAAGGAACCGTGCATATGTTTTATGATAAGTGTCCCAGTCAACACCGTGCAATTTTGGATCATAGAATTTTTTCTTGACCTGTCTCCACGCATGCTCAAAAATATAAGCCCGTTCACCGGCTGTATTCAGAACCATTTCGCTATTGATACTTACCGGGCTTAGTTTCCCGCTTTCTGCATCCACCTTCGCGATCTTTCCGTCTGATAAGGAATAAAGTGTTTTGCCATCTTTGCTTATTTCTATAGCTGCTGAATTACCATTTAGTTTGGCCAGCGATTTAAGCTCCCGTGTGCGTGTATCAATTACCCAGATATCATAACCCTGTTCAAAACGAGCGGTAAAATACAGTTTATCACCGGCAGGCGATAACCGGTAGCTGTTGAGGTTGATAGATCCATTGGTTAGCCGGAGTTTCCGGTTATTGAGATCAGAAAAATCCGGGATAAACGCTTCTTTCTTTTTTGCAGTATCCTTTTTCTCTTTTTCGTCATTTTCTTTCACAAGCGCATAGTCGTCTTTTGAGAGTTTAAACCGGTCATATAGATCCTTGTCAAAAAAACTGATGTAAATATCCACTTCCCGTGCGCCCTGGTAAGCCAGTGGCTTTTTCCCATCTTTGTCAGATGCCCATAGTATGGCCTTTCCATTAAATGCCCATTGCTGTGCGTTATCGGAGAAACCGCTCCGGGTAATATTTACGCCCTGGGGGTCGCTTCCATCCGATTTGAATAAAACGATCTCCTGCGCACCATACCTGCCCATACTGCTGCGTGCAGCGATCCATTTGCCATCGGGCCCCCAACTGAAACTCTGGTCCCCATCCGCATAACTGAAATTCTGGCCACTAGGTATAATAGTTCGGGATGTCTTTTTTTCGAGGTTATATACTTTCAGGATATTCCTTTCTTCGAGGTAAGCGATCTCCTTTCCATCCGGAGATACCTGGGGTTGAAATTCTTCTTTTTCGGTTGCAATTACGGGTTCTTCCGTAAGGATCGTGGAGGCGTAAAAATAAGGTTCTTCTTTCCGGCTGATACTGGTTTTCATAATGTCCCAGCTATCGCCCCGCTCTGCCGCATAGTACAGCGTTCTGCCATCAGGAGAAAAATTCACGCTTCTTTCCTGTTGCGGTGTATTGGTGATCCTTTTGGTGATGCCTCCTTCTACCGATGTAACAAATACTTCTCCCCTGAATACAAAAGCAATTTCTTTCCCATTGGGTGAAACATCAAATTCTGTAGCGCCGCCATTGATGGAAACAATCCGCTCCGCATTACTTCTTGTGTCAGAACTGATCGTGATGTTCACTTTTTTGGTATCGCCTTTATCACTGGTTGTATAAATTTCGCCGTTCCAGGAAAAACAAAGTGTATTATCATTGGCCCTGGTCAGGTGTCTTACCGGGTTGTCTTTATAATTGGTTACTTGTTTTTCTGCGCCGTTGCCCGTAAGCGGCATTTTAAAAATATTCTGGGTTCCGTTTTTTTCACTCAGGTAATAAACCCATTGGTCGTCATTGGAAAAAAGCGGCTCCCTGTCCTCGCCTTCAAAATTGCTGAGCTTCCTGTATTCTTTGCTTTTCACATCATAGAGCCAGGTGTCTCTGGTAACCGAAGAAGTATGGTGTTTGCGCCAGGGGTCTTCAAATCCCTTCCTGTCCTGGAAAACAATCTGTGAACCTTTGCTGTTATAGTGTGCGTTCTCCATCCCTGCAGTGGAAAGCAGAATACTCCGGCCGCCTGAAACAGGAACCTGGTATAATTTCAGGAAAAGTGCTCTTTGCCCGGGAAAACGAACCGAACTGCTAAGGTCATTTCGCGGCGCGCCAAAGATCACCGTCTTGTTATCAACTGAAAAATCCCATGGATAATCATTGGCTGAATTATAGGTAAGCCGGGTAGGTTCTCCCCCTTCTGCCGGCATCACAAACACGTCAAAATTGCCAAACCGGTCAGAGGCAAACGCGATTGATTTTCCATCGTGGCTCCATACGGGCATAAAATCATGCGCTTCATGCATGGTCAATGCGGTGGCATTACCCCCGCTGCTGGGAACCTTGTACAGGTCGCCCTTATAACTGAAAACGATTGTTTTACCATCCGGGGAAATAGCAGGGTAACGCAACCACAATGGGTTGGTTTGTGCATATATGCTTACAAAAAGGCAACATGCCAGAAAAGACAAAATACTTTTCTTCATACAGTATGATTTAATTTTGGCGGTGTAGATTAGTAAATAAATATAACAATAATGGATGGAACGGCGATTTTGCAAAAACTGGTTGGGATAAGACAAATAGTTCCATTCAATAAAACCGGCGACAGGCTTTTGCAACTCGATTTAACGGAAGCGAATACAGACCTCACAGCCGGAATCGTAGAAGATATTGAGCTGTTTTCTACTTATATCACCCAACAGCTGGCTATGGCAAAAGCCCGGTATGGGATCGGCGGGTATAATGAGCATCGGACCGTGTACAGCCGCAGTAAGGTATTCGATGCGGCACAGGCAGGAGAGGAGCCGCGTCGTTTACATTTAGGGATAGATATCTGGGGCGATGCCGGAACACCGGTATCTGCGCCATTGGATGGATGCGTGCACAGTTTTGCCTTTAATGATCAGTACGGAGATTATGGCGTAACCATCATTTTATCGCACCAGGTTAACGGAATACAGTTCCATAGTTTATACGGGCATCTTTCCCTGGTGGACCTGGATGGTTTGCAGGAAGGAAAAAAAATAAGCGCAGGCGAATTGATCGGCCATTTTGGTAAACCGGCAGAGAATGGCCATTGGCCGCCACATCTGCACTTACAACTGGTCCTGGATATGCAGGGAAAGAAAGGCGATTACCCGGGTGTATGCAAGTTTAGCGAGCGGAACAAATACCTCGCTAACAGCCCGGATCCGGCTTTGTTACTCGGAATGAATACGGATGGCATATAGATACTCAAGACACAAGCAAAGATGTGGATAAATTTAATCTTGTCCGGGGAAGCCACCAATAGTTAGTGCAGCCAGAAGGTATATCCATGCTAAAGTAGCACAAAGAATTAGGGTACTGCCAATTATAGCAACGAGGTTTGCCACGAAAGGGGTTTCTTTTTTTTTAATTTCCTTTACTGCTTTTATTAGGGCGTATATCGATCCAAAAACAGATAGGGCAAAACAGGTTAACCGGACACCATTATTGAGATAGTATGATAATTCCAGGTGCAGAAAATCTCCGATAGTAAAAGTCATCAAGAATAAAATCAGGCTTATAATGAACACGGGTAAAGGCTTCTTAGGCATCCCTTATATTTTCATTGAATATACAGTTTACCATCAGTAGAGCATATAAAAAAGATGGGGGAATAATGCCCTCTTAGTATTTTGTCGTGGCTACCACCATGCTTACACAAGGTACTATGTGGATAAAATTATCACATTGCAAACCAATGCTTATTTAGTATAAACTCTTTCGGGGTTATTACGAGCGTATGAGTTTTGTTGCCAATACTATACCGGAGCCTAAATACACAATGGTTGAAATTATCTACTATGATGTTCGAATTATGATTTTCTGCTCCTAATATATTTTTATAGGATGCTGAATCTTTTTCTTTTAGGGCGTAAGACGGTGGATAAGGCTGACCAGTGAATGATAAGTAGGTTTCTAAACTCCCTACTGTAAAATCAATCCATTCAAAATCCAAGTTTTTAGTATATCCCGATGTATTTGTAAACTGTGTATTCAACTCGAACTTGTCTATTAACTTAGTTTCTCCCTTTTCAGAATAAAAAATTTCAAGTGAATAGTTGCGCATAGTTATTTCTCCCCTTTTCTTAAATCTCTCTACTAATGTTCCAATAATAGAACCGAATAGAGTTCCTAATAAACCTGTGAGTATGGTTGACATTTTTTCTTTTAAAGTAACTAAGTATTTGGAAATGTGCTTAAAAAATTGTAACTTCATTTGTATGGAGCGCTTCATACAAAGAAGCGTTAAAGTGTAATTTTGTTTATATAATAAAATTTTTCTTACTTTTTACCTTCCTAACTAATCCAGTTTTGAAGTAATGAGTAAGATTTTTAAACATCAAGGGCTGATGAAAGAAAAGGGTGTAAGTGAACCGTGCCCGTTTCATCATTGTACAGAAGCAGAAATGCTTGCGTATCATTTTGGATTTTCCTATGAAGGAGAAAAAGAGAATTTTGTGCCGGGGCATAAAAGCCGATCAAGGATAAACGCTGAAAACGACATGGTTAATTGTGCTTATTGTGGATTATCAATGTTTAAAACTGAATCAAGCGCAAGGCGTAAATGGACGAAAGAACTGCCTGCAAGAGCAAGATTGTTGATGAAGTATACTCACCTACTTGAAGGAAAGATAAAAAAAGAGTTAGGCGTAATGAGCATAGAGAAAGGCAATCACTTTACATTTTTTGAATATGAAGGGGTTGAATTAAAAGAGCATTTTAGAGAACTGGATAGAATATAGATGGAACAAATAAGAGGAGAAAATATTACCGTGTTACCCTTTCGAGAACTAAAAAAAGTTAGTGACCTCATTTCTTTTGATGGTCCAATCTTATCTCATTTTAAAGATAAATATGGGAAGGATGTTCTATTCTATTGGGTTGATGTGGACGATGATTTCAATAGATGGTTAGTTTTTCAAGTATCTGAATCACAATTATATAAATATCTTTCAAAAAATGTCTCACTTAATGAATTGGTTTCGTCCCCCTTAAATGACATTTTATATAGCGTTGAGATTGGTGACAAGTTAGAATATAAAAATATTACGCAAATATTCAAAGACGATTTGATTGATGTCTATAAGCCAGAGGGCAACTATTTTTTTGAGTCTGATTTGCCAGTATATTATTCAAAAAAAATAGAAGATTATCAAGAAAGTTTCTTTGTAGAAACACTTCTTGATACTGCAATGTATATAAAAGCAGAACCCAGTAAAAAAGCTAAATCTAAAAGCATGGGTCTTGTTGATATGTTACAAGCTTCCGAATTTTTATTCGGCTACGGTAGTTC
>JANXRX010000041.1 GCA_025352905.1 Bacteroidota bacterium | reverse complement strand
ATCGATCTTTTCTTTATCGGTATTGTTGTATTCAGGCAGGAGAACAAAGCAAAAGAACATTTTACGATTCGGTTCTGATATGAAAACAGCGACCTTACTGTACCTTTTTTTACTGACCTGTTTTTACACGCAGGGTCAGGATTTTTCTGCCTATCAAAAAGGTGTCTGGAAAGACGGCCCCTTTGAATTGCCTTTCCGGTTCCTGTTGCCTGCGAAAAAAGACCCAACTCAAAAATATCCGCTTATCATCTTCCTGCATGGCGCTTTTGAAAAAGGAACAGATAATGAACGGCAGCTGGAGATCGGCGGTCATTTCTTTTTGAGGGATTCTATCCGTGAGAACTATCCTGCTTTTGTATTGTTTCCGCAATGCCCCGAAACGGATTCATGGGCTTATTTTGAAAACCGGATGGATTTTACGACCGGCATGGCAACAGACTGGAATTTCCCCTTTGCTAAAAAACCAACCGTTGTTACGGGAGCTTTACAAAAACTGATGGACAGCTTATTACAAAAAAATAATATCGACCGTTCCCGTATTTATATTGCGGGACTCTCGCAGGGTGGGATGGGCGTACTGGATATGGTTGCCCGTTACCCGGATCTGTTTGCAGCCGGACTGGCCATCTGCGGCGCGGGGGAACCTGCAACAGCAAAGCTTTTCGCGGGAAAAGTGGCCCTTTGGTTATTTCATGGCAGCAGCGATGAAGTGGTACCGGTTAGCTTTTCGCAGGATTATGCAAAACGCTTAAAAAGATATGGGGCGGTAGTAAAGTATTCGGAATATGCCGGGGTGGGGCATACCAGCTGGGTGCAGGCATTTAAAGAACCGGAGCTGATGCGCTGGCTTTTTTCACAACATAAAAAATAACTTTCGCCCACTCATGTATCCGCCCCGGCAACAACCGGAAAAATGAACTAAATTGAACGCATGATCCTTGGAATCCTGAAAGAGCCGAATGGCGAAAAAAGAGTTTCTCTCTTACCGGAACAGGCAGAATTTTTTACGAAAAAAAATATACAGGTGGTTGTAGAAGCAGGAGCGGGTGAGCATGCTTTTGCAAACGATGACTCGTACCTTTCTAAAAAAGCGACTATCCATACCAGGCAGGAAGTATTACAAAACAGCGATATCATCCTGTCTATTCATCCCCTTACCGATACAGATACCGGGCAACTGAAACCAGGTACAGTCATAGCCGGGATATATGCCCCTTTATTTGCCCGCAAACTGATGCAGGAATGGGCAGTAAAGAATATCTGGTGTTTCAGCCTGGATATGATTCCGCGTACTACCCGTGCACAAAATATGGATGTGTTGAGCAGCCAGGCAAATATTGCCGGTTACCGGGCGGTATTGCTGGCAGCCGGTTTATTTCCGAGATATTTTCCCATGTTCATGACCGCGGCAGGAAGCATTGCGCCGGCCAAAGTATTGATACTCGGCGCCGGTGTTGCCGGCTTACAGGCCATTGCTACTGCGAGGCGCCTGGGTGCAGTGGTGGAAGTATCCGATACACGCCCATCCGTAAAAGAAGAAGTGATGAGCCTGGGCGCTAAATTCATTGAAGTGGAAGGCGCTGCAGACCCCTCGCAGGCAGGCGGATACGCGGTAGAACAATCCGATACCTTCAAACAAAAACAATTGCAACGGCTGTCTGAGTCGGTGACTAAATCAGATATCATCATTGCTACAGCGCAGATCCCGGGTAAACCGGCGCCGTTACTGATCACCGAAGCCATGTTACAAAAAATGAAACCCGGAAGCGTGATTATAGACCTGGCAGCTGCCACCGGCGGAAATGTATTTGGTACGAGGAATGATCAAACGGTTGTGTACCGCGGGATTACCATTGTAGGTAACAGCAACCTGCAGTCTGATATGCCCACCGATGCCAGTAAAATGTATGGAAAGAACATGTTTAATTTTTTGCAGCTGATTATTGATAAAGAAGGAAAAACGGATATTAATTTCAATGATGATATTGTAAAAGGATGCTGTATCACGTATAACGGTTCGGTTGTAAATGAAAGAGTAAAAACGCTTATTAATGAATAATACCCCTTACGGAAATTTATGGAAAATATACTGGCCTTTATTCAAAATAATATACAGATCATCTATATCGTGGTCCTGTCTGTCTTCCTTGGCATCGAGGTGATAGGGCGTGTACCCGCTGTATTACACACACCTTTGATGAGTGGGGCAAATGCCATTCATGGTGTGGTGATCATCGGCGCCATCATTGTCATGGGAAAAGTAGAACCCGGCAATTATATATCACTGATCATCGGGTTCCTGGCGGTAGTGCTGGGAACATTAAATGTAGTGGGTGGTTTTGTGGTAACGGACAGGATGCTGGAAATGTTTAAAAAGAAAAAATAGCCGCTGCGGTAATACAATTAGTTATGGGATTCAACCTGCTGACACTTTTTTATTTAATTGGCTCGGTAACATTTATCATGGGATTGAAAATGTTATCACATCCCGAAACGGCGCGGAAAGGAAACCTGCTGGCGGCTTTTGGTATGATACTGTCTATTTTCGGAACCATATTCCTGTATGAGGATAATGGAACGCCGCTGCACAATTATCCATGGATCTTTGGCGCGCTGATGATCGGTACACTGGCAGGCGTAATGGCGGCAAAAAAAGTGAAGATGACGGCCATGCCCGAAATGGTGAGCCTGTTCAACGGCATGGGAGGCGCCTGTGCGGCACTGATTTCTATTGTTGAATTCAGGCATATCACTGCCCCTTTTTCTTTGCCCGGCTGGCATGTGCTTCTCAGCAATAATGATTCGGCCGGACTTTATATTCCTATTATGCTTGGACTGATCATCGGGTCCATTTCTTTTGCGGGAAGTATGATCGCATGGGGAAAACTGAATGGGCGGATCAATGATCTTTCTTTTAAGGGGCAACAGGCTTTTAATATCGTACTCTTTCTCGCCATGCTCCTTGTTTCCGGTTACCTTATTGGGTGGCTCGACAGCGCCAATTACCTTTTATTTTATGTGGTATTTATCGCGGCCATTGTATACGGTGTTCTTTTTGTGCTGCCCATTGGCGGCGCTGATATGCCGGTTGTGATTTCGCTACTGAACTCGTTTACAGGGGTGGCAGCAGCCTGCGCCGGTTTTTTATACCATAACCAGGTAATGCTTACCGGCGGCATATTGGTGGGCGCTGCGGGTACGCTGCTGACTACTTTAATGTGCAGGGCCATGAACCGGAGTTTATGGAACGTATTGATCGGATCATTTGGCGGCAACACAGCCATTGCCGGCGCAGCGGGTGTAGCGGGCAGTTATAAGGAAATATCCATTACAGATGCAGCAGTTGTTATGGCCTATGCGCACAAAGTGATCATCGTTCCCGGCTATGGCCTCGCTGTTGCGCAGGCACAGCATACCTGTCATGAACTGGAACTTTTGCTGCAGGAAAAAGGGGTTGAGGTAACCTATGCTATTCACCCGGTTGCCGGAAGAATGCCCGGTCATATGAATGTTTTATTGGCCGAAGCCGATGTGAGTTATGATAAATTACTGGAGATGGAAGTGGCCAATGAACAGTTCAGATCAACCGATGTGGTATTGATATTGGGGGCCAATGATGTAGTGAACCCGGCCGCAAAAACCGATCCCGCCTCACCTATTTATGGAATGCCCATCCTTGAAGTGGAACAGGCAAAAACGATTATCGTTAACAAACGCAGTATGAAGCCGGGTTATGCCGGTATTGAGAACGCCCTGTTCTTTCAACCAAAAACCTCGATGCTGTTTGGAGATGCGAAGGCTGCCTTACAGAAACTGGTAGCAGAAATTAAAAATCTCTAAATTCTATTTTTAGAATGTAGAGATTAGAATTTGCCTAATTTTTTTCAAGCGCCTGCAAAATATCATTCAGGATATCTTCTTTATGTTCCAGTCCTACACTAATGCGTATCAGGCCGGGGGTGATGTTTACCAACTGTCTTTCCTCTTCCGTTAATTTGGCATGGGTGGTACTGGCAGGGTGCGAGGCAATACTGCGGGTATCGCCAAGATTGGCCGTTACAGAAAGCATTTGCAGGTTATTCAGAAAACGGCGGCCACTTTCCAATCCCCCCGCAAGGTCAAAGCAAACGACACCGCCACCATTCTTCATTTGCTTTTTGGCGATGGCCACCTGTGGATGGCTCGCAAGAAAAGGATAACGCAGCGAAGCGATCTTTGGATGCTTCTCCAATGATTCGGCAATAAAAAGGGCATTGGCCGAATGTCGTTCCATCCGTACATCAAGTGTTTCGAGGCTTTTGCTCAGCACCCATGCATTAAAAGGCGATAAAGAAGGACCGGTGCTGCGGCAAAAAAGGTAGATCTCTTTGATCAGTTCTTTTTTTCCAACGATCACCCCGCCCAATACACGCCCCTGCCCATCGAGCCATTTAGTGGCTGAGTGAACAACCAGGTCGGCGCCGAAAGCTATCGGTTGCTGGTTAAGGGGCGTCGCAAAACAATTGTCTACATTTAAAATGACCGAATGTTTTTTGGCAACCCGGCCGATCATGTCAAGGTCAAGAACATCCAGCCCGGGGTTGGTAGGTGTTTCCAGGTAGATCATTTTTGTTTCGGGCCTGATCGCCGCTTCCCAGGCCGCTTCATTGGCGTCTGCTGAAATATAGGAATGACTGATACCAAATTTAGGGAGGTATTTTGCGATCACAGTATGGGTGCTTCCAAAGATGGCGTTGCAGGATAACAGGTGATCTCCCTGTTTGAGCAGCGCCATAAAAGAGCCAAATACGGCGCTCATGCCAGAAGCAGTGGCAAAACCGGCTTCTGCCCCCTCAAGGGCGCACATTTTATCAATGAATTCCTGTACACCCGGATTGCTGAACCTGCTGTATATATTATCATCCGATTCATCCGCAAAAGCGGCACGCATATCCTCTGCATTATCAAAACAAAAACTACTGGTAAGGAACATAGGTGTAGAATGTTCCATTTCATTGGTTCGTTCTGTCTGTATGCGGATGGCATTGGTTTGAGGATGCTGTGACATGGTTTTGTAGATTTTAAAAAGATTTATGCAAATGTAATTTATCCATGCCCTTATTTTGCTACTGAAATACGGAATATCCCTATGAAGCTTTTTAACCACGACCAGGCGTTTGCTTTAGAGAACGGAAAGGTTTTGTCCACCTTACAGGTTGCCTACGATACCTATGGCACACTCAATACGGCCAAAACCAATGTGGTATGGGTTTGTCATGCACTTACCGGCAATTCGGAGGTGACCGATTGGTGGAAGGGCCTGGTAGGCGAAGGATGCCTTGTGGATCCTGCTAAATATTTTATCGTATGCGCCAATATGCCGGGATCCTGCTATGGAAGCACGGGACCGGTTAGTAAAGATCCGGCCACCGGCCAGCCTTATTATTCCCGTTTCCCGCAGGTAACCATACGTGATATGGTGCGGGCGAATATATTGTTGCGTAAACACCTGGGCATTGATCATATTCAGCTGTTAATGGGTGGAAGCATGGGCGGTTACCAGGTGCTGGAATGGGCGGTGATGGAAAAAGAAAAGATCGACAGACTATTTCTGATCGCTACGTCTCCGTCTGAAAGCGCCTGGGGTGTTGCTGTGCATACGGCTCAGCGACTGGCCATTGAAGCTGATCATACCTGGCAGGAGCTTACCGCTACCGCCGGTGCGAGAGGGCTGAAAGCGGCCAGGGCCATTGGTATGCTTACTTACCGCAATTACCAGACCTTCCAGGAGAAACAGACCGACCCCGACCCGGAAAAGACGGATGATTTTAAAGCCTCGGCTTACCTGAATTACCAGGGAGATAAACTGGTACAAAGATTTAATGCGTATAGTTACTGGCTTCTTACCAAGGCGATGGACAGTCATCATCTCGGGCGCGGTAGGGGTGGCGACCTGATACAGGTACTCCGTTCCATTCAGCAACCCACGCTGATCATAGGTATTACCAGCGATATCTTATGCCCGCTTGATGAACAACGGTTCATGGCCATGTATATGCCATCCACAACCTTAATAGAGATCGATTCTGCTTACGGTCATGATGGGTTCCTGATTGAAACGGAACAGATAAGCAGGCATTTGGGGGAATGGGTGGGAGAAGGGAAGAAGGGGTAAGGCATAATGCGTAAGGGATAAGGGGTAAGGCGTAAGTTGGATCCCTGTTTAGTTTGGGTGATAGATCCTTTCGGCATTTTTATAGACTTCTTCTTTTTTCAATGTCATGGGTTTGGTTTGCTGGTGGGTGTACATTTCCATCTGGTCGGTATAATGCGGCGAATCTTTACGACTGGAGGCGCCGTAGGTATTGATCGATTCAATGATGGGACCGTCTTTGGTAAAACGGACCAGTTCTACATATGCATCACCCTGCTTCCCTTTTACCATCCCGTTTTTATAGGGTTCTGAATACATGGGGGATAATACATCCGGCAAACCCGGCTGCGGAAGCACTTTATCGCCCCGTACCAGTTTCTGTATATCGCCTAAGCGCAGATCCGTTTTTCCGAAATCCTTAATTGCTTCGGCCCTTACTTCTGTTAACAGGGTCACTGCCTGTTCGGTCGTAAGCATGCCTGTTCTGAGGTATTTGCTGAACGATTTATAAATATGGTTGTACACCAGCAGGAAGGTACCCGCACCCATACTTTCTACGTTGGCTCTTTTATCCCACAGGTTAAGGTTATTGATCAGGTCGGCAATGCCGGGATGCGCTGCTGCTTTGAGCAGGAACAGGGTGTCGATATTGGTTGGGAACGCAAACTTTGCGGGGTATTGCCTGTCGAATTTTATTTTTTTAAAATTGTCGAAAGAAACTTTATCATAGCCCGCCACTAATTCCGCAAAACGCATGCTCCGGTTATTCTCGAGGGTTTCATAGCCCATCGTAAGGTCTTTGTTCACGGGATTTTCCGGCCCCTCGGTTGAATGAAAAGGAGAGTGATTGGTATTATAGACAAAACCGCTTTTCGGTTGTAATACCTGCGGAAGATCTGCCAGCGGGTGAAGACTGTTCCATAAAGTAGCGCTGGTATTTCCGGGCAGGGTGGTTTTCCAGTTAAACTTCGGGTCGCGTATCGGGATCCGGCCATTGCTGAGGTAGTAAATCGTATCGTACCTGTCGGCATACACAATATTATACCCCGGTATGGCCAGCATATTCAGCGCCGCTGAAAACTCTGTAAAATTTTTTGCCTTGTTAAACCGGTACCATTGTTCCAGTCCGCGTATATCCATTTGTGCCGGCATCCTGATCGCAAAAGTTCCTCTCGGTGTTATGATAGTCGGGCCATATTTGCTCCAGTATGTTTTTTTGTTCACGGTGATCCGGATGGCAGATACTTTTACTTTTAATGCGGCATTCTTTTCTTCCAGTGTGAGCCATTGCCCGTCAAATTTGTATTGCATTTTATTGGCGGGGTTGATCTCTAACTGGTACACATCCAGTTTATCCGGTGCATTCACCGTATGCGCCCATCCCAGGTATTCATTGCAGCCATGTAAAATGCAGGGAGCGCCGGGAAAAGTTGCCCCAATAATATTCCAACCCTCTTCACTGCATAAATGCGCCTCGTAAAAAGCAACCGGTCCCTCTAAGGGCTGGTGTGCGTTGATGTCAAGATAAACCTGTTTGTCTGTTGTTTTGGCGCTGTTAAAAGCGAAGGCATTGCTTCCGGCTGTTTTGTAGTTTTCAAGCAAGGGCACGGTGCCCCCGAAAATACTAGACAGGGCTCTGTCTGCGCCTGATAATACACATAATTGCAGAACGGAGTACTGCACCATATCTTTTGGCGTAACCGGGAAAGCTTTTTTTAGTAATACTTCTCCGGGGTGTTTTGCCGCATACGCGTTAATACCGGCACAGTATCCTTCCAACAGTTTTTTAAAGGCGGGGCTAAGATCTGATTCATATTTTTCTTCTACCAGTTCCGGTATCCGCAACAGGTGTATGATATAGTCAATAGAAGCGCCTTTTTTTCCTTCGTATGCGGCCAACATGGCTTTGCCGGCCAGTAATGATTGCTGGATCGTTGTAAAATCATCTTCTGCGTGTGCCCAGGCCAGGCCATACGCTACCTCGGGATCTGTTTTGGCAAAAATATGCGGCACCCCGTATTTATCACGTACGATATCAATTTTGGAAGGGTCGAATTGGGCAGCCACGGTTGTACTGAAACAGGCAAAACCGATGATTACCAGGAAACCACGCATCATGCAATTATTTTAAGTGATACAAATCTATATAGAATATGTTTGTCCGGGCAATTAACACAGTGTTATTACCTTTGTAAAAATTCTTCGTATGGGCATCTGGAAACAATTAGCAGAATACCTCTATATCAGGAAAAGAGATCCCAATGAACCCCGCACCCAATGGATGAAATATATGCATGGCATGAACCGGATCTCGCTGTTCATGTTCCTTGTGGCGTTGCTGATCATTATTTTCAAGTTGTTGATACTTCCCTTCTTTAAGTAGACAAGGATCGATCGACAGTTTAATGGATCATCCCCACGATGATCTTCGCCGCCTGCGCAGAGGCGTGACCCCCTTTGGAAAGCAGGTCCTTCAATGCTGTATAATCAGCCTGCAAAGCAGCTTTACGTTCCTGGCTGTTCAGTAATTCCGTTAACTCATTCACCAGGTTGGCCGTTGTGAGTTCATCCTGGATCAATTCCCTGACCACCGGTTTATCCATGATCAGGTTTACCAGTGAAATATATTTTATTTTGATGAGGCGCTTAGCTATCTGGTAACTGATCTCGCTTCCTTTATAACAAACCACTTCGGGCACACCGAATAACGCGGTTTCGAGTGTGGCGGTTCCGCTGGTTACCAGGGCCGCTTTGGCGGATAAAAGCAGGGGATAGGTCTGGTTATCTACCGACGAGACATTCTGGTACGGCGACAGGAAAGGCTGGTAAAAATCGGCAGTCAACCCCGGCGCCATCCCAACTATAAATTTATAACCCGGGAAAGAACTAGCTACCCCGAGCATGATGGGCAGTTTTTTAGCGATCTCCTGTTTACGGCTACCCGGCAAAAGCGCCACAATATTTTTATCCATTAACCAGGGGCCATAGACCTTCGATTCCTCGATCACTTCTACCAGTGGGTGCCCAACGTAGTCTACCTCCCAGTTCCATTTTGTTTTGTAGTAGTCCTGTTCAAAAGGGAGAATACATAAGAGCTTATCAATACATTCCTTCATCTTTTTTACCCGGTTCTCTTTCCATGCCCATACCTGCGGTGAGATATAATACACCACTTTGATACCCTGTTTTTTTGCCCATTCAGCAATACGGAGGTTGAACCCGGGGTAGTCGATCAGCACCAGTACATCGGGTTGCCAGGCAAGTATATCCTTTTTGCAGAACCGGATATTCCGGAAAATAGTGGGCAGGTTGGCTACCACTTCTGCAAAACCCATAAAGGCAAGGTCACGGTAATGTTTTACCAAAGTGGCACCAGCCAACTGCATCAGGTCGCCACCCCAGCAACGGATATCCGCCCCTTTGTCTAGGAACTGCAATTGTTTAATAAGGTTGCTGCCATGCAGGTCGCCGCTGGCTTCGCCGGCAATAAGGTAGTATTTCATGCAGGTGCAAAATACAATTAGATTTTCGGTTAACAGAGGGTTTAAAAAGGTAGAAACTATAAAAATAGTTTGTAAACTAAAAAATTAGTTATTATATTTGAAGTAACAAACAATCCCCCAATGAAACCACTTACAAAGGCAGAAGAACAGATCATGCATAGCATCTGGAAACTGGAAGAAGCATTCCTGAAAGAGATACTGGAAGCACAGCCGGATCCTAAACCACATTCCAATACCGTGGCCACTATCGTTAAGATATTGGTAGATAAGGGATTTGTGGGTGTAACACCTATTGGCAGGGTGCACCGGTATTATCCGCTTGTTTCAAAAGAAAAATATTCGTCCAGTACCATACGCACATTGGTAGACGGATATTTTGAAGGCTCTTTTGCTGATGCGGTTTCTTTTATGGTAAAGCAGAAGGACCTGAGTGTAAAAGAACTTGAATTGTTATTACAGCAGATCAAACACACTAAAAAATAATCCAATGTTACCAGTTGCTTATTACTTTTTACAGGTGGTACTCTGCAGTGGTTTATTAATGGGGTATTACCTTTTGGTATTGCGTAACAAACGTTTCCACAGTTATAACCGGTTTTATTTGCTGGCGGCGGCGATGGTGTCGTGGATCGTTCCGTTGCTGAAGATCCGTTGGGCGCACCCCGTTATCAGTGAGGACCCGAATATGATCCGTTTATTATCTGTTGTGGCTGATAATAATTCGCAGATCGAAGCGAACATCACACAGCAGGGATTTATCTGGTCGAGGGATACGATGGTGGCAGTTTTGTATTTTTTGGTCGCCGGAGTTCTTTTAACAACTATGCTGCTGGCCTTATATAAAGTATACCGTTTATTAAAGCACCAGTCCTGTAAAAATGTAGGCGATGTGTATCTTATTCTCACAAAAGCCAAGGGTACCCCATTTTCTTTTTTCCGTTATATTTTCTGGAACGAAGAGATTGATCTGCGCAGCCAGTCGGGCAAACAGATCCTGCAGCATGAATTG
>JANXRX010000297.1 GCA_025352905.1 Bacteroidota bacterium | reverse complement strand
CCATCACAGATGGCCGTAATGGCCTGACCTGCCTTCGTAATACCATCGGCATTCACATTATACGGTGCACAGGTAACATCCCTTCTTAGGTCTGTTGAATCGAACAGGTAAAAATAGTTAGGCAGTACATTGATACTTTTATTTCCCAAAGCATTTACGGAGGGGCCGTCATAATAACCCAGCTTTGTATCTTCTGCTCCCACACCGCCAATAGCACTCGCCTGGAACATCAGTTCGCCTTGCGGATCGGCTACAACGTGTGCATTTACCTGGTCTTTCCAGAGCGACTTAAAACTTGGATTCAATGCATGCTGGTTAGAGGCAATAATATCCGCACATTCATCTTTGGCTATCTGGTAGTAAGCTGTGTAATTGCTGCCTCTTTTCATGGTCCCGTCGCTTCGCAAAGAATACCCGCCTCTAAATAGAGCGATCCTTGCCCTTAATCCTTTAACAGTTCCCTTTGTGATCCTTTCATCGGGCGCATCGCCAATGGCTGTAAGGTCAGTTCTCCAGGGAACCAGGTCCTCAGCAGTTTTCAGATCTGCAAGCAACTGGTTATATAAAGTATCTCTGTCAGTGCGTGAAGGAAATGGATTACTGTTAGCTAAAGTAGCAGCCGGCGCAAAATGCGCAGGCAGATCGCCCCAGTTCATGATCGCTTCTAAATAAAACTGCGCCCGTAAGGTCAATGCCTCGCCATACATACGTTGCAATTGTTTTTTCTGCTGATCAGTACCACTCGTATACAGCGTCATATGCGGGATATTGGCGATACAGATATTCGCATATTCAATACCGGTAAACAACTGGTTGAACGGATTGGTGATCTGCGCATTGCCGGAGGTTGCTGAATAACGCGCAATATCTCTCCGGTCATTATCAGTGGCGCCGGTAGGGCCCTGCATTTCATCATTGTCTACCGTATAATATAAACTCAACCGGATACCAAAACCTGCATCGCCCACCAACCGGCTGTATACACCGGCAAGCGCTTTATAGGTACTTGGCACATCAGCAAATACCACATCCGTACTAACATCTGTGATCGGTTGCTGGTCGAGGAATTTTTTACAACTGCCTAAAACAAACAACACAACTACAGCGGCAGCGATCATTGTTCGTTTATAGAGATATTTTGTATTCATATCAGAAGTTTTTGTATTGATTAGAATGTTGCATTTACCCCGAAAATAAAGCTGCGGCTTTTCGGATAGGCTGAATAATCGAGACCTTGTGTGAGCGGACTGCTTCTTACACTAACCTCAGGATCGTAGCCAGTGTACTTGGTAATCACTGCCAGGTTATTGGTGGTTAAGTAGAAACGTAGTTTACTCATTTTAAGTCCTGATATTGATTTTACAGGCAAACTGTATCCAATGGTTATATTGTTGATACGTAAGAAAGATCCGTCTTCAATTGACCATGAGGAAGGATAAAAGGCGCCCGCGCTTTTTATCGGCTGCCAGATGGTTGCATTGGCGTTCAATGCTGATAGCTGATCAGGCGCAATACCTACTACCTGGCCGGTTGAGTTGACCCACTGCGCGGTCTGACCGGTTGCCGTTACTACTTTCCAGCGTCCTGCCATGATAGCAAGCAGGTTGGAATTTGCCGTGTATCCATTGGTAAACTCGATCTTATTGGCGTTATAGATACTATTGCCCGAAGCAAAATTCACAAACACGCTCATGTCCCAGTTCTTATACGTGAACTGTTGATTAAGGCCACCTGTAAACTTAGGAGTAGGATTACCAATGATCTGCCTGTCCTTGTCCAGGTCAACCACACCATCCCCGTTCAGGTCCTTGAATTTAACAGAGCCGGGTTGCACGGTACCAATGATACCCGCATCTGAAACCACCCCTGCTTTTAAGCTATACACTTGTGTGGCCGTATTATAATCGAAATCAGATACTTTGTAGAAACCATCGTTCACCAGGCCGTACATAGACCCTACCGGTGAGCCGATCTTCACGATATAGTCTGTTGGCTGGCCGGAAACACCCCAACTGGCTGCAGGGAAAAATGATTGCTGGTTCAGCCCCAGTTGTTCCACTGTATTCTTATTGAACGAGATATTGAAATTAGCCGTCCAGCTGAAATCTTTTTTCCTGATCAGGGTAGTGTTCAACTGTATTTCAAGGCCCTTGTTAGAGGTTCTGCCTACATTCTGTAATTGTGTTGAATATCCATAGGTAGAAGCGATCGGAACATTTAACAACAGGTTCTTTGAACTGTTGTTATAGTAGTCGATGCTCATACTCAGTTTATCCCTGAATAAGCTGATATCCATACCATAGTTCCTGTTCACAGTAGATTCCCACTGCAGGTTCTGGTTTACCAGGCCGGAAGAATAGTAACCGGTTACTGCCTGGTTATTGATTCCGTAATAATAGGTACCGTCATTTTTGAAGGTGGTCAGGAACAGGTAATCATTGATCCGGTTATTACCCACTGTTCCAAAACCGGCCCTGAATTTAAGATCGCTGATAAAGGATACATCCTTCAGGAACTTCTCGTTCTTTACCCTCCAGGCAATAGATCCCGCAGGGAAATAACCCCACTGCATACCCGGTGCAAATTTGGAAGCGCCATCGGCACGTACATTAAATGAGAAATAATATTTACTCAGGTAAGCATAGTTGATCCGGCTGAAAAAAGAAAGACTCGTATAACGGGTTTTTCCCAGTTTCGGATACCCTGTAAAAGGAACCGCAAGACTGGTCTTGGTAAACGCATCGCCCGCAGAAGTAAAGGTTGGGTAACCTTTAAACAGCGATGTGCGGCTTTCTGTTCTCAGGTCGTAAGTCTCTTCCCCAATCAGGAAATCAAAATCATGCCTGTTCTTATATCCCGCAATGGAATAGGTTAGTACGTTTGAATTGGTGATGGTAGTTCTTTTAACCGTATCCAGTTCCACGATAGGTTTCCTCGATCCCTGTATTACAGAGTAAGGAGTGATGGAATCACTGAATTGCCGGTCTATCAGGTCATTCTCATCATATCCGAAAGTGGATTTAAAACTCAGGTGCCTGTTAATGTTATAGGATGCATAGGCGGTAACATTATAAGCATCGGTTGTTCTTCTCCTGTATTCTGAATTTGCCAGGTCGATAGGGTTCACCAGGTTCAGGCCATTACCCACATTCGGGTCAGCCAGGGGATCCGGATCATCGATCAGCTGGCCCGCTGAAAGGAAAGGACGGTATTTAACCGCATTACGCAAACGGTTATAACTGGAACCCTGGTCAGAAGAAACACCCGCACCATATACATTCTGGTTGGTATATCGTGTACTGATGCCTGCTTTCAGGTTATTGGTGATCTTATAATCCGCTTTCAGGTTCAGCAGGTGTCTTTTGTAATTGGAGTTCAGTACAATGGCTTTATCATCGTTGAAAGTATAGCCGAAATTATAGGTGATCTGCTGGTTACCCCCCATGGCAGAAATATTATGCGTGGTCGTTATCCCTGTTCTGCCGAATGTTTCTTTCTGCCAGTCTACAGGAGCAACATTGTTATAATTATTTAAAGTATCCCAGGTAGTACCAAAA
>JANXRX010000278.1 GCA_025352905.1 Bacteroidota bacterium | reverse complement strand
ATGGCAGAGATGGGAACAACTGTTGAGATCACGGAGATCGTAGAGGTTTACGCTGATGGTAAAATAGATATCCGCACAAAGGGCAAAGAAGTGTTCCGTATACTGGAAGTAGTAAAGACCATTCCTGAAAAAAGTTATAGCGGCGCCATTGTCAATTACCCCGGGAATACATTTTCCGGTCATAAACTGCTTGCAGATAAAGTAATTGCCGGGATCCGTGATCTGCACCGGTTGCTGAATGTTACCAAAGATTTTAAAAAACGGGATGAAGAGCTTACCAGTTACGACCTGGCGCATCATGCAGGTCTTTCACTGGAAGAAGAATATGAGTTGCTGGGCCTGTTGCATGAACTGCAACGACTGGAATACCTGAAACGCCACCTGTTAAAAGTTTTACCGGTTATGACCGGAATGGAGAACCTGAAAGAAAAGATATTGCTCAACGGACATTTTACAAAATTAAAAGGTTTTAATTTGGACCTTTAGCCGCTTATGCAGACAACCCTATGTTTTGATCTTGGCAATACCCGTTTAAAATGCGCGGTATTTGAGGACAGGGATTTTGTGCAGGAAAGAGTAATGGAAGCGGCAGACAATACAACCATTCAGCAACTGATCGATGAGTTCCATCCTGCCAAAACGATCCTTTCATCCGTTATCAATCATCCGCCTGAGATCGAGAGCCTGCTGGCAAAACATACCCGTTTTCATAAACTGGGTCATGCCAGTAAATTGCCACTGACCACGCCGGTAGGCAAGCCTGAAACGATCGGGGCCGACAGGCTGGCCATTGTTGCGGCGGCGGTAGACCTGTTTCCGAAACAACACAATCTGGCCATCGGCCTGGGAACCTGTATCACCTATAATTATATCAATGCGGCGCATGAATTTTTAGGCGGAAGTATTTCACCCGGCATGCATATGCGTTTCCGTGCGATGCATGAACAAACGGCATTGCTTCCTATGATCAAAGCGGACCATGATTTTCCGCTGGTAGGATATGATACCCGTACCAATTTATTAAGCGGTGTGATCCTGGGCATGGCCAGTGAGATAGACGGTATTATCGAAGCCTATGAATTAAAATACCAACACCTGAATGTGTTGTTAACCGGTGGTGATCTGGGATTTTTTACACCGCATTTAAAAAAGAAAGTATATGCTGATCCCCATCTTTTATATAAAGGGTTGTATGCGATCAGTGAGTTTAACAATATATAATGCATGAATAACCGTTTTTCACATAAAAGAGCATTCGCATTTCTGTTAGCAGGCTGTCTTTTTTTGTGCGCCTGTGAGAACGATGTAAATGAAATACGGGAGCTGGGCAAAAAAAAACCAAGTATCGAAGAAGGAAAAATGATAGACAGTTACCTGAGCATGAATGGAAAAGTACGCGCACATTTAACCGCGCCCCTGCTGATACGCTACCAAGGCGACAGCGCCCGGAAAGCGGAGTTCCCCAATACCCTGCATGTTGATTTTTATAACGACAGCATGAAGATAGAAAGTCAGTTAAGCGCCCGCTATGGCCGCTATATGGAAAACGAGAACAAGGTGTTCCTGCGTGATCATGTGGTTGCCTTTAATATAAAAGGCGATTCTATGTTTTGCGAGGAATTGTATTGGGATAAAACAACAGAACGGTTTTTTACCGATAAGAAAGTTACCATCAGCAAAAATTACCGCAGTTCCCTGTTTGTTGGCCTTGATGGAATGAACTGTAGCCAGGATCTTTCTGATCTCAAACTTTTCAGGATCCAGAATAACAGCTACAGCGTTCTTCCAGACAGTGCGGCATCGGCCGGAAAACCGGGCCCGCCAAAATAATAATACCTTTCCAAAAAAAATCACCATGGAATACAGAAGAATGGGTCGCAGCGGTTTACAACTTAGTGTGCTGAGTTTTGGCAGTTGGGTAACTTTTCATAAACAGATCAACGACAATAAAGCGGATGAGCTGATGGGCATTGCATATGACAGTGGCATCAACTTTTTTGACAATGCCGAAACCTATGCCAACGGCGAGAGCGAGTTGATGATGGGCCGGGTATTAAAAGGCAAGAATTGGGAAAGAACCTCTTATACCCTTTCTTCAAAAGCCTATTTTGGCTGGAAAGGAAAAGATGCCAAACCTAACCAGACCGGGCTGAGCCGGAAACACCTTGTAGAGGGTTGTCATGAGGCACTGCAAAGATTACAAACCGATTACCTCGACCTGTATTTTTGTCACCGCCCCGATACCGGCGTACCTATCGAAGAAGTGGTATGGACCATGCATAACCTGATACAGCAGGGTAAAGTATTGTATTGGGGAACCAGCCAGTGGAGCGGCGCTGAGATCATGGAAGCGCACCGCGTGGCGCACCAGTATCATTTGGTGGCCCCGACCGTTGAACAGCCTCAATACAATATGTTCGAACGCTTTAAAGTAGAGCAGGACTACCTGCCGGTATATAAGAATGTGGGCCTGGGAACTACGATCTGGAGCCCGCTGGCAGCTGGTTTCCTGACAGGGAAATACAATAATGGCATCCCCGAAGGGAGCCGTTTGGCTATTGAGGGCTTCGACTGGCTCAAAAACCGCTGGATACAGGATGCCAAACTGGAGAAAGTAAAAAAACTGGCCGTTCTCGCCGCTGAGATGGGCGTATCGCTTGCGGCGTTATCCATCGCCTGGACCATCAAAAACCCGCATGTTACCACCGCCATCCTCGGCGCTACCCAAAAAGAACAGTTATTCGAAAACCTGAAAGCCCTCGAAGTTTTGCCCTTGTTAACGGATGCGATCATGGATAAAATAGACGCTATCCTTCAGAACAAGCCCGTATTGGACCTCGCCTGAGAAAAAATCCGGGCTTCTTTCCAACCTTTTTATCCACGCTTCCTCTTATTACCGGACAACATCATTGGAACAGGCACCTACCATACAAACGGCTATTGTGAGAAAAGCTTGTCAGGGCGATGGAGAGGCAAAAGCCTGGCTGTACCGGCAGTATAGCAAGGCCATGTTTAACATCTGCATACGAATGACAGCTAACCGCAGCGATGCAGAAGATCTTCTGCAGGATGCGTTCATTATCGCCTTCCGTAGCCTTCACCAGCTAAAGGATGCGGTACAATTCGGAGGTTGGCTCAAAAGGATCGTAGTAAACGAGTGTATCCGCTTCAGCAAAAAGAACGTTTACTGGGCCGAATGGGAAGAAGACAGGAACCTGCACATACCAGATGAGGAAACAGAATGGTGGAAAACCGTTGATTTCAACATCATACACCAGGAGATCAAGGGCTTACCGGAGGGTTGCCGGCAGGTGTTTAACCTGTATGTGCTGGAAGATTACAGTCATAAGGCCATCGCCGAAAACCTTGGCATATCTGAATCAACCAGCAAAAGCCAGTACCACCGGGCAAGGCAGCTCTTAAAAGAAAGAATAACCAGGCAATTACTGATACATGGATGAGTTAAAAAAATATTTACAGAAACATGCGCCCGAATTAGACGGTGATGAACCGGGACCTGGAGTTTGGGAAAATATTGCCCGTGAAACAACTGCGCCTAAAAAACCAGCCACGATCCTTGTCTTTACCCGCTGGGCTGCTGCTGCATGTATATTGGTGCTGGCCGGTATCGGAACCTGGCATATTATAAACGATAACCGGAAAACGGAGAACCCGGTGGTGCTGGCTAAAACGGGAATAGAGAAAAAAATAATTGTTCCGGAACCTGTTCAGAAAGAAACTATTGAAGAACCTGAAACCAACACCATTGCCAAAACAAGTATTCAAAGCCATCCCAATAAACCAAAACCCAATAATCCGATAAATCAAAACCCTGTAAACAGTGAATCTACTCTCGAAGTCTTGTCCAATGTAGAGAACAGTTTTACACAGGTCATTAACCTGCAGCGTGAAAGGATAAGCAGTATGCCAATGTATGCCGAAACACCTGCCTATTTCAATGATTTTTCCATACAGATCAGGCAGATGGAGAAAGATGAGAAAACGATCAAGTCAGACATTGCAAAGCGTGGCATGACTGATGAGTCACTGAACCAGCTGATCAATCTGTATCAACAAAAACTCAATATCCTGAAACAGTTACAAATTGAAATGAACAAGACCAACAACCACTTTAAACAGAACCACAGTCCCGTTGATTCAACCAGAACTTATTTCCTGAACATCTAAACACTTATCAAAAATGAAAACGAATATGCGAAACATTTTATTAACCGGGTTGATATTGCTTGCCGCAGATTCCATCTCTGTTGCACAACAAACACCGGGAGTGGAAAAAGTGGCTCCGTTACCGGCCATGACCACTAAATCATTCGGTGGCGGGGGCCGGGTTATCGATGACCAGGTATACTTTGTTGACAGGAACTCCGAAAGGAATTTCAAAGAAGAGGACCTGAAATCAAAAGAAGTAAGCAAAGAGATTGCCGCTCCAAAGAACGCGGAGATCTATATCGAAAATGTTTCCCGGGGTGTGGTGATCAAAACATGGGACCAGCAAAAAGTAAAAGTGACCACCACCGTTTATTACGCCGGTGAGATCAAACTTACAGATGAAGAATGGCTGGAGAAAGCGGGTCTCTCTTTGAAAATCCTGGGAAATTCGGTTAAAGTAAAATCGGGGTCCGTCAGTAATAATTCATTCTACTCTTATAGTGGAAATGCTCCCATGGCCGCCACAATCAGCGGCATGACGGTCAACGGTTTTAAGACGACCAGCGACTCAAAAGCCAAAAGAATTCTAACTATCACCGTTCCTGCCGGAAGCAAGCTGGATATTGAAAGCAAATATGGTGATTTACAGCTTCCAGCCAATATTGGTGATGTAACGGTAGATATTTCCAATGGCACTTTCGAGGCCGAGAACCTGAATAAACTTATACTCCGTTCAAAATATTCGAATTCGAGTGTCGGAGATGTGAAAATGGCAGAAGTTGAAATTACCAATGGCCAGTTTAAAGGCGGAAATATTGATGACCTTGATATTGAGAGTAAATATTCAACCATCGAAATGGCAGCCGCCAGGAAACTGGTTTTACACAGCACAAATGATGAATACGAAGTGGAAGACGCAGGCGAGGTAAGGGGAATTAAAAATTTTGGTAACCTTCGTATAACAAAACTCAATACCTCTATTGATGTAGACGGCAGAAATGCGGACATCAAGATCAGAAATATTGGCTCTTCGCTTACTATGATCAAACTTAAGGACGAGGCCGCC
>JANXRX010000277.1 GCA_025352905.1 Bacteroidota bacterium | reverse complement strand
CGCCTTACGCCTTACGCCTTCTCTTCTTCCACCCTCTCCACCGAAATCAGGTCCGCAAGATCCACGTTCATGGGCAACACGCCTATCTGTACGATGGCGCGTTTGCCACGGATCTCTTTTACTTCTCCTACCTGGTAATTCTTTTTCAGTTTTACCAGGCTGCCCACGGTAATATGCTGTTTCAATTCTTTATATTTCTGATCCATTTTTTTTGCCAGCTTATTCACTACGATCTCTTCTTTTCTTTTGAAAAGAAGATCTTTCAGGTTTTTTACCACTTCATTTTTATTCTCGGCTTTCTTCCAGTCGAGTACGATCTGCTTCAGTTTCCGTTCCATATCTTTCAGATACAACAGTCGTTCTTCTGTTATGCGGTTCTGGTTCTTTAGTAATTCAACCTGTTGTACATGCCGTTCTTTGTTGAGAACGGTTTCCATTTCTTTTTTAAGTTTTTCATTTTCTTTTACCAGCCGGTTCAGTTCTTTTTTCTCTTTGTCCAGTTCCCGCAGATCTTTCTCTGTATTGTTCAATAACCTGTCGAGGCTGAAATGATCCTCATCTACCAGTTTGCGCGCCTTATTGATCATGTGTTGCGGCAGGCCGATCCTTTCCGCGATAGCAAACGTGTAGGAACTGCCCGGCTTGCCCACAACCAGTTTGTATAAAGGCTGTAAGCGTACTTCATCAAACTGCATGGCGCCATTGATAATACCCTGGGTATGGTTGGCCATTACTTTCAGGTTGAGGTAATGGGTGGTAACGATACCGAATGCGTGCCGCCTTGATAATTCTTCCATGATCACTTCTGCAAAAGCGCCGCCCAAGTTGGGATCGCTGCCGCTGCCCAGTTCGTCTATAAAGAATAAGGTTTTTCCATTGGCTGTTTCAATAAAATATTTCATATGCAACAGGTGGCTGGAATAGGTACTCAATTCAAATTCCAGGTTCTGCGTATCGCCGATATGAATAAAGAGTTGTTTAAAGATCCCCATCTGCGAATCGGGATGCACAGGTACCAGCAAACCACTCTGCAACATCAGCTGGTTCAACCCAATGGTTTTCATGGTCACTGTTTTACCGCCTGCATTCGGGCCGCTGATCACCAGTATCCGGTTCTGGTCATCTAATGTCAAAGTAACCGGTATGGTCTTTTTGCCGGAAGCTTTGTTATAGAGATATAACAGGGGATGATGCGCATCTATCAGGTGTATATGCGCCTTATCGGCCAGGCTGGGCAACTGCCCATTCATATCCAGGGCTAATTTTGCTTTGGCCCTGATAAAATCAAACTCACCCGTGGTTTCGAGGTATTGCTGCAGCAAAGGCGCATATACCGATAAACGGGAAGTTAATTCGCGCAGGATGCGCTGCACTTCCTTGATCTCTTCATTTTCCAGTGCGAATACATCGTTGTTGAGCCCGATGGTTTCTTCGGGTTCAATAAAGGCTGTTTTGCGGCTGTCGCTTTCTCCATGCAGAATTCCTTTTACCTGTCTTTTGTGTTCTGAAAAAACGGCTACTACCCTTCTTCCGTTGCTAAAGCTTTCATCAATATCGGCGCTGTATCCTGCCTTGGCTAATTTGGCGATCACTTTCTCGAACATACGTCTCAGTTCATTCCTTTTCCGGTAAAGGTTCATGCGGATCTTTTGCAGGTCGGCAGAGGCATTGTCTTTTACATTGCCGTTCTCATCCAGGATCGCATCTATCAGTTCAATGATCAGTTTCTCATAATAAATGCCCGCGATCACTTTGGTCATTGCCGGGAAAGCCGTTCTTCTTTCGGTATCAAACCAGCGGAAAATGGTATGGATGTTCTCCGCCAATTTGCGTACGGGGATCCATTGCTCGCCGGTAAGCATGGCGCCGGGGATCCCAAGCAAAACCAGGTCCCTGCTGATATTGAGAATAAAATCGTTCGGAAAATATTGATTCTGTTCCAGCAGCAGTTTGTGTTCAAAGGTTTGCTTCAGTTCAAGATCGATAAATTCTTTGCGGGTATGGATACGGAGTTGCCCGGCCTTTTGTTTAGCGTATTCGGTTTTGCCGTGTTCCGCCAGGAGAGCCTTTACTTTGTCAAATTCCAGCTGCGATGCCGCTGTTTCCGGGTATAAACGCATATCCGGTAAAGGTAATACTATGTAATGGTCTTCTTGCGCCCTTTGCGGCCCCCATACGAAGGGATAATCTCTTCACAGAAATTACTTCATAATTCTGGCTCTCCGTAATTCCAATAAATTTAAACCATTGGGATAGAAGCCCTGAATATAGGGTTGAATAAGGTGGATGGCCATATCGTACCAGATGGGTATCACCGGCGCATCATCGATCACCTGCTGATCCATCTGGCGATAGAGCGCATACCGCAAAGAATCGTTCTCTTCCAGTAAGGACCGCTCATACAACAGGTCAAACGCCGGGTTTTTATAACGGGTATAATTGGGCGGTGCCGGATTTTTGCTGTAGAACATGGCCATATAATTTTCCGCATCCGGGTAATCGGCTATCCAGCTTCCCCTGTAAAAAAGCGCCTGCGATTTGGCTGTCTGTTCCAGTAACAGGCTTTTCTGTACCACTTCCACCTGTATATTGATGCCTACTTCTTCCAGCTCGCGCGCCACAAAACTGCCTACATCGGCATATACACCAATGGTCAGGAGTTTGATGGGCGGAAGCCCCTTGCCATCCGGGAAACCGGCAGCCGCCAGTAATTTTTTTGCTTTGGCGGGATCGTAGGTATATCCTTTTACCAGTTCTGCATTGTGTGATGGCAATCCGCCCGGCACAAAACCCGCCTCTGCCGCAATACCTATCGAGTTGCGCATATACATCATCAGTAAAGGGCGGTTAATGGCATAGTTCATGGCCTGTCTTACCGCTTTTATCAGCGTAGGCGAATGGGCCGTAAGCGGGTTTTTCTCATCTACCAGTATCCCTAAGTATTCTGTATTGAGATAAGCATGTTTCTTTAAGAGGATCTTACCGTTCCATTGCGCCCGCAGTTCGCCTGTTTTTGTGAGGATCTCATCTTTGAAGGACGCATCAATATCGTTTACAAAACTCAGTTGGTCCTGCCGGAACTGGAGAAATTCAGTGGCCTTATTATCAAAGAAGCTGATCTTTATAGCATCTATATACGGCAGGGCCCTCCCCTGTTCATCCCGCTCCCAGTAGTGTTCATTCTTACGGAACACGAGTGTCTCTCCTTCATCCCATGAAGCAAACCGGAAAGGCCCCGTACCACAGGGATGCCGGCGAAAATCCTTCCCATATTTTTCAACTGCTTCTTTAGGAACAATGCTGCAATATTGCATGCTCAGGATCCCCAGTATCGGGTGAAAGGGCCGCAAAAGCTGTAGCCGGAAAGTAGAATCGTTCAAAGCGCTGAACCCGTTAACGGTATCCACCCGGTTATTAAAGATCCAGGCACCGCTGCTGGCCGTGGTTTTATCGCGTATCCGGTTAAGACTATACGCCACATCCGATGCAGTGAACTTCCTTCCCTTACCCCCCGGGAAAGCGTCATTATCGTGAAAAAAAACATCTCCTCGCAAATGAAAAGTATAGATGCGCCGGTCGCTGCTAACCTCCCACGACTTCGCTAAGGAAGGAACAATATTCAGCCCGCTGTCAATTTCCACCAGCGTATTATACAATTGGTGCGCCGGCCACATAATGGCTTGGTTCTTGGCAAAAGCCGGGTCGAGGGTGGCAATACCGGTGGGTTCGTTGTAGGAAAATACCTGTTTATTATTGTTAGGGTGAGTAGTACAGGCTGTAAGAAGGAATAATCCATAGACCGTGATCCAAAGTCCATAACCGGCCTGCCGGTCACTGGTCCATGACCTATGACCCATCACCCATAACCCTTCCCTCCCACTCTTTTTGCCTGTGCCCTGCTGTTTTAGCCTAATATTAGCATCCATCCTATCCGAATATCTTATTTTTAAACCATGAAGATAAAATTCAAATTACTGACATTATTTGGTTTCTTATGTTCCGGCTTTACGTTTGGCCAGTTGGGGGAAAAGAAAGAAGTGTTTACACGCCAGGATACTTTGCGCGGGTCGTTGAATGCCGACAGGACCTGGTGGGATGTGCTTCATTATACTATTGACGTTACGCCCGACTATGCCACCAAAAGCATAAAAGGAAAAGTAGATATTCTTTTTCGTGTGCTGCAGCCCGGAAAACGTATGCAGATTGACCTGCAGGAACCTATGCAGTTAACAAAAGCGTATCTCGGTAATAAACAACTGAGCTATACCCGCGATGGGAACGTATATTATATCAGTTTCCCCGAGGATCTTCCGAAAGGAAAGACAGAAAAACTGGCCCTTGCCTTTGAAGGCAATCCGCGGATTGCCAAAAGACCGCCATGGGATGGTGGCTGGATATTCCAGAAAGATGAAAAAGGTCGCCCATGGATGAGCGTTGCCTGCCAGGGACTGGGCGCAAGTGTCTGGTATCCCTGCAAGGACCACCAAAGCGATGAGCCTGACAGCGGCGCCATATTACAGATAACCGTTCCCGATACGCTGGTAGCTGTGGGTAATGGAAGACTGATCAGTAAAAAAAGTTTCAGTACGGGTACACTCACCTGGAAATGGGAAGTAAAGAACCCGATCAATAACTATAATATCGTTCCCTATATAGGCAACTATGTAAACTTCACGGATACATTAATGGGTGAGAAAGGCAAACTGGACCTGAGTTACTGGGTACTGGATTATAACCTCGAAAAAGCGCAGAAACAATTTACGCAGGCAAAAACAATGCTCCATGCTTTTGAATACTGGATGGGGCCCTATCCTTTTTACGAAGACAGTTATAAGTTAGTGGATGCACCGCACCTGGGTATGGAACACCAAAGTGCAGTAGCGTATGGTAACCGTTACCAGAATGGCTATCTCGGCAGGGACCAGAGCGGAACCGGCTGGGGATTGAAATGGGATTTTATTATTGTGCATGAAAGCGGTCATGAGTGGTTCGCCAACAGTATTACCAGCAAGGATCTCGCAGATATGTGGATACATGAGGGGTTCACCAATTATTCTGAAACACTGTTCACAGAATACCAGAGTGGTAAGCAGGCGGGTAATGAATACAATTACGGTACACGCAAGGGTATCCGCAACGACAGGCCCATTATCGGGCCTTATGGCGTGAACAAAGAAGGCAGCGGCGATATGTATCCCAAAAGCGGGAACATGCTGCACAGCATCCGGCACGCGATGAACAATGATGAAAAGTTCAGGGAGATGTTGCGGTTCCTGAATAAAAAATTCTACCACAAAACAGTTACTACGGAAGATATCCAGAAAGTAGTGAGTACTTATTTCGGGAGCAATGTGGAAAAAATATTCGACCAGTACCTGCGCACCACGCAGGTTCCGGTATTGGAATATATGGTTTCGGCCGATAAGACAAAACTGAGTTTCCGCTGGACAAATTGTGTGGATGGATTTAATCTGCCCATTTTTATCCAGGGCAGTCACGGTATCATGGTACTCGGCCCTGAATCCAATAAATGGAACACCAAGACCCTTCAGCCACAGGATGATATAACTACCACGATGAACGCCATCGAAAAATTATATTATTGCAAAGTCAAAGAAGTGACCGAAGTAAAATAACATACAACTGTTTAATAGCTTATTGTTTCCAAACGCTAAACCTTAAACAATAAACCATAGACTGCATTTATGGGTAATATCCGGAAGCAGACGATTATATCAAGCACCCTGGTATATATCGGTTTTTTAATTGGGGCGATCAATATTTACTTCTATACCAGAACGGGTTCGGGATCTTTTACGCCTGAACAATACGGGTTAACAAGGATCTTCTTCGATTTTGCGCAGAATATGTTTGCCTTTGGCGCGCTGGGTGTGATACCGGTAATCTATAAATTCTACCCGTATTATAAAGATAACCTGGATGAGGAAAAGATCGACCTGATGACATGGGCGCTTGCGGCTTCTTTGATCGGATTGCTGCTGGTTATTTTTTTGGGATGGTATTTCCAGCACTGGTTCGTGAACCTGTACACCGCAAAATCAAAACTGGTTGTAGATTATTATTACTGGATGATCCCCTTCGCCATAGGGTTATTATTCTTTTCGGTGCTCGAAGGATTTTGCTGGGCCCTGCATAAAAGCGTTGTTTCCAATTTTCTGAAAGAGACGTTTATGCGTGTGATCACCAGCATATTGATCCTGCTCTTTTATGGCAGGGTGATCAGCTTTAACACATTCCTGGTTTTGTTCTCGTTCCAGTTCCTGGCCATTTTTATCATCCTGCTGGTATACCTTATCCGGTTGCGCAAATTGCATTTTCCTTTACAGGTGAGCAGGGTAACCAAAAAATTCTGGAAAAAAATGCTGGGCATGCAGGCGCTTACTTTCGGCGGTACCTGTATCGCATCTGTTGCGGCTACAGTTGATGTTTTTATCATTGCCGGTTTTCAGAACCTTCGTGCAGTGGGCATTTTTGTATTTGCCCAGTATGCTGCCAACCTCGTGCAGGTTCCGCAAAGAAGTATACAGGGTGTATCAGCAGGCGTATTATCAAGGGCATGGAAGGACAAAGATTATACGGAGATCAAACGGATCTATTCACGCTCCTGTATCAACCTGCTGCTGATGTCGCTGTTTATTTTTGGCAACCTGTGGCTTAACGTATCGCATGGGATGGAAGTGTTTCATATACAGACAGAGTACAGGGATGGCCTCGGTGTCATGTTCATACTGGGAATGGTGCGGATCATTGACGCCGGTACCGGCTTGAATAACCTGGTGATCACTACCTCCACGTTCTGGAAGTTTGATTTTTACAGCGGCGTGACTCTGTTGTTCTTCCGGTTGCCCCTTACCTATTTCCTGATAAAAAATTATGGGATCATCGGTTCTGCTTTTGCAGAGTTGGCCGCCTACAGTGTGTACAATTTCCTGCGCTTCGAGTTCCTGCGGAGAAAGTTTAATATGCAACCCTTTACTGGTAAAACATTGCTCTCGCTGTTACTGGGTGCGGTGGCCTACGGACTATGTTATATTACCCTGAAAGATGTTGGTGGTATCATCGGGATCCTGCTTAGGGGTAGTCTTTTTTCAGGTATGATGATAGCCGGAGTATTTTATGGAAACCTTACACCCGATGCAAGGCAGTTATATCATGGTTTCATTAAAAGATTCCAAAAGGGAAATTAAAATTCTTTCTTGCCCCAGTCTAAAGGCTGGGGCTGGTCCTGGTTATCCTTCCGGCGCCCCTGTATTTCGGTTGCCAGTATTTTTCATTCAGGTCGCTGATCATGACGCCACCGCTGGTGGCTGCATGTACGAATTTATTGTTAAGGAGATAAACACCTACATGCGTGATATCCTTCCCGCTGGTATTAAAGAATACAAGATCGCCCTCACGCAAATCTTCCAGTTCCACTTTGTCAGTGATGTTGAATTGTTCCTGCGAGGTACGCGGAAGTGTTGCCTGGTAAACATCCCGCATAATAATCTGCGTAAAAGCAGAACAGTCCAGGCAGTCATCGGTACTTCCGCCCATACAATATTTTGTTCCCCACCATTTATCGATCACTTGCAGTAAAGGGATATTGGTTAGCTTTTCTACCAGCGCATCCGTTAATACCGCGTATTTCAATTGCAGCATACTGGCGCTTTCAATATTTGAAGAGCCGCCCACAGCTTCCGGCTTTGTTTTCGCGCTTTCCGTTTTGGGCTTTGTAACCGCAGTACCTGTTTTGTGGTCTGAACTCACCACCGCACCGGGAGTTATTTCTATATTGTTTAAAAACTCCCGCCTGCCCGGCGCTGTTTTCTTTGCGGTAACATTTTCTTTACCGGAAACGGTACGCGCAGACCGGCAACTGGCAAACAAAACCAGGCCCAGACAACATATGGTAAAACTTTTTAATCGCATTGTGGAAAATTGGTTCCGGGTAAACATCGGATTACTAACGATATTTGGCGTTGCTTAATTGTTCAATGGCTGAATTGTTTTTTTATCTACAGACTACAATTTTACCACCCTCAATTGAACAATTGAGCCATTAAACAGTTAAATAAGTTTACTCCTAACCAGTGACCCAGTAATGCCCAGGTTCTCTCATCTCCATGTTCATACACAATATTCGTTGCTTGATGGCGCCGCCGCTGTGGATGGACTATATAAAAAAGCTATTAAAGACGGGATGCCCGCATTAGCCATTACCGATCACGGCAATATGTTTGGCGCCTTTGATTTTGTTAGCCAGGCATGGAAACATACCAAAGTAGTTGGAAAAGATGCGAACGGGAAAGAGATCCTTGAGCCTGTGGTAAAGCCTGTTGTTGGCTGCGAGTTCTATGTGGTTCGCGACCGGCACGCTAAAACCTTCACCAAGGATGTGAAGGATGAAAGGTTTCACCAGGTATTACTCGCGAAAAATAAAACAGGTTACCAGAATCTTGTCAAACTCACTTCCCTTGGTTTTATGGAAGGGATGTACAGCAAATACCCGCGGATAGATAAAGAACTGGTCGAAAAATATAAAGAAGGGCTGATCGCCACTACCTGTTGTATCGGCGCGTATGTTCCACAGGCCATCCTGCATCTTGGTGAAGAAAAAGCAGAGAAAGAATTCAAATGGTGGCTGGATATGTTCGGAGAAGATTATTATATCGAGATCCAGCGGCATAATATCAAGGAACAGGAGATCATCAATGAAACCTTACTGCGGTTTGCCAAAAAATACAACGTACCGGTAATTGCCACGAATGATAGTCACTATGTTGACCGCGAAGATTCCAATGCACACGATATCCTGCTGTGTATTAATACGGGTGAAAAACAGAGCACACCGGGGTTTGATGATTTTGTGAATGATGAATTGCAGTTAAAGAACAGGCGGTTTAAGTTTCCGAACGACCAGTTCTATTTTAAAACAACGGAGGAGATGGAGAAGCTGTTCAGCGATATACCGGAATCTCTGGACAATACCAATGCGGTCATCGATAAGATCGACATCCTGAACCTGAAGAAAGATATTCTTCTGCCTGCCTTTCCTATTCCCAAAGAATTTCAGTTACACAAGGATGCGAACCTGAATCAGTTCGAATACCTGCAGCATATTACACGCGAAGGGGCGAAAAAAAGATATAATGACCTGACACCCGAGATACAGGAGCGGATAGATTTTGAACTGTTTACGATCCGTACCATGGGTTTTGCCGGTTATTTTTTGATCGTGAGC
>JANXRX010000267.1 GCA_025352905.1 Bacteroidota bacterium | reverse complement strand
CAGTGCCGGCAAAACTAAAAGTACGCAATTCCCGGTCTCATTAACCAGCTCCGAAGATGAAACAACGCATCCACTCAATCGACATTATCCGCGGTCTGATCATGATCATCATGACGCTTGATCATACCCGCGACTTCCTGCACTACCCCTCCTCACCCACCAATATGCAAACCACCACCGTGATTCTGTTTTTAACACGCTGGATCACCCATTTCTGCGCACCTACCTTCGTTTTTTTAAGTGGAGTGTCTGTGTTTCTTGCCGGTCAGCTCAGAACCAAAAAAGAACTAAGTGTTTTCCTGCTCAAAAGAGGGCTCTGGCTTATTGTATCCGACCTGCTCCTCATTAGTTTGCTGTTTACGTTTGATCTGCAGTACCATATATTGGTATTGGAAGTATTGTGGGTAACCGGCTTTGGTATGATCCTGCTCGCTTTACTGATACGAACATCGTTACCTGTAATAGCGGCCATTGGACTGATCATATTTTTTGGTCATAATCTGCTTGACTATCTACAACTGCCCAAAGACGGGATAGCCGGATCTGCCACCACACTTCTTTTAGGGCCATTCAGGGGAATGATACCCATAAGCCCTACCCGCTCCATTGCAGCGTTGTATGCTGTTGTTCCATGGGCCGGTGCAGCTCTTTTAGGTTATGTTTTCGGGCACATGTACCAAACGGATTTCGATATAAAAAGACGTAAAAAGATCTTACTGGCATCCGGCATCTTCCTTAGCATTTTGTTTATCCTGTTACGTGCCATCAATCATTATGGCGACCCCCGCCCATGGAGCGTTCAACAAAATATCGCACATACGATCGTATCTTTTTTAAACACAACCAAACAAGTGCCCTCACTCCTGTTTTTTTCCATGACGCTCGGGCCCATACTCATCCTGCTCTCTTTGGTTGAAAAGACCAGCAACCGGTTTACCAACATTTGCCGGGTCTATGGCCATGTGCCTTATTTTTATTTCATCCTGCATTTATGCTTACTGAGAATATTCAATATTGTACTCATTGCCATAGAAGGAATATCCTTCAAATCATCTGATAACCTGCCACTGGTATGGCAGGCAGCCGGTTTTGGCCACCCGTTATGGGCCGTGTATTTGTTTTGGATAGCGGTTGTTGTACTTCTTTATTTTCCCTGCCGTTGGTATGGGAACTTCAAGCGCACGCACGGGTATTGGTGGTTATCCTATTTATAAATAATTCTTCTCCTGCATTTTCAATCACTTAATCCTTCCATACTTCCGCAAAAGATCGATCACCATTTTATGCGGAAGTGCATAAGATTTGTTCCCATTGATGCCTTCCGTGGTTTCGGCAGCCACCATGGCATTGATGATGGCCTCCTCAACGGCCTGAACAGTGGCATCGAACAGGGGGTTGATCAGGTCGTTCGGCAATTCATCCACCCTGGTAAAATCTTTCCGCTGAAATGCAGATGGGTTAGCGGTGGAAAATGCAATGAATATATCGCCCGATCCGTTTTCGCCACGTCCGCCCACAATACCCACACCCAGTGGCACCCTGGCCGCTATCCGTTTTAACTGGTGCGGCAATAAAGGTGCATCTGTAGCCACCACCACTATGATAGAGCCATCGCCTTCCTGCCGGTATGAGGGGGCCGCCTTAAATTCATTGTTGAGCGTGTCTTTCAATTCTTTACCGATGGGCACACCCGCGATCGTCAAATTTCTTTTGGCGCCGAAATTAGATTGCACCAATACGCCAACCGTATACGTGGAGTCTTTGATCGTAACCACCCTCGACGATGTTCCCGTGCCGCCTTTAAAGCCCAGGCACATCATCCCGGTTCCGCCGCCCACATTACCCTCTTTTAATAACCCCGACCTGGCGCTGTCCAGCGCTTCCCATGCATTGCTTTCCTTTACATGAAAGCCATATATATCATTCAGGAAACCATCGTAGGTTTCCGCAACAACAGGATACGTATACCAGAAATCTTCTTTGTACCACCCGGTTCTTACAAACCATTTCAACACCGCATCCCGCACCACTCCAACGCTATTGGTATTGGTGATCATGATTGGCGTTTCCAGGAAACCCGATTCGGTTATCCAGGTAGTGCCCGTCATTTCGCCATTCCCATTCAGGGTATACCAGTTGGCAAAAACAGGATTGTTGTTCCTGCCCCTCGGAAGAATAGCCGTAACGCCGGTCCGTACAGGTCCCTGGCCCCGGATATTTTTTCCCTGCCCTGAAATGAGGGTACTATACCCCACTTCAACGCCTTTCACATCCGTTATGGCATTATACTTTCCGGTAACACCGTTAAAAGGAATGCCTATATCCCGGGCCCTCGGCTTCTGTGCACAAACAGATGATTGAATAAGCAATAGCAACAAGAGTAACCGGGTATATTTCATCGTGAAATTATTTGCGGGTTAGATAAACAGTAAAAAAGATCTACTGAAACAAAATACGTGTTTTTAAACCATCGCGGAATATCACCAACAAAAAATACCAACCTGCTGAAAGCACTCGACTGACAACAGCATTATCGAAAAAAGGAAAGATCTCTTAAACGAAATCAGGAAACTCCTTTCCAGGGGAACAGCGCCCCAAGCAGCAGCGTCTTCCTCTCAGGCTTTCAGTCTGTATTTCTCAACCAGCGGCTGGCGCTTTTCATTGAACGTGGTAACGCCGAACCGCGCATTGAGCGCAGCTATCCGCCTGGCAATATCGGGATCTGCCGGGGTGAGATGGCTTTTCTGCATATCGGGGAAGATCTTGTGAAAAAGCTCTTCAAGAAAATCTTCAAAATTCTGGTTGAAATACATGTCAATGAATCGAAGCGGCTCATCGGATGCATTCCAGAAGGTATGTTCTATTTTCCGGGGCCTGAAATGCCAGCCTCCGGCGGCAATGGTTTCAGGGGTCCCGTTCATCAGCACAGTGGCGGTTCCTTCCAGTACATACATCAATTCATCCAGGTCTTTGTGTACATGAGGGGCGGGGCCCATGTGCATCGGCGCTACCGCAGTTTCCACGCAGGAGAATTGTCCGTTGGTCTGGGAGCTCCTTACCCGGGTACGGATATCGAGGCCGCCGGGGCCAGGTTGCAATGGCGGCATTGGCGGAATTGAAAAAGGAAGCAATGGCCCCTGGTTACCCGCCCCGTTAAAAATGTTGTTGGCAGAACTGGTTCCAAACAGGGCGATGCCCGCGCCGGTAAGGGTTAGCTGTTGCAGCACATTTCGCCTGCTGATACCGGGCGTGTTTTTGGAGTTTTTATACATATGATTTTTTAAATGCCATAAAGATCGGGGGTAAAAAGGTGAAAAAATCGATACTTACTTCCAGGTAATTGACTTATCTTAAGGGATAAAGACCGGGTTATGAAAAAAGAAATGTTTTTCGGCTGTCCTGTTCAGCACGCCCTCGGTTATATTGGCGGGAAATGGCAGATCGGGATCCTTTGGAAACTGAAAAGCGGGGTTGCCCGATTTTATGAGATCAAAGATTCGTTACCGGACATTACAGAAAAGGTGCTGGCCGAGAACCTGAAGTTTTTTGAGCAGGCGGGGATCATACAAAAAACAATGTTTGCAACCGTTCCGCCCAAGGTTGAATACAGGCTTACTGCCGACGGGGAAACCCTGGTGCCCGTAATTGAAAAGATCCTCAGTTGGGGATACGAACACCTCAAGGACGAAAAGATCAATCCCCGGATGTTGTATACGCCATTGCCTTCGATAGGAGAGATAGAAACCATGCGCTGATGAGGATCCCACTCATTTTATTAGTCCCCTTATTGCTCTGCGCCTGCCATAAGCCGGTGTTCAGAACCCGGTGGACAAAAGAGCAGGCCCCCGAAAGATTTGTGGCGCGTTTCGAAACCGCCAAAGGCTCATTTGATATTACCCTGCAGCGCGGGCAATCCCCTAAAGCGGTTGACAGGGTTTACCAATTGATTACACACCATTTTTTTGATAGTAGTCTTTTTTACAGGGTGGTTCCAAATTTTGTTGCACAATTTGGCAATCCGGATACGGTTAAGCAGCGTGGCTGGGAAAAAATGATTATCCCTGATGAGCCGGTTATTTACGGTAACAGATCAGGGTCCGTCAGTTTTGCAAGAAGCGGTAAAAACTCACGCAGCGTGCACCTGTTCATTAACCTGAAAGACAATCCGAAACTGGATACGATCAGCTTTAGTGGTGTCACAGGATTTCCTGCCTTCGGCGATGTGACGCAGGGAATGGATGTGGTAAGATCCCTGTACGATGGATATGGAGATGCCGTGTTTAAAAAATATGAGCTGATGTATAAGAACCAGGCTGCATTCATGGATTCCTTTCCGAGGCTTGATCGCATCAGCAAAGCCTATATCCTGGAAAAAATACCCAAAACAAATTATTAATACAATTATGCCGCAACCTGCCACCATGTTGCATGTTGACCCGCTCACGATCACCATTTGGCGCGATGCATTATCCGTTGGTAGATTTGCGTATGGTGCGGGCGTACATAAAATGCATATCGACAAACAAAATACTCATAACCTAGCCGACCGCACTTCCTTCACCCGTTGTAAGATCCTGCGAAGCGAAGGAACCTGGCACAATACCAATCCTGCCAAATGCACCTAAATCCTTATGCCTTACGACTTACGCCTTACGCCTATTTTCCCCCTCAGTTATTAACCTGGTACGTAATACTTTGCCGGTGCTTATAGATCACAGACATCCCATTCTGTTCGGCAGGTTTCCAGTCGGGGGCGGATTGAATTACCCGCATGGCTTCGATATCCGCTGACCATTCACAGGAGCGCCAGATAAAAACATTATCGATTTTCCCGTTCCTGTTGATAATAAATTCTACCCTAACAGTCGCTTTGGCATTAGGCCCTATTATTCGCATCAAACGGGCAGGGGTATGCAGGTTTTGTGACAGGTACGCCGTCCAGGCTGGTATGCCGCCCGGAAATTCTGCCGCCTGTTGTACCACCATAATTGTTTTGGCGGGAAGGGAATCAGGCCTCCTGGGTTTATCAAGCGGTTCCGTGGTGCCATCTGCATGTGTTATCATACGGGAAACAAAATTAGTTCTGCTTTTAAAATGTCCCTTTTCGAAATACTCTTCCGCGCGCCAACGGCCGCTGTCGTCCATGTTGTAATACCAGTTTTTATCTTTATGGCCGTTAGTAACGATACCAATGCTATCAAGCTGGCCCTGCTCATTATACCAGGCAAAACGCCCATTCGGTGTTTCGAATGTTGAATCGCGGAAAGTTTCCCATCTGATCATGGGTCCTTCTTTTCTATAATAACGACAGATGTATACAGTGTCGTTCTCTTTTACCGCGTGCATAAAATAAGTGGCTTTGTTCATGCTTTTGGCAGGTGTCCAGTCTTTATTAAAAGGATAGACTGTTGCATCATCCTGTGCATACATTGCAACTGAGCTAAAACTGAAGAGAAAAATAAATACTGGTCTCATAAAACAAACAATGATTTTACGGTAAGATACAGAAACAACATTTATTTCTGCAGTTACACCATACTATCTTTTTTGTATTTTCGGGAGTCTAAAATCCGAACAATGACAGAGCTTGACTCACTGGTTGAAACTTATCAGACCGCTGTTTTTCAAAAAGACCTGGAAGCGTTCGCATCTGTTTTTGATGAGAAGGTTCGTGTTTTTGATATGTGGGAACGATGGCACTACGATGGACTGCCGGCCTGGCGCGAAATGGCGAAGGGCTGGTTTGCCTCTCTTGGG
>JANXRX010000237.1 GCA_025352905.1 Bacteroidota bacterium | reverse complement strand
TATGCCCCGGAAGGGATCAGGTCTTTTGATACCAGACGGCCCAATGCATTGCCGTCCTGGTACAAGGCAGCCAAACGCTCTCCGGCCTGGCTGATGTCTGCATCAGAAAATTTCATCCGTTCAGTAAAACAGAAAGCATCGCGTTCGCATTGCACCAGGCTTGCCGCAACAGTTTCATTTCTTGCACGCCCAAGTTGCACCAGTGCAGAATCGCTTTCCATCATTTTTTTTGCATCCGGAAATTCCTGCAACAGGGTCAGCAGGTAATAATTCTTGGACTGCACGAAACCATTTCCTGTCTTCCATTGGTACGAAGCGACCGGCATTTTTTTCTGCGCAAAAACAGTGAACGACAAACAACTGAGTATTGCCGGTATAAGCAGTGAAAAACGTTTTGGGGCGATCATGGCTTTTTTTAAGAATGCAAACATTCTCTTAAAGCAGCAGGATTCCTATAGTAACAAATGAATTAATAATTAGATGATGATTTGGTAATAATTGCTTTGTAAATTCTTAACATGCAGCAATAAATAAAAACTGTACTATCACGCGATTGCATAAAAATGCCGGGCTATATAAATTGCCCGGCCAAATGCCAATAATGCTGTACGTATGAATTGTATGACAGATCCTTTTCCTGTTTTTGGTAATCTTTGGTTCTTCGTAACTCTCTGTTCAGGTGGATACCGGCCAGGCCATCTTAATACATATCATTCATGAAAAAATTTCTCGCCTGCGATTGGGGTACCGCCCATTTCCGGTTAAGACTGGTAGATGTGCATACATGCAATATACTCATTGAAAAATCAGAAAAGGGATCTCTGATACCTATACTTCGTGGAAACAAGCCAATGCAAATGTTGAAACGCGGCTGTTATTTTACCTGGCAGTTATTAATTCTAAAATGCGTCTGAATAATCCCAAAACAATTCTGCAAAAACGATGTGTCGCCGCGGAGGTATATTTGTAGTGATTGTTTTCCTTTTTGTAATTTAAGAGAAGGTCGATCAACAAGTTAAAATCCCTGTTCCAGCCATTTCATCAATTCATTGCCCACTCCGTCCACACCGATGGTCGTATTTGACAAAATAACCACGGCAAACTTTTTCTGCAGGTTTATAGCAAGGTAACTTCTATAGCCGCCAGTGCCGCCGTTATGAAAGAGTATTTGGTCCTTGCCGGGCTTGATATAGTGCCAGGCCATGCCAATCGTTGCATCTTTGGTCTTAAAGGTTACAGTATGAGTAAGCTGTATGTCTCTGTTTAAAGCCCGGGGAGCGGCACCTAATTGCGCCTGCACGTATAATATTAGATCTGCCACAGTGGAACGAATACCTCCCGCTCCCATAAATGCCTTAAAATTCCAGGGTGCCGCAAAATTACCATCACTGTATCCCTTTGCAAACCTGCCCGAATCCTGAACTTGTAAATACACTTTTGTATCGTTCATACCAAGGGGTTTGCAGATGGTTTTAAACAGCATGTTTTCGTAACTGTCTTTATGTATTCTTTCCAATATAACACCCACTGTACCTACGGCCAGGTTTGAATATTCGTATGTATCCCCCGGCTTCCGTGTAGGTGTAAAGTTTTTATAAAAGCTGAACATTTTGCTGTCATCATAATCAAAATACGGATCAGTTTTGCCGGCGCCGAAATTACCCGGTATGCGGGGTATGCCTGATGAATGGTTGATGAGTGATGCAATCGTAACCGGTATGCCGTTAAACGCGATAGGGGGAATTGAATCAGGCAGGTATTTGTTTACCGGGTCGTCTAATCTTATTTTATTTTTATTTACTGCGTCAGCCAGCAGGGTTGCGGTAAATGTTTTGGAGATAGAGCCTATTTCAAAAATAGTGTGATTATCCGGAATGCTGTTGTTGCCCTTCGCGGTTTCGCCATAGCCGTAGTAATAGGTTTTGCCATCTTCGAATATGGCAATGCTGGCGCCCACGGTATTCAGCTGTGCCATAAACGGCTGCATAACACTATCCACAGCCTTATCCAGCGCCGTAGTTAACGGGTTATTAAACGGCGCTTTAACGCTCTTTTTTGCATTGGCATTGGTATATGGCCTCAGCAGGAATGTTTCTATTTTACCGGATTTGTCAAGGCTTAGCAACAGATCAAGGTTTACAGTTGCAAAAACTGCTTTGTATTTACTCAGACCATTGGTATTGCCTTCGAAAATAGTTTCTTTCATCTCCCCGATGGGGAACAGGTTGGTGTTGGAGGTATTTTTAAATGTTTCCCAAGGCAGCTGTTTATGAAAATTTTCTGCCGTTAAATCGTATAGCTTAAAAGCGTCCTTATCATTAAAGTATTTTTTTACCAGTGAACAGACCGAATCCATTTTTTGTTGCTGTGCCTCCACGCGGAAAACAAGGTTCAGGGTGATCAGTGCCAGGAGGGCGGATATTTTTATCATGTGTGTAATATAATTAAAAGATATACACTTCGTAAGCCATAAACATAATACTAAAAAATAAGACACATCAGGGAAAATATTTTAGGTAACTTTCAATGTCGTGCAAAAACATACTTAACAACTGTCGTAATGGAATCTTCTCAAGGCGGTAGTCGTTAGCGGAGATAGTATCAGACCTAACTTTACAACCAGATGGGTATTCAAGAAAATACAAAAAGATCTTTTACGCTCTATTTAATGCTGTTTATCACCTTGCTTTTAGTAGCAGGCACCATTATGTACCTTTCCCATTTTTCAACTACTGAAGAAAAATTAAGCGCCGATAAAAACCTCGTACCACTTAACGGTCCGTGGAAATTTATAACCGGTGATAATATGCAATATGCCCGGTCCGGCTATAATCATTCGGGATGGAAAACCTTGGACCTTACTGCACCAACGGGGGTACATGATGACGATGTGGGTCTTTCAGGCTTTCTACCGGGCTGGACCGCCAAAGGGCATCCAAATTATTCAGGTTACGCCTGGTACCGCCTGAAAGTTCCATCAGATAGTTTAACAGTAACCAGTCTGGCCCTGGCAGCGCCACCTGCTGTTGATAATGCCTACCAGCTATTTATTAACGGGGCGCTTTCAGGCAGTGTAGGTGATTTCTCGGGTACAGTTCCAATAGCCTACAGTATCCGGCCCTTTATGCTCCTGTTGCCGGAAGATGTAAAAAAAGGAAAGGATATTACCATCGCATTCAGGGTGTGGATGAGTGCAGCTGGTTTGAGCCCGGGTGCAGGGGGTATTCATATTGCCCCCACCCTTGGAGAGAAAACGGCTATCGAAAAAAAATACAGGTTTCAATGGGAACAAACTATAAAAGGCTATATCGTGGAAGTTGTTTTACCGGTAATGTTTGTTTTGCTGGCAATAGCAATGTTCTTGCTGAACAGAAACAGCAAACAGCTACAACCATGTAAATGGTTTATCACCGCTTTGGTTTTGGTTGGACTACTGCGATTGAACCAGGCTGTTTACTTCTGGTTTCAGATAGAGAGTGGGCAGCAGGCTACGATTGCAGGATCAGTTATTCTCAGGCCCCTGGTGCTTGGCAGCTGGCTGATGGCATGGAGAGAGTGGTTTGCTCTGCATAAACCCAAATGGCTGCCCAAAATGATTGCACTGGTTACTTTACTATTCATGGCATCCCAATTGTTGTCGCTTTCCTGGGTTTCCAATTCCATGCATACATATTTTCAAACAATTGCGGGCTACCTGAGATTGTTGTTATTGGCGGTGATGCTGATTACACTCTACCAGGGAGTAAGTAAACAAGGCACAAAAGACCTGTTAGCTGTTTTAGCGCTGTTATTGGTGTCAATTGCCATGTATCCGCAAGAAATATCCCAATTACATATTATCCCGGGCATTTGGTTTCCATACGGTGTAGGCGTTTCGCGCGGTCAGTTTTTTTATGCTGCGTTTGTTCTTGTGATGTATGTGATATTGATTCAGAAAAACAGGAAGCGACGTTGGAATAATACAAATGAGCAATAGAATGCAAGATCCGGTTTCATTGCCCCCTTCTTCCGGATATGAGGGTCTCCATTCCCTGAAGGTTGCATTAGCTGCGGCCCGGCTGTACCATGGGCCTTTGTATCCAACCGCTTCACCCTGCCTTTTTACGGGAATACCCTATCTTGCCCGTGTTTCAAGAATTATATCTGCTATTATCATGATCATACGCCTTGTGTTGTTCCTATCCCTTGTTGTTATCCTGTTTTCGGGATGTGGCGATGCGAGCGCACTTAAAGGCTACAGGTACCATACCACTAAATACAGGCTTGAAGAGGCAGTTATGAAAGTTATCCGGAACAATCCTTCAGTTGTGCAGGATACGGCAACAGAAAACACCTGGGGGCCGTCTAACACAGCCTACAGCAAAGATGGGAGACACGATATTGCCATCCTGGTCAGGACGCCACAAGCCGTTACCAGTTACGTACTCACCTACCTGGGTAATGAAACGAACTGGAAAACACAGAGCGACGCTGAAATTTTTATCAGCCAGTTGCGCGATAAAGACGGCAACTCGATACGGCAGGGTGAAAATGAAAACGGACAGTTCTCCGGTAAAACGGCTAAGGATGGCATTTCTTTGTTTGAAACTGTTTTTATCGCACAACTTGACCGGGAATTGCATTTGCCACATCAGAACGATTAGTATCGGGTCTGTCCTGCTTATTTTTTTATGGGTGACTGATGAAGTAAGTATTGACAAATTTAATCAGAACGAAGAGCAGCTTTACCAGGTATTGAAGAAAAATACTGATGGCGCGGTGCCATTCGTGTTGATGAATAAACACAGGGATTGCTGGCACTGTCAATGTCTGAATTGGAGCCAGTCCGGTTGTTGCCAGTTATATCTGGTCATGAGCCGATTAGTGGATTTATTCGGCTCAGACGGTTTAAAGTGACATATTTCGAATACTACCATGAGAAGAGTTAGCGCGTAACGCATTGAAAATGAATGAAGAATAGGTGCTTATTTAAGAAAAAGGGGGGGGCAAGAATCCCCTCATGTAGGCCGATTGGAATGGAATCGAGCCCCTGATGGTTTTGTTGTTTTAGACAAGACTCAAACCACTAATTATGTTTTTAATTGTATTTAAAGTTCCTGTGACGTGATAATAGTACTTTAGTGACGCAAGGATATTTCAATTTAAGCCAACTGTTAAAAAACCCTATATGAAAACAAGCATATTCGTCGGGATTGCACTATTTTTTATTTCGTTTTCGGCTTCTGCGCAGGAAAGGATATCTACAACTATTAACAGCAACTGGTTATTCTTCAAGGGTGATACAACAAAGAAATCTCCAGAAAATAAATGGACATCCGTATCTGTACCCCATACATGGAACGCACAGGATGTAACAGATGAAGAACCAGGTTATTACAGGGGTGAAGGTTGGTATAAAAAAACGATTTACATTCCGGCCGGCTGGAAAGAAAAAGAAATCTATTTATATTTTGAAGGGGTGGCTCAGGTAGCTGAAGTGTTTTTGAACGGCAAACAGGTAGGCAAACACATTGGTAGTTATAACACGTTCTCTTTTCCAATCAGTAATTATGTAACCTACGCATCAGATGGTAATGCGCCGAATGAGCTTTTAATTAAGGTTGATAACAGCCATAACGAGAATATTCCTCCATTGTCTGCTGACTTTACTTTTTATGGGGGTATGTATCGTGATGTTTATATAAAAGCCATTAATAAAATACATTTTGATTGTGATAACTATGCATCGACAGGTATATTTATCAGCACACCTGTTGTTACGGCTAACAACGCGAGTGTACACATTAAGGGTGGCTTTGTAAATGGAGGCGACAGCAAAAAAAACATTATTGTAACCCAAAAAATTTATGATGCCGATGGTAAATTATTTAGTGAACAAAAAAGTCAGTTCAATGCGAATGCGGGTCAGAAATTAGCGTTCGTGACGGAGTTTAAAAACCTTACGGGGCAACGTTTGTGGTCAATAGAAGATCCCTATTTATACCGGGTAGTTTCAACTATCACTGACGCGGCTACCAATCAAAAATTAGATGAAGCCAGTAATCCTTTAGGCTTTCGGTGGTTTGCTTTTGATGCTGATAAAGGCTTCTTCCTTAATGGGAAAGCTGTTAAATTAATTGGCGCCAGCCGGCATCAGGATTTCAAAGGCTTGGGTAATGCTCTGCCTGATGCGATGCATGTGCATGATGTAGAACTGCTGAAGCAGATGGGCGGTAATTTCCTGCGGATAGCACACTATCCGCAAGACCCTGCTGTTTTAGAAACCTGCGATAGGCTGGGTATTGTAACCTCAGTTGAAACGCCTGTCGTAAACAGAATTACAGAGACGGAAGAATTTTCAAACAATGCCAAACAGATGCATCTGGAAATGATCAGGCAAAATTACAATCACCCGAGTCTTATTATGTGGACGTACATGAACGAAGTGTTATTGATGCCGCGCTATGCCAGGGGCTCGGAACAACAGGAAACATATTTTAAGGCGGTAGCCAAATTAGCACAGGAACTGGAGGACCTAACACGTAAAGAAGATACGATGCGATACACGATGATTCCAAATCATGGTGCCTGGGAACTCTATAACAAAGTTGGCCTGACTAAAATACCTAAGTTAGTAGGCTGGAACCTGTACCTTGGATGGTACAGTGGTACTTTAGAGGATTTTGGCAAGTATTTAGACAATCACCACAAAGAGCTTCCTGACAAGCCTCTGTTGATAACTGAGTATGGGTCTGATGCAGATAACCGTCTGCATAGCTTTAGTCCCGAACGGTTTGACAAAACCATAGAATACACAACCAAATTACACCGGTCTTATTTAAAGGATATGATGGACCGTCCTTTTGTTGCAGCCGCCATAGTTTGGAACCTTGCTGAGTTTAATTCAGAACAACGTGCAGAAACAACGCCTCATATCAATGCAAAAGGACTTCTGACCTGGGACCGGAAACCCAAGGATGGGTACCGGTTTTATCAGGCAAATTTGTTGCGTAGTCCATACATCCAGATCGGCTCAAAAGAGTGGAACATTCGTTCGGGATTCGCCACTTCAGAAACAAACCTTAGTTGCACACAGCCAGTATCTATTTTCAGTAATCAAAAAAAAGTCTCATTAAAATTAAACGGTAAACAAATTGGCACAACCGAAACAGTGCAGGGTATTGCCAATTTTGATGTGCCCTTTATAAATGGAATTAACTATTTAACCGCAACAGCGACTGAAAACGGCATTGAAATAAGTGACCAGACAACCATCAATTTTAAAATGCTCTTACAAAATTTACGAAGCCAAGCACTCCCCTTCACGGAAA
>JANXRX010000233.1 GCA_025352905.1 Bacteroidota bacterium | reverse complement strand
CAACTCCAAACCCCAAACCCCAAACTCCAAACCGCTTCACACGTCTGCATCGCAAGTGGCGGCTACCCAAAATCAGCTATGTTCGACTGGTTAAAAAAGCTTGGTCACACGATTGAAGAACCGGTTCCCTCTTTGTTTACTTTTAATATGCCCGGAAACCCGGTTACTGAATTGATGGGGTTAAGCGTAGAAAAAGCCGCTGTAAAAATAGCCGGCAGTAAGTTAGCCGAAGAAGGCCCTTTACTAATCACGCATTGGGGAATGAGCGGCCCGGTCATCCTGCGTTTATCTGCCTGGGGAGCGAGGGAACTGGCAGGTAAAGAATACCATTTTACATTATTGATAAACTGGCTGCCTGATTACAGAGAAATGGATCTGCGCAACGACTGGCCATCCCTGCGCGAAGAGTATGCTGCGCAGAAAACAGGAAATAAGAACCCTTTCGGCCTGCCTAACCGTTTATGGTTATACCTTCTATCGCAAAGTGATATCGACCCCACTACCCGCTGGGCGGAGCTTCCTTCAAAAGAACAGAACAGGCTGATCAAAAACCTGGTAGCGCAGGAATTCCGGGTGAAAGGGAAAACCACATTTAAGGAGGAGTTTGTTACCTGCGGTGGAATCAAGCTCAGTGAAATAGATCCCAATACCATGCAAAGCAAACAGGTTCCCGGTCTTTTCTTTGCGGGTGAAGTAATGGATGTGGACGGGATCACGGGCGGATTTAACTTTCAAAATGCCTGGACCAGCGGCTGGATAGCCGCAAAAGCCATAGCTAATGGCTGAGATTTCCGCCGGTTTGTTAAAACTTGCCTTATATACAAACAATGGCTGTTTTTTTGCAAAAATGGCTTATTTTGATTGTCTAAAACACTGCTATGAATAAACAGATACTTGCCATGCTGGCAACGACGTTATTGGCAACCGCTGTAGGCGCCCAACAGCCGCCTGCAGGCATGATGCCGCCTCCCGGTATGGCAAAACCAGCCGGAGATTCTTCAAAACCAGCCGCCCCACCCAAAAAACAAACGGTGGCTGATAAAACAAAAGGCAATAAAAAGAACGAGGGTCTTTTTACCTTATACCAGGATACTGCAACCGGCAGTGTTCAGCTGTATATCCGCAAGGACCAGTTAGAAAAAGAATTCATTTACGAAAGCTTCTCTATCAGCGGCCCAACCTCCCTGTTCCTGAACCAGAGTATGCACAGGGCCAACCTTGTGTTCAAGATCAAAAAAGCCTATGATAAGCTGGAGTTCTCTATCGTAAATACAAATTTATATTACGATAAAAAGAATGCAGTAAGCAAAACAGCTGAAGTAGATAAACCCGAAGCAGTTTTTTTCTCTGATAAGTTCGCATTGGAAGATTCATTGGGCTACCTTGTAAATGCTGATGCACTGTTTCTCAGTGAAAAGCTTGATCCCGTTAAGCCTATATTTTCGCCAAGCCCTTTCGCAGCGCAGATCTTCAACCTGGGTGGTTTAAATCCAACCAAATCCAAATACGCACAATTGCGTTCTTTCCCGGATAATACAGATGTAGTGGTTGATCTTTCTTATGATAACCCTACAACACAGGCCGACGGCGGTCCCGATGTAATAGATGCGCGTTATGTACGTGTGCGTATGCAGCATAGCTTTATTGCGATGCCTAAAAACGATTTTGTATCACGCAGAGACGATCCGCGTGTAGGCTTTTTTATGCAGGAAAGAAATGACCAGACCAGTATCAGCGTAACTCCCTATAAAGACATGATCAACCGCTGGAACCTGAAGAAAAAAGATCCGAATGCGGCAATGAGCGAGCCGGTAGAACCTTTGGTTTACTGGATAGAAAACACAACCCCTGTCGAATACCGCCAAACTATTTATGAGGCAGGTATGAAATGGAACGAGGCTTTTGAAAAAGCAGGTTTTAAAAATGCTTTGCAAATGAAGATCATGCCCGACGATGCAACATGGGACCCTGCTGATATCCATTATAACGTGATCCGCTGGGTATCCTCCGCACAGCCTTCTTATGGAGCCATCGGCCCCAGTTTTGTAAATCCAAGAACCGGGCAGATCCTCGGTGCAGATATTACCGTAGAATGGTTCTCCGGAAGCGCTACGCCTATAGCTGATGAATTATATAACGGAACATCTGCTGAACAACAGTCGTTTATGAAGTTTCCGGGTCTTACTATGAACCATTATGATAATTGTACCATTGCTTCAGAGTTAAAAGCCCAATATACCACAGGTCTTACTACCCTCGAAATGTCAGGTGCAAGCGCCGGAGAAATCACAGAAATGCATAAGCAGTTTCTCACTTACCTGATCATGCATGAAATGGGCCATACACTGGGCTTGAACCACAATATGAAAAGCAGCCAGATGTTATCTCCTGCTGAAATAAATAATACAAGCATTACCCATAGCATTGGATTAATGGGATCTGTAATGGATTACCCGGCGATTAATGTGTCATTGGACAGGAGCAAACAGGGTGATTATTATACCACAAAAGCAGGCCCTTATGACCTTTGGGCGATTGAATACGGATACCGTCCTTTTTCAGAATATGAGGAAGAAGCGGGTCTCACCAAAATACTGTCAAGAAGTGGCGATCCAAAACTGGCTTTTGGTAATGATGGGGATGATATGCGTTCACCCGGTAAAGGAATGGATCCAAGGGTAAATGTGAATGATCTTACCAATGATGCGATCGGTTATGCCGAAGACAGGTTTAAGCTGGTAAACAGCCTGATGGGTAAACTGGTTCAGAAATATTCCAAACCCGGTCAGTCATACGCTGAACTGCGTAGCCGGTATGGTAATCTGAACAGGCAGCGTTCGGATATGATCAATGCCGTGAGCCGTTATATAGGTGGTGTCTATATCGACAGAACCTTCCCTGAACAACATTCTGAAGCCAAACCGTATACACCGGTTCCGCTGGCAGTTCAGAAAAAAGCAATGGAAGTACTCACCAAGTACGTGTTTGCACCAAATGTTTTTGATGCCGATACACAGGTGTTTCCCTATCTGCAGATCCAGCGCCGCGGTTTTAATCAGCAGGCTAATGGTGAAGATTACAGGATAACCAATAACCTGGTGGCATTGCAGGTTAGCGGTACACTGGCGCATATTCTTAATTCGGCTACACTTCAGCGGATCACCAATACGCGTTTATACGGTAACCAATACAGTACGGCGGATGTGATGAACGATCTTGTAAAAGGGATCTTTGACGCCGATATCAGTGGTAATGTAAACGTGTACAGGCAGTACCTGCAAACCTCTTTCGTTAGAGGAACCATACAGCTGACCGCAGATAATTCCCCGCTTGATAACGTATCTAAAGCAGCTGCTTTGTATACTTTAAAGAAACTGAAAGTAAAACTCAGTGGGGCAGTTTCGGGTAACGAAGAAACTAAAGCGCACAGGGCCAATATGGTGTTTTTGATTGATAAAGCGTTGAAAACGAGTTAGATCTCTCTTACCCCCTCAGTCTCCCCTGGGCGGGGCGGGGTTTGTAATAGAAAAGCCTTCCTGTTTTGCAGGAAGGCTTTTTTTGGGCTGGAATTGGAGTAAATGCCGGAAAATGATTTATCTTATGGATATTAAATCGAGCTGTATGAGAAAAGTAAGCGATATACTTAACAGGAAGGGTAGTGGGGTAACGGCGGTATCTGCCGATACCACCGTTATGGAAGCACTACGCATCATGTCTGAACAGAACATTGGTTCTGTTGTGGTCATGGATAAAGATGCTTTTCTCGGTATTATGACCGAACGTGATTATTCCCGAAAAGTTATTTTAATGGGCCGTCACTCCAGCGATACGCCGGTTGGCGAGATCATGACAATCGATTTTCCACGTATCAAACAATCCGATTCCATTGAAGCCTGTATGCAGTTAATGTCGGAGCGCCATATCCGTTATCTCCCAGTGATCGAGAACGGAAAACTCGCAGGAATCGTTTCCATCAATGATGTGGTAACCGAAACGATCTCGAACCAGGAAGAAACGATCTCTCATTTGCAGAATTATATACAATCGTGAGTTGTGAGGCGTCAGTCGTATTTGATTAGTACCCACGACTGAGGTCTTACGTTTACTTACTTCACCGTCTTCACCACTTCCCAGAAAGCTTTCTTCGGTTGCAGGTTCTTGTCGAATAGCAAGGGATAATCCTTTCTTCCGCGTACCGGAAAATTGTCGAGCCAGCTGCTCCTGTCGGAGATATTCCAGAAGGTGATACCTGTGATGTATTTTTTATATTTTTCAAAAATGATAAAGCATCTTTTATACATCTCTATTTGCGCATTTTCTTTTTCCGCGGTAAATTCTGTATTGGTATCCTCCGGTTTTCTTTCCCTTGCGTCATGTTCTTTATTGTACACAGAGATATCAAGTTCGGTTACCTGGATATTCAGCCCAAGGCCCACAAATTTTTTGATCGTGTTGGTCAGTTCTTCTTCAGACGGTTCATTAATGGCCCAATGTCCCTGCAGGCCTATGCCGTGAATAGGTACACCGGCATCCTTCAGACTCTTTACCAGGCGATAGATCTTTTCTCTTTTTACCGGGTTGATCTCATTGTAATCATTGTAAAAAAGCAACGCATCCGGATCGGCGGCATGAGCATATTCAAATGCCTTAGCAATAAATTCCTCTCCGCAGATCCTGTACCATGCCGAGTTACGTAAGTATTCGCCGGGTTTATCGGAGATTGCCTCGTTAACCACATCCCATGCATAAATACTTCCTTTGTATCGGTTTACCACGGTTGTGATGTGTTCCTGTAATCGCTGTAGCAACACTTCTTTGCTCACCGTATCACCCGCGGCATTGGTAAAGATCCAACGGGGCACCTGATTATGCCAGCACAGGTTATGCCCGCGAACCTTTAGGTGATTGGCTTTGGCAAATGCCATAATGGAATCTGCATCCCGCCAGAAATATTCATTTTCTTTTGGATGGATAGGCCCCATTTTCATTGCATTCTCGGGCGTCATACTGCCGAAGTTTTGTATGATCAATCCCGCTTCATCAGTTTTTAAAGCACGCGGAGAAACCGCAACACCGATCGTAAAGAATTTTGCAAAATAGTCCTTCAAACCCTTTGTACTGTCGATAGGCATAGTAACCGTTGCGTGTGATATGATCTTAACAGGTGCACCATACAAAAAAAGGCATGCCATAGAAAGCAGGATCATGCACAGGTATTTATATCGCATAACATGGTGGGTTTATTTTACAAATAAATGAAGTACCAGTACACCTGCCAGCCCCAGGATCGAGATCAGTGTTTCCATAACTGTCCAGGAGAGAAAGGTTTGTTTAAGGGATAGCTTAAAGAACTCCTTGTACATCCAGAATCCTGAATCGTTGATATGCGAACCAAAAACACTTCCCGCGCCAACGGCCAGCACCATTAATTCCGGGGAGATACCCCCGGCGGCCACCAATGGGGCCGCGATACCCGCAGCGGTTAGTCCTGCTACGGTTGCAGAACCCAGGGTAACTCTTAACAGGGCAGTTAATATCCAGGCAAACAACAAAGGAGGCATTTGTAATTTACTGCTGAAAGATGCGATATAGGCGCCTGTACCGCTGTCGATCAATACCTGCTTAAAAACGCCACCCGCTGTGATGATCAGGAGTATCATGGCAATACCAGATATGGCTTCATTAACCCACTGCATAACCTCAGGCATGGCGCGGTTGTTTTTCAATCCAAAATAATAAATGGCGGCTATCACGGCGAGTAACAAAGCAATATTTGAATCGCCGGTGAACGACAGTATTTTCCGGAGAAGATTATCTGTATCTAAAAAAGCATTGGCTATTACAGCCAGTGTAATAAGAAATACCGGAAGTAAGGCAATACAAAAACTTTGTAATGCAGGTGGCAGTTTTGTAAGCGGCGCTTCACTGCTGCCGAAAAGATCAGGTATCTCTACTTTTATTTTTTTCAATATCCTTCCCAGGAAGGGGCCCGCTACAATAACCGTGGGAATGGTGATGATAAGGCCGTAGAGTAAGGTCTGACCCATATTTGCATGAAATGCATTTACTAAAACCACCGGCCCGGGATGCGGCGGGAGAAAGCAATGGGTGGTTGATAAGGCAGCAGCCATAGGCACGGCTATGTAGAGTAATGGCAGGCCCGTTCTTTTTGCAATAGAAAATACCAGGGGTACCAATATCACAAAACCGGCATTATAATACATGGGGATCCCGATCAGAAAACCCGTTATCAATACCGCCCACTGGATATTTTTCTCGCCAAAGCTTTTAATAAGCGTAGAAGAGATCTGTTCTGCCGCGCCGCTGATCTCCATGATCTTACCCAGCACCGCGCCAAGACAGAGTATCAGGGCCAGTCCGCCTAAGGTACTGCCCACTCCTTTTTCAATCGATGCCAGTACAGCGGCCGGCTGCATCCCTAATAAAAGTCCTGTTGTAATGGCCACGATCAGCAGGGACAAAAAAGGGCTCACTTTTTTTACGGTCAGGAAAATCTGGAGCGCTATCGCTAAAAGAATTATCAGGAATATCATCGGCCAGGTTTAGAAGTATTTTTTAGCGAACAGTATTGATCAGTGTGCCAATACCGTCGATGGTGATCCGGATCTCGTCGGCGGCTGCCAGGGTAAAATCATTGCCTGGCACAATTCCGGTACCCGTCATAATATAACAACCATTGGGAAACGAACACTCGCGGAAAACAAAAGACACCAATTCTTCCGGTGTACGTTTCATCTGGCTTAAGGCAACATTTCCCTCGAACACGATAGTATTATTTCTTGCAATCTGCATATGTATGCCGGTACCCAATTCAATAGGATGTCCGGGTACATAGATACAGGGTCCAAGCGCAGCACAGGCATCGTAGGTCTTGGCCTGTGGCAGGTACAAAGGATTCTCGCCTTCGATACTGCGGCTGCTCATATCATTGCCGATGGTATAGCCTACAATTTTGCCGGAAGAAGTGGCCACCAGTGTCAGTTCCGGTTCAGGAACATCCCAGGTAGAATCTTTACGGATATTTACTTTTTCGCCAGGCCCTACTACACGGTGTGCCGTGGATTTGAAAAAAACTTCCGGCCTGTCGGCCTCATATACTTTTGCGTAGAAATCACTTCCCCCCGATGCTTTGGATTCTTCCTGTCTGCCCACCTTGCTTCTCAGGTAAGTAACCCCGCAGGCCCATAGTTCCTGGCTGCCCAATGGCGCAAGTAATTCTGTTACAGGTAAGGGTTTGCCTGTTGGCGTTAGGGTATTTGTAAGTCTTTCCAGTTTCTGAAAAAGGCTGTCATCATTAATAAATACATCCCAGTTATTGTCTTTTAAAAGAAAAATATTGTTCTCCGTTTCGATCAGGATGCCCGCCGCTGTTTTATATAACTTCATAAGGCAATGCTTGTGTTTTATTTTGGTAACAATGTTATGGGCGCAATTTTATCCGCAACACATTCATATCATTGGTTACGTACAATGTTTTTTCATCGGGTGATAACGCACAGTTGGAAGTTGCTTCCGCCACGTTTATCCTTCCTAACAGCTTACCGGTTTTATTAAATATCCATATCCCGCCCGGACCAGTGGCAAAAACATTCCCTTTATGGTCTGCTTTCATGCCATCAGGAAGCCCTTTCTCATTGGGTATTTTTGGATAGTTGGCGAGGCTGTAAAAGATCCTGCCATTAGCCAGGCTATCCCCAACAATATCGAAAGCGTACCAGTTGGGTTTATCGGGATCTGAATTGGATACCAGTAATGTTTTTTCACCCGGAAGAAGTAAAATGCCATTTGGACGGGTGATTGAATCTGTAAGTAATATCAGCTCGCCAGTTTTTTTGATTTTATAAACTCCCTGGAAAGGAATCTCTTTTAGCGGATCTGCCATATTCTTTTCTAATCCATACGGTGGATCCGTAAAAAATATTTCGCCTTTGCTATTAACGATCACATCATTAGGGCTATTGAATTTTTTCCCCTGATAGTTTCCCGCAAGGCTGGTAAATTTTACTGCGGGTGTATCAAGCGAAGCGTTCATCCTTGCAATCTGGCGGTTACCGCATTGGGTCAATATCAATTTACCTTCATTATCAAGTGTTAAACCATTTGAGCCAGTTTCGCCCCCGCGCTTTATGGTATCAGTATATCCGGAAGGTGTGAGGTATATTTCTTTGCCTTTGGCTTCCGTCCATTGATAAATGGTATTGTGCGGAACATCTGAAAACAATAGCATATGGCTTTTCTCGATCCATAAAGGCCCCTCTGACCAGGCAAACCCGTCTGCGATGATCTCAACAGATAACGGGTCGCGGGAAAGAATACTATCGATCAGCGGATCAAGCCTCATGGTAATACTGCTGGTATGCCTGTGAAGGCTGCTGCAATTGAACAGTAACAAAAGCAATAAAAAGGACAGGTACTTTTTCATATAGGGCAATAATTAATGGAGATCCCTGGTTACTTCCGATCCTGAGCCACCCTGCAAAATATCCAGGTCGGCACCAAGATGTGCCTGCTGCACATGATCAATATAAAATTTTACATAGCCCCTGGTTGCCATTGGCGCCGGTGCTGTCCAGGCGGCTTTTCTTTTTTTCAATTCATCGTCGCTGATATCCAGGTGCAGGCGCCGTTTCTCCACATCCAGTTCAATCATATCTCCATCCTGAACAATAGCTAAAGTGCCTCCAACAGACGATTCGGGAGATACATGTAATATCACTGTGCCATACGCAGTACCGCTCATTCTTCCATCGGATATACGGATAATATCTTTAACACCCTTGCGGATCAGTTTTTCAGGCAGATCCACATTTCCTACCTCGGGCATCCCAGGATATCCTACCGGTCCAACACCCTTTAATACGATCACGGAGTTTTCGGTGATATCCAGGTTGGGATCATCTATCCTTGCATGGTAGTCTTCCATCGTTTCAAATACAATGGCCGGACCTCGGTGCTTCATCAATTCTTTTGTTGCCGCAGACGGCTTAATGATCGCGCCATCTTCACACAGGTTCCCTTTGAGTACTGCAATACCCGCGTGCTCCTGCAAAGGCTTATCAATTGTGGCAATCACTTCTGTATTATAACAAACAGGGTTACTATTGTTATCGCCAATCGATTTGCCATTCACCGTGATCACCTCATTGTGTAAATATTTCTTTAGTTCCTTAATCACAACCGGCAATCCCCCGGCATAATAAAAATCTTCCATCAGGTATTCACCCGATGGTTTCAGGTTTGCCAGCAACGGTATCTTACTGCCAATGGTATCAAAATCTTCCAGGTTCAGTTCCACGCCCATCCTGCCTGCAATGGCGAGTAAATGGATAATAAGATTGGTGGATCCACCCACCCCCGCATTTACGATGATTGAATTTTCAAATGCTTTACGTGTTAATATTTTCGACAGTTTCAGATCCTCTTTTACCATTTCAACGATCCTTCTTCCCGACATTTGCGCCATCACTTTCTTCCTGGCATCTACCGCAGGGATAGCGGCAGCGCCTGGTAAGGTGAGTCCCAAAGCCTCCACCATACACGCCATTGTAGATGCCGTTCCCATACTCATACAATGCCCCTGGCTTCTGGCTGAACCTACTTCCGCTTCGTGTATATCTTCTGCAGTATAATTTTCAACCAATTGTTTTTCTTTCACCATCCAGTTAAAAGAACCGGAGCCGATGCATTGCCCCTTGAAACGGCCATTAAGCATGGGCCCGCCGGGAACTACGATGGTAGGCAGATCAACACTACAGGCGCCCATTAAAGTGGAAGGCGTGGTTTTATCACAACCGGTTAACAGCACAACGCCATCTAACGGGTTGGCACGGATGCTTTCTTCAGTATCCATACTGGCCAGGTTACGGAACAGCATGGTGGTAGGGCGCATAATGGTTTCTCCCAAAGAAGTAACGGGAAACTCAAGCGGGAAACCGCCTGCTTCAATAACACCACGTTTCACAATTTCTGCAAAATCACGTAGGTGCCCATTGCAGGGTGTTAATTCGCTCCAGGTATTACAGATCCCGATCACTGGCCGGCCGGTAAAATAATCATCCGGGTATCCCTGGTTACGCAGCCAGGAGCGATGTACAAAACCCATTTTATCAGACTTGCCAAACCAATCGTGACTCCTTAATTTCTGTTTCATCTATTTCTTTTGATCCTATGAATTTAGTATTTAACTGTCTTAATCAATCCAGTTTTTTTGCCATATCCGTTCTTCCATACTTGTCTAACCTGAAACCCTGGGATCCATCGGGTGACAGTAAAAAATGGATCATAAAAAACTCAGACTTTGCATAATAATCCGTTTCGGAAGCTGCATACAATACATACTTATTACCCGGATTCAGGTAACAAACCAGCCTGCTGTTTTCCATTTTAATTTCAATATCCGATGAACCCAGCCGGTATTTTCCAACGCGCTTATTTAATGCTGCCGCATCAAAATGTAAGGAGGGGCGTTCATATACGAATTGTAAGCCGCGCCCAAAACCTTCTGTTTTTGTTCCGGAGTGGCCCGTATTCTCCAACACCTTTGACCGCATCTTCAGGTTCGGATAGTTTCTGCCGGCAAGATGGTTGGCCATTTTTTCAAAACCCGGCGCACCCCGCTCTACGTCGCCGATGGTCATATACAATTTGGCAGGGCGTGTAGGATGACTGTCAAAATATTTTTGTTCGTAGGTATACAATACTTCTTTGTCCCACCCATAGGCGGGGCTTGCGGCTATGTACCCGGTAAACATATCCGGATGCGTAAAGAGTGTGTACATGGTAAACAATCCGCCCAAAGAACAGCCCATTAAAATCCGATCGGTAGTATCGGTTTTATATTTTGAATCAACAAAAAGAAATAGTTCTTTCCGTATGAACGAAAGGAAGTTTTCGGCGCCGCCACTCTGCGGGAGCCGCATTTCTTTGGTAGGTGTATAATCCCGGGCGCGCAAACTATCCGGGTTAGGGTTCTTACCTCCCCAGGTAACACCCACAATAATCATTTCGGGAATAAAGCCATCAAAATAATGTTGTCCATACAATGATTTAGCCAGGGGAAAATCCCATTGGGCATCCATTACGTATAAAACAGGATATTTTTTAACGCTGTTCTTATAACCACCCGGTAAGAGCACCTGTAACTCGTATTCCTGGTTAGTAACCATATGTGAGGTTATTTTCTGCACCTGTGAGCCCGGAATATCCACCCTCGGCAGTTCCTGGGCAATACTATGGGTATGCAATAGGAGACTGATAGATAGGAGTGTAAATATTTTTCTCATGTTAGTTTGTTTTTGGGTCATGGATCATAGCTCACCATTACTATAAACTACATCACGGCAATATCTTTCTTCAAAACAAGCCCTGAACTGGTTTTTTGTTTTGTTCCTGGTTGGCCGCCACCTATGCTGATGGTGGTTTTGCCGGTGAGTATCTTTGCATGGCCCGTATTATCCATGGTAGAGAAATCCTGGGCGCTTAAGGTAAATTCGATCGATCTGCTTTCCCCGGCTTTTAAGAATATGCGTTTAAACCCTTTCAGTGTGCGAACCAATTGCTGGTTGGTATTGGTTGGGGAAAGATATACCTGCACCACTTCTTCACCATCCCGGTTACCGGTATTCACAACCTTTGCCTGCACTATTATCTTTTTACCGGCGCTGATACTGGCGGGTACTTTAAGTTCAGAATAAGTAAAATTTGTATAACTCAATCCATATCCAAACGGATACAATACATCGCCTTTGAAATAACGATACGTGCGGTTGGCCATTGAATAATCTTCGAAGGCAGGTAGGTCATTGTCACCCTTATAAAATGTGATCGGCAAACGGCCCGCAGGATTGTAATCGCCAAACAAAACATCTGCAAGTGCGGTGCCGGCCGACTGACCTCCATACCAGGCGTTCACAATTGCCGGAATATTCTCCGCTTCCCAGGGAATAGCGATGGCGCTTCCTGTCATCATAACAAAAACAAGCGGTTTGCCCGTTGTTTTGAGTGCCTTCAGCAATTCGGTTTGTACAGCGGGTAAGGCGATTGAAGTGCGGTCGCCGCCATTAAAGCCCGGGTAATTCACCCGCATTTCTTCCCCTTCCAGTTGCGGTGAAATACCGCCTACATATACAATAGCGTCTGCATCTTTTATACGGTTGGCCAATGCGGCAAAATCGGACCGGATAAAATTACCTGAGCGCAATCTTACATTCGCCTTTCCTTCACTTTGGTAATATTCGACAACTATG
>JANXRX010000195.1 GCA_025352905.1 Bacteroidota bacterium | reverse complement strand
GTAAGGCGTAAGGCGTAAGGCGTAAGGCGTAAGGCGTAAGGCGTAAGGCGTAAGGCGTAAGGCGTAAGGCGTATATAATGAAAACCGAACGGCGAGAATGGATATTGCGTATGTATATTAAATAAAGATTAAACTTTTGTGATCTTATCACACCTTATCCCTTACGCCTTATGCCTTATGCCTTGCTTCTCTCACCTTCCTAAAAACAACCATTCGAAGCTGATTAACCAACTCATTTCCGACATCCTGTTCATATTCCCATCTACCTGGAAACGATAGCCCATATTCAGCTTCGCTTCGCTGTTAAAGATCAGTTGGGCAGCGGGTGCAATATCAATATAGTGACGTTTGGTATCCACTGCATTCTGGCCGAGCAATTCAACATACAGGTTCAGGTTGGTCTGGTTATAATTGGTATACGCTTTGGGCAATACCAGGTATCCGGCCGACACGGAATAGTTGACTGCCTGGTAAGGCACAGCCAGCAGTACCGTTTTATCCCAGCGACTTGATTGCAATATTTCGGTTAGGCTGATGGTCGAAGAAACTGCCAGCTTATGCAGCAGCTTCGTAGCGATAATACCAGCCTGTACCCCTGTTTGATCCCCATCAAGGCTTAGCTCATCATACAAAGCCTTATTGCGGCTCAATGATCCTTCTGCGAAAGCCGCCATACGGAAATGACTGTACAAACCATCCTGCGAAAAAAAACGGTATTTGCCATATAGTTTAGCACTCTCCCACTGCATCCCGCCCGAATACATATCAGAAAAACCGGTTGCGGCATGTAGCATCAGGTTTTTATTCAGTGCAAACATTCCCTCGGTAGTATATCGGCTCTCATTCCTTCCATCGCTCGCGTTGTACAGTCCCTTAAACGTTTCCTTCCATGCAAATGAACGGGCCGGCATATTGCTCGCCGGCTCCGAAAAAACATACAATTCCTGCGTCCGCCCATAAAATATGCCTAACACAAATACCATCATTAACAGAACTCTCATAATTGGTTTATTAGTATGATACTTATCACTCCCTTATGCCTTACGCCTTATGCCTTATCTCTTCTATATCGTAACATGATAAACCCTCTCCCCTGCCATAACACCTGTTTCATAACACTTCATGGCAGTAGACTTACCATATTTTTTATACTCTTTGGCGGTAACAAAATTTTTATCGAGTAAGGTGATCGTTTTATCACCATGTAATGTCTGCACCGGTACATTTAAAAAATGAAATACCTGGTTATTCACGGTAATATGCGTGTCGTTCTGCACCTGTACATCTGCAAAATGAGCCGTCAGTTTCAGCATGGAAACAGAAAACCCTGCATCTACAACGGCTTTACTCAGTACATCAGGATCAACTGAAGCGCCCTTTTTAAAAACAAGTTCATAGGTTGATTGCTGAATATTGGGTTCTACTTTTTCAACAAAGGAAACTGCTGAGAGTGCCTTATACACCGCTTTTGAACAAAGCGCACAGGTTAAACCACTCGCCTGTAAAGTTGCTTTGGTAATTTGCGCCTGCCCACTTACCGCAAACAGGACGGATAGAATAAAAAATATCTTTTTCATTATTTTCATTTTATACAAAACAGGAACAGCGCTCCTTGCCAAAAGCAAGTGAGCGCGATCCTATCCTGAACGGTGTATTATTGTTTTTGCTTTGTGTCTTTGGCAGCCGCCTTCCGGTCGTACTGGCAACATTCATCCAGCGCTTTATAAGCCTTATCATTGGCTGTAAAGTCTTTGGTATCGTAGCCTGCATTGGCTACCTGCTGCTGGATCTGCTGGTTATTTGTTTTAGAAGCGTCAAAGGTAACTGCCAGTATCTTGGTGTCTTTGTTCCAAACCGCATAAGACGCGCCGGCCTGTTTGGCTGCTTTTTCAATATGCGATTTACACATGCCACAGTTACCCCATACTTTTATTTTTTCAGACGTTGTGCCATCTGTTTTTGCCTGGGCCAATGAAAAAATGGAGATAAGGGTGAAAGATATAGCTGCAAAATATTTTACAATTTTCATGATGGTTGTTTTATATAGATACAATGATTGACGTTACAGAGGTAAGCGTCAGCAAAATGGGCCTACTCATTTCTACATTCGGATGTAGCAATGATGTTTCGCAATTTTTACATCATATCCTGAAAACACAATTCCGCAGGTAGGTATCCTGTTCGGATAAAAGCGGAGGTGGGTGTACCTGGGGGAGCACGATCTGTTGTGCGTTATAGGAAGGGGTTTGTAATAAATTCAGTGCCGTAAAAAGAACAGCAATAGGTAACTTGATGGTGAAATCTGTATAGGCCGCTTTCTGTGCGTCTTCCAGCTTTACTAATTTGGCTTCCGTTCTGCAGCAGCCTTTCTTACTCATCGGTTTTCCACACATACAGCTGGCGGCAGGCAAAACGGCCAATTTGACCGAGTTTACCTTTCCCATACAATAATGGATATTCATGACCATGCCACTGCTGACAGACAGGTAAATAACAGCCAATATCGTGGTGAGGAACTTCTTCATTACCCGTTAAAGGTACGAAGTGATTTGTTTGGCAGGGAGATTTTCTGTTAAAAGATGAATCAGTTAATAAAGTTCCACCAAATCCCGAAGTGGATCCAGAGCGCCGTTCCGGGATATTGCACGGCCATGAAATTCAGTTTGTTAAAGGAAAAGCTGCTCAGGTTCAGGGTATTCAGGTTCTCTACCCGCAAGAACCCCTTGAAACTCTTGATCCGGAAATGTAGAAAGGCATTGATATCGGGCCGGTTGCTGATGGTCTGTGTATTCTGGTAGAAGTACTGGCCGAGAAAAGGGGAATAATTATCGGCCTTATACCCTGTATGATACGTAATTTCAATACCGGTTGATAAAAACAGGTTTGTATAAAAATTACCTTCAAAGGCGATCCTGTTCCGCGTTAATAAAAACGGCAGGTTTACCGGTGGCTGACCGGTGGTTTGCTGTACATGTATTTCGGTATACCAGTTCCAGAACTTTGACAGGCGGAATTTTTTTTCTGCATTTACATGAAGGATATTAAATAAGGTCGCGTCCTGCCTGGCAGTGAAAAAGCTGTCGAAATACATATAGTTGCTTACCGCAAAATATTCGCCGCCCAGTTTCCAGCCATTGCGTGGGTTCTCATAGGACGCGAAAAAACGAACAATATTTTCTTTGCCAAATCCTGTCCGGTTCTTTACCGGGAAACTGCTTAAAGGGTTTAGCAGGAACGATGGCGACCGGTTCACATTCTGGAAACCGATATTAAGGTACCCGAGTTTTTTACCAAGCAATCTTTTCATACTGATGTAGGCTGCGTAATCACCGGAATTATAACCGCTGAGGTATAATTGTCCATTGGCTTCAATATCCCATACCTGGTTCCGGGTGCGGTTGCGGTACTCGCCCAGTACATATACATTGTAAAGGCTGGTGCTGGTTATCGTATCAAAACTGCCTTTCAGGTTTTGTACGGCGATCCCTGCTTTGAGAAACTGGCTGAGGTTTGTTTTTTCAGGGAAGGAGATCAGGCTGAACTCGTTCGTCATATCGTTCCAGGAATCTTTGAAACGAATCGTGGCGGAATCATTCACGTAATTGAAATAATTGAGATAACGCGCCGAGTGTATGGAATCTACCCTGTTATCAAAAAAACTGTAACTGCTTCCCGAGAGCCGGAACTCATGTTCGATCCGGAAACGGGGATAAAATATTTTATACGTAACCGAATCGGTTACCAGTGAATCCTTTTTGCCCAGGTCATAATGCTGACGCAGCAGTATCATGGATTCTTTATAGATATTACCGGTATTTACGGTGGTATTGAAGGGGTTCCTCTCGGCCGTTCCCGATACTCCTATGCGTGTTTCCAGTTCGTACGGGTCGTTAAGCGCCAGGCTGTCTAATTTAGATACATCCTGTAACCCCCCGTTTTCGGAAGAGGCGCTTTTGTTGGAGATATAGATCAGCAGCGCCTCATATTTTTTATTCAGCGATTTATAATCCAGTGTAAACCGGAAATTATTCTGGCTCGCATTCTGGTTCTTTACGTTACCGGGCGCATTGCTGAAACGGTATTCAAATGAAAAATTAAGATTGCTTTTTTTGTTCTGTGTATGCGTGATATTGATCAGTTGCTCGGCCTTGCTACCCAGGAGGTATCCTAGTTCTGTATAAGGCCGGGTAGTTTGATACAGTTTGGTGTTTTCGAGCGTGAATTTATAAATATCGTATTGATGGAACCCGGCATCAAAACCGGGTTTCATCAGCGGGTTAAAGAAGAAAGACTGTGCCGCCGTTCCATAATTACCCAGGCTATGATAATAATAGGGTAAAGGGAAACGGGTTGTAAAATCGTTAATGGAAGAATCAATTGTACGGTTACGCGTGGAATCAAAAAACCGGTAAAAAATGGTGATCGAGTCTGCGAACCTGTCTCTCCGCTGCAAAGAATCGGTCCCGGTCTTTTTTTTGATGGGCCTTCCCTGGCTATCATATCCGACATTGGAAATGGTTCCCTGGCTCAATTGCAGGTTTTCCCGCGTCTGTGCCAGCAATACCCCATTGCCTGCGAGTAACAAAATAAAAATGATCAGTATGTTTTGCCGTAACGGTAAAGCCATGCTTGCGAATGTGCTGTAAAATTAACGTTAAGCTGCCTATGATTGCGTTAAAACTAGGTATTGAAGTGGATCAGAGGGTTTTTATCAATTCTGTGAACAGTAATGTCAGTTTGGGTTCCGCGTCTTTGGCAGCCTGTAATACTTCTTCGTGAGTGATCACATTTTCTTCGTCGCGTATGCCCAGATCCGTTATCACGCTCACGGCAAAGACGTCCATGCCGGAATGAACAGCTGCTATGGTTTCCTGTACCGTGCTCATACCTACTGCATCACCGCCCAGCACATGTATCAGTTTGTATTCTGCCCGTGTTTCGAAAGTGGGTCCTGTTACCCCGGTATATACACCCTCATGCAGGAAAATATTGTTTGCACCGGCGATCTCTTTTGCTTTTCGGATCAGGGCCTTGCTGTAAGGCTCACTCATATCCGGGAAACGGGTACCGATCTCTTCCTCGTTCTTGCCCAGTAGTGGATTTACCGTAAACATGCTGATATGGTCATTGATGATCATCAGGTCGCCCACTTTAAAAGCCTTGTTTACCCCTCCCGCCGCATTCGACAATAACAAGGTTTTTACACCCAGTAAACGCATTACCCGAACCGGGTAAGCAACCTGCTGGGCGGTATATCCTTCATAAAAATGAAACCTGCCTCCCATTACCCAAACTTTTTTACCACCCAGCTCCCCAAATAGTAAACGCCCTTTATGCCCTTTTACGGTACTTACCGGGAAATGCGGGATCTCATTATAAGCGATCTCCTTTTCAACTTTGATCTCATTAGACAGGTTGCCCAGCCCGCTACCCAGGATAATGCCTGTAGTGGCTTCTGAATCAACTAATTGACGGATATACGCTACAGTTTCGTGTAATTGCTGCATGGTTTCTGACATCTGGACAAGATTTAAGTGGGCAAATATAATTTCAATTTCTTTATGAATGCGGCCTCACAAAAAAGGCCATCCCGCTGAGCGAAATGGCCTTATAGTAGGTTAAGAAAGTTTAGTTTAACTTAAACGTTTCACGTTAACGGCATTTAAGCCTTTACGTCCTTCCTGTACATCAAAAACGACTTTGTCGTTTGCTTCGATCTGATCGACCAAGCCATTAGCATGTACAAAAGTTTCTTTGTTGGAGTTATCATGCTTAATAAATCCAAAACCTTTTTCTTCGTTAAAGAACTTAACAGTTCCTGTGATTTGTGTGTCCATTTGTAAAATTGTAAATAATTAATGGCGGCGAAGGTAAGGCGAAAATAGTTGCCTACCTAATAAATATGCATATAGTCTGTTAAATATGCAAGGAAATAATCTTAAATTAAAAGATCTAAAACTATAATAATCAATTAGTTATTTTCTAATTGCCTATACTTTGCGTCTTTGCGCCTTGCGTACAAATATTCAGCTTGCAAAGGCACAAAGGCGCAGTTTGACGGCGGTGGTTTATCTTAGCCATCCCATTAAAAACCACCAAATGAAAAAACTGCTTACACTCTGCTTATTGTTTTTTGTATTCTTCCAGGCCGGTGCCCAGAAGATCCTTTATAAAGTATCCTTCCCTAATGCCATACACCATGAGGCCCGGATTGAGCTTACGGCCAGTAATATCCCGTTGAAACCGGCTATTTTTAAAATGAGCCGGTCCTCACCAGGCAGGTATGCCACGCATGAGTTCGGGAAGAATGTGTATGATGTAACCGCCGCCGATCAAAATGGTAAAGCGATCGTGGTCAACAGGATCGATGGCGATGTATATGAGGTACCCAAACATAACGGAACAGTTACGATCAGTTATACTTTGTATGGCAATTATGCAGACGGCACTTATGTAGGTATCGACCCCGAAAGTATTCACCTGAATATGCCCGGCGCATTTATGTGGATGAAAGGCATGGATGAGGCGCCGATTGAGATCCGCTTTGATCTGCCCAAAGAAAACAAGGGAGTGATCGCCACACAACTGGCGCCCACAAAACAGCCCAATACCTTTACCGCACCGGGTTTACAATATTTCATGGATAGCCCTACTAAAATCGGCGACCAAAAAATACGGGAATGGCCCATTCATAACTCAAATGGTAAAACGTATACCATGCGTGTAGCACTGGAAGCCGATGCAACAGATGCGCAAACAGATCAGCTGGCAGAAAATATAAAAAAATTAGTGGAGGAAGAAAGAGCCGTTTACGGTGAGTTTCCCGCTTATGATTATGGCAGTTATACGTTTATTGCAGGTATCAATTCTTTTGTAAAAGGCGATGGAATGGAACACCGCAATTCAACCATGATCACCGTTCCGGCGCCTTCCCTTAATCCCAATGGCGTATTGGGTGTTTTTGCACACGAATATTTCCATAACTGGAACGTGGAACGCATACGGCCAAAAACATTGGAGCCTTTCAATTTCGAGAAAAGCAATATGAGTCATGAATTATGGTGCGCCGAAGGGTTTACACAATACTATGGTTCGTTGCTGCTTGCCCGCGCAGGTTTTACAAATGATAAGACCTACCTCGGAACAATCGGATTTTTAGTAAATACCAAACAAAACACACCCGGGGCAAAATTCTATTCGCCCGTACAGGCCAGCAACCACGCGGTTTTTGTAGATGCTTCCGTGTCGATCGACTTTAATAACTATGGGAACATGTTCACTTCCTATTATACCTATGGCGCGGCTATTGCGCTTGCACTGGATCTTGAACTGCAGACAAGGTATCATAAAACCATTGACGTATTTATGCAGGCCATGTGGAAACGTTTCGGCAAAACGGAAGTGCCTTATACCTTATCTACGATGCAGGAAACGCTGGCTTCGGTAAGCGATGCAGCTTTTGCGGCACAGTTCTTCAGCAAATATATCCTGGGCCATGAACCGATCGATTATGCTTCGTTACTCGGTAAAGCCGGTTATGAAATAAAGAATATGACAGAAGGCAAACCTTCTTTTGGTATCGCACCCCGTACTACAGAACTCTCCAGGCTGGTTATTGGTAGTAATACGATCAAAGGTTCGGCGGCTTATGAAGCAGGACTTGACATCAACGATGAGATTTTGAAACTGGACGAAACGCCTGTCAAAAATTCCGGCGACCTAACCAGTTTTTTATCCGGAAAAAAGCCGGGGGATGTGGTAATGGTTAGCTACAAACACCGGAATACAGAAAAGCTGGCAAAACTCATCCTGAAAGAACAGGTATCGCTTGCCATTATTCCTTTTGAGCAATCGGGTAAAGAACTCACCGAAGAAATGAAATCCATCCGGGCAAGCTGGTTCACGAGCAAGGTTAAATAGTTTCCGGCCTCTTAATCCCTTCAGCCACTTCCGGCTTCTCTTTTCGGAGGGTATAATAGGCCCAGATGGCGCTTGACAGCATAAAAACGGCGCCTATGAGGAATGAGATGCCGGGGAAATAAACGGGCGCCTTTGAGCTGGTAAAATAGGCGAATGAATTGGTCATAAGCGGTGGCCCTACAATAGCAGTAGCGCTCATTAAACTGGTTAAGGCACCCTGCAGTTCGCCCTGCTCGTTAGGTGGTACATGACCGGATATAATGGACTGGAGCGCGGGGCCCGCAATTCCCCCGAGGCAATAAGGGATCAGGAAAACAAACATCATCCAGCTTTGAGAGGCGAATGCAAATAATAAAAGGCCAAGTGCATATAAACCCAGACCGAAATAGATACTTTTTTCGTTCCCGATCCGGGGATTGATTATTCTGACCAGTCCGCCCTGTACCACTCCCACTAATAAACCCACCATACCCAATGAGATGCCGATCATTTTAGGGGTCCACTGAAATTTTTCAATATTAAAAAAACTCCAGTTGCTTTGTACAGCATGTGAAGCGAGGTAGATCAATACAAATGCCCCTACCAGCCCACCCACCGCGGGGTATTTTTTTAGTTGTAACAGTGACCCCACCGGGTTGGCGCGTTTCCACTCGAACGGGCGCCTGTGTGCTTTATCTAAAGATTCCGGTAACACAAAATAACCGTATAACCAGTTGGTGAGTGCAAGACCAGCAGCAACCAGGAACGGTATACGCGGACCCAACTCACCCAATAAACCGCCGATTAACGGGCCAACAATGAATCCTAACCCGAAAGCAGCCCCTATCATACCAAAATTCTTTGCACGGTCCTCAGGACTGCTGATATCTGCAATATAAGCGGAGGCTGTGGTAAAACTGGCGCCGGTAATACCGGCGATCAGCCTTCCTACAAATAGCCAGGCAATAGAGGGTGCGAAGGAAAGAAACAGGTAATCGATTCCAAAACCGAATAAGGAAAAAAGCAATACCGGTCTTCTTCCGTATTTATCACTCAGGTTACCAAGTACGGGTGCAAACAGGAACTGCATGAATGCATATGCGAATGTGAGCCAGCCGCCATACTGTGAGGCAAGGCTGATACTGGTTACGCCGAGTAACTGTTCTATCAGTTTTGGCATAACAGGAATGATCAGGCCAAAACCTGTTACATCGATCAGGAGGGTAATAAAGATAAACCCGATTGCCGCTTTACGGTTAGTTGCCATAGCTGGAAAATTATCTGTTTTACGGAATAAAGAAAATAAGACATCCGTTTTGCTATGGAAATGTACAAAACTATACGAAATCCCGGCACAGGTTAAAAAACAAAAAAAGGGAGTATTGCTACTCCCCCTTTTCCCTAAACCTATGTGAACGCTATTTAATTACGTAGTTTGATCGTGCCTACCGAAGTTTCACCAGGCGCATGAACAACCACATTGGTTATCGTAGTGTCTTTATATCCGTTTGATGCGTTGATATACACGGAATAAGTACCATTTTTCATTCCCCTTACCCTGAAAATTCCTTCTTTATCAGGCAAAGCATAGGCTGTATCCGTTGCGTTATAAACAGTTACTACCGGGAAGCCGTCTTTTGGCCCTACCCTGCCTGCTATACTGCCGGTGGTGCTAACAGTATAGAAATGAAATACCGGGCGTAATAGTAACCTGTTACCATCCTGGACAATGGAACGGGTAATATCGAAATCGAGCCATAAGCGGTTTTTACCCGGCAGGTATTCTTCACACTCATTCCCTTGTAAGGTGATCAGTATATAGTTAAGCGCATTTGTCGGTAAAGAAACCGGGTAGGTTACACTGTCTTTCACAACAGAATTATGCGTACCGATTTCGATCTTGATGACACGGATGGCGCCTTTTGTAATATTGGATGATGCCAGCAGGGTATCAGCGCCGTTGCGCAGTTTGAGAATATCATAGATGCCTGGAGAAATGTTCAGTGTTTCCCATACAAATGAGGAGTCTTTGTGCTGGTCGTTCGCACCCATCCTGTCCCAGTTGGTACTATCGTGCCTGCGTGTATTGGCACTGGTATCCACCAAAACTTTAACGGACCGGATATCGATCAGTACCTGGTCAAATAAACCCGGTCCATCAGTCAAATAAAGTGATAACTGTTGTTTACCGGTTGCTGATGCTTCAGCAGAAGTATTTTTATTACAGGCTGTCATAACAAAAGATACCATGATAGCCATACTGGCCGCGAAGAAGAAATGTTTGATTTTCATGTGTATTGGTTTTAGCGTAGCGTTGTGATCATTAAAAAAATTGTGTGTGTTGAATTTCTTTACCCTTATTGTTTTACCAGACACGGATACCATCCAGGTTGTTTACTAAGGGTATGTTAAAAGCTTTTCTTATCTTGGCATACCCAATTACTGCTTCATGAAAAAGATACTCACGGTAGTTTATGCGTTGCTTCTCTGTAATACTATTTTTTGCCAGGTTTTGTCGGATGAGGAAAAAAAGCTGATCGTTTATATCAACCAGCATATGACCGATGCCGAAAAATTGCTGGTGGAAACGGTCAATATCAACAGTGGTACCCTGAACAAAGAGGGTGTAAAAAAGGTGGGTGCCATTTTCAGCAGGGAATTTCAAAAAGCAGGGTTTTCCACCGAATGGGTTAACCTGCCTGATTCATTGAACCGGGCCGGTCACCTGGTAGCCACCCGTAAAGGGAAGAAAGGCAAACGTATTTTCCTGATCGGTCACCTCGATACTGTTTTTGAGCTGGATATGGCTTTTTCGCCCTACCAAAGGCTTACTGATTCCTCCGCAACCGGCCAGGGCGTAGATGATATGAAGGGCGGCGATGTAGTAATGATCATGGCTTTACAGGCGCTTCAGTCGCAGGGGTTATTGAATGATGTTTCTATTATTGCCTATTTAACCGGCGATGAAGAGAAAGCGGGTGTACCCAGCAGTGTTAGCCGTAAAGATTTCATAGAAAGGGCCAGAAGCTGCGAGGTTGCTTTGGCCTTTGAGGGCGCTAATGGTTTGAATACCGTTGCTACCGCAAGAAGGGGCGCGAGTAGCTGGACCCTGAACGTGGCTGCAAAAACAGGACACTCATCGGGCGTTTTCAGCAATGGTTCCGGTTACGGCGCCATTTATGAGGCGGCCAGGATATTGAACCAGTTCCGCGAGGAACTGAGCACGGAAAAATACCTAACCTTCAATCCGGGACTGATCGTAGGCGGATCTGAAATGCTGTATGATGAAAAAAAGGCGAAGGGAGAAGCGATCGGGAAAACAAATATCATTTCGCCGGCTGTATTGGTAACCGGCGACCTGCGTTTTTTAACGGAACAGCAAAAAGAAGCTGCCCGTGTAAAAATGAAGGCGATTGTTGCCCGGAACCTGACCGGTGCCAGAGCGGATATCCAGTTCCGTGATGGGATCCCCGCGATGGAACCCACGGAAGGCAATAACAGGGTGCTGAAATTAATTAATGAGACCAGCCTGGCAATGGGCATCGGCCCCACAGTAGCCGGCGACCCGGGATCACGTGGTGCCGGTGATATTTCCTATATTGCCAGGTACCTGGATTGTATTGACGGGTTGGGCGCTTCCGGCAGCGGCGCACATGCGCCCGGGGAAACGATCAATCTGAAAGAATTACCTTTTCTGGTACAAAGAACGGCTATCCTGATATATAGGTTAACACATACAGACTAAACATTGCCATATGATACAAAAGACCACACTGCTGAGCGCCATCGCTTTCCTGTTATTTTTTTCTTTTTCATTTGCCAAACCGTACAAAGCGGCAGATAGAGAATATTATGAAATAAAAGTGTACCGCCTGAGCACTAATGAGCAGGTAAAAAAAGTAGATGCTTTTTTAAAGGATGCTTACCTGCCTGCATTGCACAGGTCCGGTATCGGTAAAGCAGGTGTTTATCACCCGGTAACCAATGATACAACCGTAGATAAAAGAGTGTATGTTTTTATACCCTTACGTTCACTGGAACAGGTGAATACGCTGGAGGACCTGCTCGTAAAAGATGCAGCGCTGGTACAGGCCGGAGATGCTTACTGGAATTCTGCATATAATGCTATTGCCTTTAACAGGATCGAGTCGATCGTATTAAAAGCGTTTCCTATGATGCCGAAATTCCAGGCACCTGCGCTAACGGGTAATAAAACAGACAGGGTATATGAGCTGCGGAGTTATGAAGGGCCAACGGAAAAACTTTACCGCAAAAAAGTGGAGATGTTCAATGACGGTGGTGAAGTTGCTTTGTTCAACAGGCTCCAGTTCAATGCCGTTTTTTATGCGGAGGTACTGGCAGGCAGCCGTATGCCCAACCTGATGTATATGACCAGCTTTAACAATATGGCAGACAGGGATGAACACTGGGGTAAATTTAAAGTGGATCCTGAATGGACAAAATTATCTGCCTTGCCCGAATACCAGCATGTGGTTTCCAAATCGGATATCCTGTTATTGAACCCTGCTGAGTTTTCGGAATTGTAGATAGTATTGCACTATCCCAATTACCGGTTTTTTTCGCGGTCTGCCTTGTGTTCGTGAAGCATGGATACAAAATCCTGTTTTTTAACGAGTGCGGTAATAACCTGCGCGATACGTTTTGCTACAGCGGCTTCGCCTTTCACCCCGCCGATCCATTTGATGAAATAGTTGCGGTGCGAAGGTTTGAGTCCTTCGAAAAAAAGTTTCGCTCCTGGTTCATCGGCAAGACAGTCAGCGAACCCGGGTGGCATGGCAACAGGGGCTGTATCTAAGGATAATTGCACCACTAACATCCCTCCTTTCTTCTTTGCCGTTCCTTTGCGCATATCGGCATTCAGGGGCATCATAAAGCTACCATCACCCCTGGGAAATAAGGCGACACCGGCAATCGGGTGTTTGTCTAGTTTTCCCTTTACGCGGAATGTTTTTTTATTTTCAGGATGAAGCTTTCCGGCAATATCTGCGGGTATTTCAATATAGGTCCAGCCGGTTTTTTCGGCGTTTTCTTTAAACTGATGTATGATGGCAGTGAAACGTTCCATTACTTTTCAAACCAAATATAATACTTACTGCTTACGATCGTCTTCATTCCTGAACACCACAACCCCATCAAACACATCCACAAGGATAGTTTTGCTTTTATCAACATCACCGGCAAGTATTTTTCTGCTCAATCCGTTAATGATCTGTTTCTGGATCAGGCGCTTTAATGGACGTGCCCCGAATTGCGGATCATATCCCTGCTCGGCCAGGAACTCCAGCAGGTAATCACTAAAGCTGATATTGATATTATTTCTTGCTGTCAGTTTCTTCAACTCTTCCAGTTGAATTTTAACGATGCCCATGATCTGCCTTTTCATCAAAGGACGGAACATGATGATCTCATCCACCCTGTTTAAAAACTCCGGGCGGATCGTCTGGCGCAATAAATTCATCACTTCAACTTTTGCTTTATCCGTAACTTCTTCCACATTGGCATCATTCACCTTCTCGAAAGCGTCCTGTATCAGGTGACTTCCGATATTACTGGTCATGATGATAATCGTATTCTTAAAATTCACTACCCGGCCTTTATTATCTGTAAGCCGGCCATCATCCAATACCTGCAACAGTATGTTCCATACATCGGGATGCGCTTTTTCTATCTCATCCAGCAATACCACGCTATAGGGTTTACGCCGCACGGCTTCCGTTAACTGCCCGCCCTCATCATATCCTACATAACCGGGAGGTGCCCCAACCAGTCGTGATACGGTATGTTTTTCCTGGTACTCACTCATGTCTATCCGTGTCATCATGCCTTCATCGTCGAACAGGTATTCAGCAAGGGCTTTGGCAAGTTCCGTCTTACCTACACCGGTGGTACCCAGGAAAATAAATGAGCCGATCGGTTTTTTGGGATCCTGTAAACCTGCGCGGCTCCGGCGGATAGCGTCTGCTACGGCGGTGATCGCTTCTTCCTGGCCCACTACGCGTTGGTGCAATTCATCTTCGAGGTTCAGGAGTTTTTCTCTTTCGCTTTGCAGCATTTTCGCTACCGGTATGCCGGTTGCTTTGGCAACGTTCTCCGCAATATCCTCGGCATCCACTTCTTCTTTCAATAAACGTTTATCGGTAGAACTGTTTATCTGCGCTGTGATCTCATTGATCAGGGTTTCCTGCTCCTTTACCTTGCCATAACGGATCTCGGCCACTTTACCATATTCGCCATTCCTTTCGGCCTGGTCGGCCTGTTGCTTCAGATCTTCAATGGTTGCTTTGGCATTCTGTACTTTTTCTACCAGTTCCTTTTCCTGTTTCCATTTCGATTTCAGGGTATCTCTTTCTACCACCAGGTTGCTGATCACAATATTCAGTTCTTTGAGTTTTGCATCGTCATTCTCCCGCTTGATGGCTTCTCTTTCAATTTCGAGCTGGCGGATCTGTCTTTCCAGTTTATCCAGTTCTTCCGGCATTGAATTCATTTCGAGGCGCAGTTTTGCTGCGCTTTCATCTATCAGGTCAATGGCTTTATCGGGCAGGAACCTGTCGGTCATATACCGTGTTGACAATTCTACCGCTGCAATGATCGCTTCATCCTTGATACGCACATGGTGATGCGTTTCATACCTGTCTTTCAATCCCCGTAAAATAGAGATCGCGTCTTCCATACCCGGCTCATCTATGATCACTTTCTGGAAGCGTCTTTCAAGGGCCTTATCCTTTTCAAAATATTTCTGGTACTCATTTAGTGTTGTGGCGCCAATGGCCCTTAATTCGCCACGTGCCAGGGCCGGTTTGAGAATATTGGCCGCATCCATAGCCCCTTCCCCGCCACCGGCACCGATCAGGGTATGGATCTCATCAATAAATAAAATGATCTCGCCATCACTGGTAGCCACTTCTTTCACAACGCCTTTTAACCGTTCTTCGAATTCTCCTTTATACTTGGCGCCCGCGATCAGCTGGCCCATATCAAGTGCAAAAATGGTTTTGGAACGCAGGTTATCCGGTACATCCCCATTAATGATCCGCATAGCGAGTCCTTCCACAATAGCCGTTTTACCCACACCAGGCTCTCCCACCAGTATCGGGTTATTCTTGGTTCTCCTGGTTAAAATATGCAGTGTCCTTCGTATTTCTTCATCCCTGCCTATTACCGGGTCAAGCTTTCCCTGTTCGGCCAGTTCATTAAGGTTCTTGGCAAACTTATTCAGCATGTTTAGCTGTGTTTCCTGGGTTTGCGATTGTATCGTATCTCCCTTTCGCAGGTCTTTGATGGCAGTGATCAATCCTTTGGGCGTGAGACCGGCGGCTTTTAATGTCTTTGCCGTATCATCGTTCATTTCCACCAATGCCAGGAGCAAATGTTCCGTGCTGATAAATTCATCTTTAAACTCTTTTAGTAAACTGTTGGCCTTCAAAAGCGCATTGTTTAGGTCACGTCCCATACTTTGCGCAGGTTCGCCGGAAGATGTTTTGAGCAGCTTTGCGATACTTTCATCCGCCTTCCCTTCCACAAAAGCAATATTCACATTGTTACGTTTGAGGAGGAATTCCACGGGGCTATCCTTATCGGCCAGCAATGCTTTGAGCAGGTGATTGGTCTCGATATTAGGGTTACCGTTGTTAAAAGCAATTTGCTGGGCGGCCTGGATGGTTTCCTGGGCCTTAATGGTATAATTATTCAGGTTCATAGAAATATTTTTACGCCGTTTTACGATTATGATCTGCCGGTATACGAATCCCTGCCAATTCAGCGTTATAGGCAAACAGAAAGTTAAAATGCCGGACAGATCTTATGAATGTCGCAAAAAGCATTTTTTGGAATCAACTTTCAAATAACTTTATTTAATATACAAATCCTAATCCAATAAAAAAATCCGGCAAATATGACCGCAATTTCGAGGGTAACCTGCGTAAAAGTCAGTACAGTTTTTGTTTTCATGCTATTATTTCAGGGGTTGAATGCGCAGACCGATTTTTCAGAGGCGGGTAATAAGATGGAGGCGGCGAGAAAGGAATTGGGAGGCAAAGCGGTGCTGGCGATCTATAAAGGGGGGAAAATCGTTTACGAGAAAAACATTGGTGACTGTAACATTAAAACCCAGGCGCCTGTGGCTGGCTGGAGCAATTGGCTTACGGCTGCTTTGGTCATGACCTTTGTTGACCAGGGCAAGCTATCACTCGATGATAAGGTAAGCAAATACCTGCCTGTTTTTTCAAAATATGCCAAAGGATATATTTCGATAAGGGATTGCCTGTCGCATTTTACGGGTATCGAATCAGATGGCGTTCGTATGTCGGGTTTTGAAGCAAATAAAAAGTTCATTTCACTGGAAGAAGAGGTAGAATCTTTTGCTTCAAAAAAGGATATCCAGGCAAACCCTTCGGTTGAGTTCCGTTACAGTAATATCGGCATGAATATAGCGGCGCGAGTATTGGAGGTGATCACTAAAAGAAGTTTTGAACAATTGATGGGTGACAGGATAACCCGTCCGATGATGATGCGTAGTACAAATTTTGCGAGCCTTGGCGCTGCCAATCCTTCTGGTGGCGCATTATCAAGCGCAGTCGACTACCTGAATTTTTTATCGATGATCCTGAACAAGGGCATATTTAATGATAAGAGGATCCTGAGTGAGAAATCCATTGCAGAAATGGAAATGATCCGGACTACGCCGGCGCTGATCAAATACACTCCTAAAATAACAGAAGGCTATAATTATGGTTTTGGCGAATGGATAACGGCCACCAATGAAAAGGGAACCGCTACGGTGATTGCATGCCCTGACCTGTTCGGAAGCTGGGCGATGATAGACAGGTGCCGAGGTTATGCATTTGTTGTGTTGACAAAGGAACTGGTGACCATTGATAAAAAAGATCTTTACCTGCATATTAAGGAAGCGATCGATAACCAGGTGCCACCGGCTTGTAAGTAACCGACAGTTATCCTTCTTTTTTTACCAGCACGATACGGCTGTGATCGGCTTTATAGATAGCGTCGAAATATTTTACCAGGTCGGGGTAATCTGAGGCGGGGAATACCTGCCGTTGACCTACTTCTGAACGGATAACCTCTATCTTATCATTGTCAATTTTATAGCTGATCGTGTATTTTCCAAACTGGTTATTAAGACTTACGTCTTTAGGCCTCGCTTCCAAAATATACCCTGGTGGAACTGAAAAATATAAAGTGTCTATGTCCCTAAATGAAAGAGAGAACCGGATGGGATATTTCCTTTCTTTTTCCTCAGTTAATTTGGTAACGGAACGGTTAAACAGGTTTGGAGTTATAAACATTCTTTTTCCTGAAACGGTTGCATAATTGGATGCTTCTACATGCAAAAACTCATCAACAGAAGGTATGATCCCGGAAGTTTCTTTATAATCAGACTTGTCTACAATGTATGTTGGCAGGCTTAGTGCCCTATTCAGGTATTTTTTTCTTTCTTCTATGGTTGCATCATGAATAAGAGAATGTTGTAGTTCCTGCTGGATCCCGGTAAAATGAGTATTCACTTCCGCTGTCATGTTACCTGCCGCATCCACTGTAGCTTTAACCTTTCGCAATTGCTGGTTGTCTTCCGCCTGGTAAGATGGGGTACTCACAACATGGCCTCCGTCATCATCTATCATCAATGCTTTTCTGTCTCCGGTAAAGGAACCCATAAAACCTGCCGCTTTTGTTTGACTGGTACATTCAAGCCATAAGGTATCTTTCCCGTTTGGCACGCAGCAGATCGCATGATTAAAATAAGCCGATGGAAAGTCTTCCATAAGACCTGCTTTCCCTTCTCCTGCAGTTATCAGTACATAATGCGCTTTTATCCCTGCTTCTTTCAATATACTTACCATGTAATTTGAAAGGGCCTTACAATCACCATATTTTTTCTCAGCAACATATTTTGCTTCGAATGGCTGCCAACTTCCGATACCCAACTGAATACTGATATAACGTGTGTGTTTTTGAAGATAGCCATAAAGAATTTTTATTTTTTCCATTCTGTCGATAATACCATCTGTCAGTTTATAAATATCAGATTTTATATTCTCTGGCAATTCATCTCTTTTGTTATTAAGGGCAAAAATGAATTGGCCGAGTCCTTTCCATGTATTCATATTACCCTTAAAACTTCCTATTGAAAAGTCTGACGGAGCTATATATACGGCAGGGATGATCTGTCGAAAATCGGGTTGAAATTCTTCAAAAATAACCGGCTTTTGATTTTTGATCTCCCACACGTAGGTAACAGGCTTATTACCTGTGATCGTTGGCTCTAAAGAATAAATAAATTGCCTATATCTCAATTGATAGTCGGCAGATGGAACGTCTACAACAAAACGGCTTTGCTGGACACTAAATTTTTCATCTTCCACGGGCAGCCAGGCCGGCAGGTAAAAAATGCCATTATAATCCTGTTCATCCTCAAATTCCACCGTGTATGGATAAGATTTATTATAGAACGTATACTTTTTATTTCTGGCATCAGTGAGTAAACTGGCGTCATCGGTAGCGCTCATATCGGAAATATCTTTTTTATGAATACTTTTTAAAAGCTTTCCTTCTGCGTCAAACAACCGACCTGATATATCGTTTAACGAAATAAGATTGCTGTAAAAATTATTATAATACGCAAATTCATCCCCATTTTCATTCAGAATAGTGATCGCATACCGATGTTTCACAATCGCTTTATCGATCCCTTTAATAATCACATGCAGTTCTTCAAACCGTTTTACAGCATTCGCACCCAATTTTAATGAGTCAGGAATAAGCGATGTTTTGTAATCCTGTGAAGATCCTGATACAGCTATGCAAAAAAACAGGCCGCAGATTAGCATTTTCATATGACAGACTTTACTTTATTCTTTTAAAAACGATTTGTTCAGCCTGTTTTTTGACTACATAGCCAAAAAAATTACGCAGAATCGCATAATCATCGGGGCGGAAGACTGCCTTTTCAAGTGACAAACGACATCTCAATTGAATACTGCTTGCTCTTTTCGAAACGATATATTCGAACATTCCTTCATTATCATTCAGATTTACGCGCTCACTTTTAGGGATCTCATCTATCATGTATCCCTTAGGAATTTCCATGTTAAGTACATAGGTTTCATTAATCCTATATGGCATTTCAACAGGGTATAGTCGTTCGGCAGATATAAAAGGATTATTTTTCCAGGCTTCATTAAATAATGGGTTAAAATAAATAACGTCTTCGTCGCTAAAATCGAGTTTCATGTCGTACTTAATACTGATCGGTTCATCATATTGTTTTACTGAATCAATAACAATATTTGATATCTTAATTTCAGCCGGATAATCTTTACTTATCTCTTTAAAATAATCTTCTTCCTTTGTACCTGCGAGTTTATTTCTTAGGTGCAAACTTTCCAGATATCCCAGGTTTGTAGTATATCCTGCTTCCATTCCTGATTTTTCCCCATTTATTATAAATACTGTGGTAACCTTAGATTCCACCAACGAATCGGAAGAAAGACTGACCAGCGCCGGCTGGTTGCTATTAATAATCCTACCGGAAACATTGTAACTGTCTTGCGTCAATTTCCCAAAACCGAGCCTGTTTTGGGATGCATCCAGTAGGAAATAGCCGTCATCAATTTTTACACGTGAAAGTGCATAATTATACTGGCTGATCAGGGGCGTTCCTTCATTCGCATACCCATTGTCACGCGTACTCAATAATACCGGGTTGGCATCAAACCCCTGGCTAATAAAGATTGCAGTAAGCAGCAGGTTGATATCAATTACATTCCCGGTTTTTAGCTGCATTGTTTTTTTTAAGGGCTGCGAAAGCCAGATCGCATTATGATCTGTACATGTGAAATTATCACGTATATATTGGAAAATTTTATTTGCCTTCTCGTAATCTGTGCCGGTAATGCTTAGTTTTTTTATCCAATCATTGATCCAATCATTGGTTTCGTGCAATTGAGAGCCAAAATCAGGATCTTTCATAAGATCAGCTGTCGTAGCATACCAATCTTTCATCGCTATATAAACATTCTCCTTTGAATATGTAATAGAATGTAACTGGAATTGTATGCTGCTGATATGATTTTTGGGAGCGGATGTATAACTTTCAGACTTAAACGCGGGCACATTTTTTATAGCCCATATTGCACTTGTGGCATCCCCTGAAAAGGTATATACATTATTACTCGAATACCCATCTGTTTGTTCTATTATTGAATAATTTTTGAATACTTTCTTTACGCTATCTATTGTATATGGTAAATATCCTTTTCGTATAGTAACATAATTGAACATTGGTGGGATGGTCACACTATATTCACTCCATAAGCAGGGATATGCATCCTGGAAATACCATGGCCGCAGGTGAGTATAAAAAGGCGATTTGATCGTATAGCGGTATTCAATAATGCTCCCCTCCCTGATATTTGGGAAAGTAAATTTCCGAATCACCGACTCGCGATTCAGTTTTTCATTAAAAACAGAAGCTTTGTCTAATTTTGTTGCCACTACCTGGCCATTTTCAAGATTATATGTTATCGCTTCAAAATCTTCAAATTTTTCCTCCGAACTATAGCTTTTACCAAGATAAACCAGCACCTTAACAGTTGCGGCTTCAAAAGCGTTCCTGTTGCGTAATAAAATACGTTTACGTTGTTTAAACACTAAAGAAAAATCGCCATTTGCGTTCCCAACGAAATCGGTATTTCCAACATCGGCAAGAATAACCGCATTCGCATTTGAATCAACTACTGGCGATGAAATAATAAAATCAGCAGGCGTAACCTTTCTGAATTTGCTATCTGTCTTATCTTGTGCCATCAAGCCGGAAAAGCAAAATAAATAAGCACAGAATACATGGATTGCTTTCATAACAATTTTTTAAATAAAATACATAGGACAAAATATAAATATTTTTTGGATTTTAATAGCCAACGTGAATAGTCTCGAAAAAAATACCGCCCTCATCAAACAAACAGCCCAAAAGCTGGGCTTTTCTTATTGCGGTATTGCTAAGGCCGAGCAATTAGATGAAGACGCCCGCCGGCTGGAAGCCTGGCTAAAGCAGGATATGCATGGCGGTATGCAGTATATGGAGAATCATTTTGATATGCGTATCGATCCGCGCAAACTGGTTCCGGGGGCGAAATCGGTGATCACGCTTTTACAAAATTATTTCCCGGGGGAACAACAATCGGCAGGCTCTCCGGATATTGCCAAATATGCATTCGGGGAAGATTACCATGAAGTGATCCGCGCAAAACTGAAAACCCTGTTATTCGTGCTCAACCAGCATATCGGTGAGATCAACGGGCGCGGCTTTGTGGATTCTGCACCGGTACTGGAAAGAACCTGGGCCGTAAAAAGCGGCGCCGGGTGGATAGGAAAAAACGGGAATCTGATTACCAAACAAAGCGGCTCGTTTTATTTTATCGCCACTTTGATCGTAGATATCGAATTGAATTATGATGATCCCTTTGCCAAAGATTTTTGCGGTACCTGTCGTAAATGTATCGACACCTGCCCTACCGATGCCATCCTTGATAATAAAGTGGTTGATGGCAGTAAATGCATCAGTTATTTTACAATTGAATTAAAAGACGCGCTGATACCTGCAGAAATGAAAGGAAAATTCGCCGACTGGATATTCGGTTGTGATATATGCCAGGATGTTTGTCCGTGGAACCGCTTCAGTACCCCTCACACGGAACTGAAGTTTACGCCTATCCCCGAGATCCTTAACTTAAGCAGCAAGGAATGGGAGGCGATGAGTGAGGAGGGCTTTCAAACGATCTTTGCACATTCCCCTTTAAAAAGGGCAAAACTTGCGGGCATTCAAAGAAATCTGTCTTTTATCAAACCGGGCTAAACCGATTACCACTGTTAATGGATTCTTTCCAAAAATCCCGTTTACATTTGCGGTATGCGTTTATCAGAAAGAGACGAACAGGTGATCTGGCACCCTTTTACCCGACAAAAGAACCGGTTACCGGTTATTCCGATTGTAAAAGGAGAAGGCAGCCTGCTTTTTGATGAGAATGGAGATCAATACGTGGATGCGATCAGCAGTTGGTGGGTTAATTTACATGGCCACGCACACCCCTATATCGCTGAAAAGATCTACCGCCAGGCATTACAGCTTGAGCAGGTGATCTTTGCCGGGTTTACGCATGAACCGGCTGTGGGGCTGGCCGAAAGATTACTGCCCCTATTACCGGGAAATTTTACCAGGATATTTTATAGTGATAACGGGTCTACGGCAACCGAAGTAGCTTTAAAAATGGCTATCCAGTATTGGTGGAACCGCGAAGAGAAACAACGAAAAAAAATAGTTGCCTTCCGTAATTCCTATCATGGCGATACGTTCGGGGCGATGAGTGTAAGCGACCGGAGCGTATTTACCATGGCTTTTCACGACCTGTTATTTGAAGTGATCTTTATAGATACCCCTACTTCTGAAAATATCAGTGAATTAAAAAAAACGGTTCTTCAACATACTGCTGAAACAGCCGCTTTTATTTATGAGCCCCTTGTACAGGGGGCCGGTGGAATAAAAATGTACGAAGCTGCTTTACTTAACGAATTACTCAATACGATAAAATCCGAAGGCATTCTTTGCATTGCGGATGAGGTTATGACGGGCTTTGGGAGAACCGGTAAACTTTTTGCCAGTGAGTATATGCAGGAGAAGCCGGATATCATTTGTTTAAGCAAGGGCCTGACCGGCGGTACCATGGCACTCGGTGTAACGGCCTGCACAAACCGTATCTATGAGGCATACGTGAATGACGACCAGTACAAGACCTTTTTTCATGGCCATTCTTTTACAGCCAACCCGCTTGCGTGTACAGCGGCGCTGGCCAGTCTTGACCTGCTTCAAAAAGATAGCTGCAGTGAACAGATCCAGTGGATAAGCGCGGAGAACAAAAAATTTTTGGAAAAACTCAGGGCAGGGAAATGGAACATCAAAAACCTGCGGACACTGGGAACGATACTCGCATTTGAACTGGCTACTGGAAAGGATGAATACCTGAATACCGTTAGCGCTGTTTTTACGAAAAAAGCTTTACACTCGGGTGTTTACCTGCGCCCGCTCGGAAATACTGTTTACCTGATGCCGCCCTATTGTGTTACAAAAAATGAGCTTGAAAAAATATACAGGTGTATTGAAGAAGTGATGGAGCTATTAAATAAGGAGCTCGCCTGACCGGTTATTTTTTTTCAACCAGCGTCTTAAGATCGTTCAGGTTCTTTTCCATCATGGTTCCAAGGATTTTATCGTTCATGATAGAGCCCAGTTTCTCCCAGGGATACCATTTTACCTTCTGCTCAAACTGCCATTGCACTACAGTCACTCTCCGGATACTATCGCTTATCAAACGTATGGTACTTAGCTGTTTGCTGCCTGTTGCCGGGGTCCATAGTGATATAACCGTTGAATCGGTAATACCCGTGATTTCAACAGTTGTTTTTCCCAACATCGCCCTTGAAGAAGAATATATTTTTACCGCTGTATTATTATCCATGCCTTCCATCCATGCTTTCCACTGTTCTATATTATTCAGGTAAGGCTTAACAGAATCCTTTTCCGCGCTTACATTGATGGCCCTGGAAACCAATACGGTCGATGGCATTAAGGTGCCCACCAGACTTGCCAATACAAAAAGCACCAGGATACTGATAAGTATCAACCTGATCAGTTTCATAGCTATTCCCATTTAAAGGTCTTGAAAGCAACAGAATATACAACGAGCGTCCAGATGCCTATCACACCCAGTTCTCTCCAGCAACTTGAAAGGCTGGCTCCTTCAAAAGCGATATTACGCATAGCGGTATTAAAATGTGTCAGTGGTAATATTTTACAGATGGGCTGCAACCAGGATGGGAATGCCTCGATGGAAAAAAAAGTACCTGCCAATAAAAACTGTGGAAGGGTGATGAGGTTCGCAAATGGAGGGATCGTACTTTCATTTTTGGCCACACTGCTAACAATGAACCCAAAACCCATAAACAGGACCAGGGCCAGGAAACTCAGTAACATGATAGAAAGAAAGGTTTCAAAACCATGTACCAGGGTAAATTTAAAAACAAAATGTCCTACCCCAATGATGATAATGGCCGTCATCATCTGAAAGATCACGCGGCTTAGGGCCTCACCCAGTACGATATATGACCGTTTGATAGGTGTGGCATAAAACCTTTTCAGTACCAGGTGCTGGCGAAGATTAAAGAATAGAAAAGCAACGCCAAATACCCCTGAGCTCAGTAAAGAAAACCCGAGTTGCCCGGGTAAGATAAAATCGATGGTACGATAAATACGACCCGGAATTTTTTGGATATTACTGTTAATTGTTGCAATCGTAGGCGTACCGGTGTAGGTTTTTTGATTGATCCCTGCAATCACCGCATTCAGTATGGATTGCAATACCTGGATATTCTGGGGGTTCACCGCTTCGGAGCTGACAAGATTAATGCTATAAGGCGGGTTGGCCAACCCTGAATGGCTGATATTAATGATAGCGGTAATCCTGCCCTTTTCCAGGTCTTCGTGAAGTTCTTCTGCACTCTCTTTTATAACATTTATCCCCGCTATATTCCTGATAGCGGCATAGATGGGGTTAGTGGTATCTGTTTGGGTGTCAAAAGCAACATTGAGGGATACCCTTCCGCCGCCGCCGATAAATCCAAATACCAGTATAAAGATCAGCGGAAAAGCGATACTGAAAACAACGGCCGAGGGGCTACGGAAAATGGCGCGCAAACTACCCCTGGTAATGGCAAACATGGCAGTTAGCTGGCTATAGTTTGTTTTCATAACTGATTCATTATTAGAACAAAACTATCTTTTTATTTTGCGAAAGCAAAAAAACGGAAAAAAATACA
>JANXRX010000066.1 GCA_025352905.1 Bacteroidota bacterium | reverse complement strand
CCTGTTTTTTCGCCGGAAGAAACACCCCCATCATCCGGCAGGTAAACAGATGGCAGCAGGTTCATCTGTTCGATCATTGCTGCGCTTACATCGGCAGCCGATACATTGGCCCGGTTCCTGAACACAGGCCTTGTTAACCCTAAGTGTATGTCAGAGCAAAAAATAAATTGAATTACCCGCCTGGCATCTGTTTTGCTTTTCTTTTCTTCCGCCAGTTTTATCTCTGCATTCTTCCGCAGCTCATTCAGCCAGGCTGTAAAATCCCCCGGTGCAACAAAAGGATTTATTTCGCCCGCTTTACGTGTTTTGAGCAAAGCAGCGCGTTCCAGGATCTTTCCGGGGCCGGGATGATTGGATAGGTTTACCTCGATACCCTGCATGCGGCTGATGCGCGCAACACTGTTCAGATACATTTCCGTTTGCGCAACACCATGAAAGTTGAGCCCTACGCCGCCGAACATAAACGCCTGGTATTGTTTATCGCTGTCTCTTACAGGGAATGACATCGATAACACCCCCAGTGTATGCCCCGGTGTTACAAAAAAATGGATCTTCATACCGCCGAGAACAAGCGAATCTCCGTCAGCGATTACCAAATCGCGTTTGGGATGTGAGCGAACGCTTTCATATTCGTTCCTGGTTTTTCCTTCGGCTATCTGCCAGTCGGCATCCGTCATACCGATCCGGGCATGGGTTATTTTCTGTAGTGTATCCGCACCTTCATAATGATCATAATGACCGTGGCTGCAAAGGATATACCTGATCTTGTGCGGATCAAATCCCAACTCCCTCACTGCGTCAATTATATGGCCAGTGAACTTGCCATATAAGGCATCAATCAAAATCAATCCATCCTTTGTGTTAATAAGGTAAGCGCTGGCCCAATCGGTACCCACATAATACAGGTTATCAAATATTTTAAAGGGCGCAACTGTATGTGAAGAGTCCTTTTCGTATTGGGCAATAGAATGAGTTAATTGGAAACAACAAAGGCATAATAAGACAATGGTAATTTTTTTCATGTTGTTTTTTTATTTCTGCGCTGAATTCTATTTAGATTCTGAATGGATTCTGTAACAAATCTGAATTTATTATTATTAAATTATTACCGAAAAGTTATGAAAATAACAACAATATGAATATTGATTACATACCCGTACATAAATATGTTTTTTGCAGGAATAAAAACAATAAAACCCAAAACATGCTTTTGTACCAAAACTGTTTCACCAGAATAATCCTGCTTTCTTCTCTCTTCCTGTTTCTTTACTCTCCTGCCCTGTTCGCCCAAAATATCAAAGGCAAAGTAGTGGACGCAAATACCGGCGAACCTTTAGTTGGCGCATCCGTTACACTTAATAACAGTAATGTAAAGGTATTGGTTAAGCTGGATGGATATTACCTGTTTACCAGATTAACCCCGGGTACTTACAAGGTTACTGTGAACTACGAGGGTTATAAAAAAGAACTGGTTAAAACTGTTACGGTACTTGCAAACGGTACCCAGGTAGCTGATTTCAGTCTGGAACCTTTTGCAACTGAACTGTCTTCCGTTACTGTAAATGCCAATGCTGCACGTGATGGAGATAAAGGAGCCCACCGCATAGAAAAAATTGCCGATCCTATATTAAATGTATTATCGGCCAAAACCATCCAGTTGTTACCGGATATTACCGTAGCTAATGTTTTGCAGCGTGTAAGCGGCGTAACCATCGAAAAAAGCGGATCGGGAGAAGGCCGGTACCCCATCATAAGGGGTATGGAAAAAAGATATATCAATACGCTTGTGAACGGCATAAAGATACCCAGCCCTGATAATAAGAACCGCTATATCCCATTGGATCTTTTTCCATCCGAATTGCTCGAAAGGCTGGAGGTAAGCAAAAGCCTGACCCCAAGTATGGAAGGCGATGCCATTGGCGGAACCATTAACCTTGTCATGAAAGATGCGCCTGCTAAAATGCTGTTACAGGCAAATGCTTCTACCGGGTACAGTCTTACTTTTTTAGATGAACGTTATAATAAATTTGATAAGTCTTCGATACAAAAATTATCGCCGGCAGAAATAAATGGGGCCACCTATACAGCAACCCCAAAAGATTTTTCTGTGGGCCATATTAACTATACCAACAGGAACGCACCCATCAATTCTACTTTTGGTTTAACGGTTGGGAACCGGTTTGGTAAAAACAACCAGTTTGGATTTATTTTATCGGGTAGCTTCCAGAATATTTTCCGCGGTACAACATCTAATTTCTTTTTACCCAATGCACAACCGGGTCTTGATAACATCCCGCTCTTCTCCGATCTGCAGCTCCGCAAATATTCCGTGCAAAGCAAAAGAACCGGCCTGAACGGCAAACTGGACTACCATATTGATAAGAACAACAAAATATCCTTGGTCAATACATTTGTAAGGTTAGATGACTACCAGACACGGATCGTTTTTGATACGGTTACGCTAAATTCCCTTGTTGATAACTGGCAGAGAAGCACCTGGCAATACCAATCCATTTACAATAGTACTTTACAGGGCCAGCATACATTGAACGCGCATTTCAGGTTAGACTGGACACTTGCTTATTCGGTTGCAGACAACCATATACCCGACCAGGCCCAATTCAAACACGAGTACGCGATCGTGGCTACCAGTTTAACAGCAGATAAATTAACAGGTATAACCCATTTATGGACACATAACAGCGATAAAGATTACTCCGCATATCTAAATGCTACCCATGATACCCGGCTTTTAGGTAAATCATTTGAACTGAAAGCAGGTACCTTACTAAGAAGCAAGAAAAGAGATAATGTTTACAATTCGTACAGTCTTGATCCTACATTAGGTGAAGTATATACTAATATCAATAATGCTGCTTTCGTCTTTAAAACACCTGCTGATGGCATGCTTTCGGCAACCGGTAATAACTACACATTTACAGAAAATATTACCGCAGGTTATGTACAGGGCAAATGGCAATTGGCTCAAAAACTGGAAGCCCTGGGCGGCGTAAGGATAGAATATACCAACCAGCACTATGAAACGCAATTGGGGCCTGATGTTGACGCCAGGTCGGGCACCATCACCTATACAGATGTATTACCCAGCTTACAACTTAAATACGCTCTTACGGGAAATCAAAACCTGAGATTGGCATATTATAAAGCGCTGGCCAGGCCAGGCTTTGCCGAACTGATACCGGATGGACCGGATGGGGAATTTTTTAAAGAGATCGGCGATCCTAAAAACCTGAACCATACACTGGCAGATAATCTGGACCTTCGTTACGAATTATATTCAGGAAATGCCGACCAGGTATTGTTAGGTGTTTTCTATAAGAATATCCAGGACCCTATAGAGATCTCAGCGGTAAAACCAAAGAACATCAATAACCTATATCTCGAACCTGTTAACAGCCCCAAAGCCACCAATTATGGTTTTGAAGCCGTGGTTACCAAATATTTCGGTGCCTTCGGTATATCGGCCAATTATACCTATACACAATCGAGTATCACGAAAGACAGCATGCTTTTGTCATATCGCAACGGTTCATCAAGTTTCCTGAAATTTGTTTCCGAGACCCGGCCGTTACAGGGTCAATCCAACCATATCGGCAACCTGTCATTGATCTATAAAGATCCGAAGATCGGGTTTGATATTCAAACCGCACTTGTATACACAGGTGAAAGGATCTCATTTGTAAGCCCATATATCGGGTTACACTACTGGCAGTCACCTACCACCCAACTGGATATCTCATTTGAAAAAAGAGTGGTGAAAAAACTGACTTTTTACGGAAAGATTAATAACCTCACCAATGCTCCTTTTGAACTGACCCTGCACCAGCCATATAACGCTTATATAGCGGCGGGTGGCAGAAACCTGGCATTGCAAACAAACCCTGATAACAGGATCGTTATCCAGAAAGATTATTACAGGGCGGCTTTCCTGTTCGGGCTCCGTTACAAACTTTAATTCACGTTCAATTCCTCTATATGAAAAAAAATATTTTATTTTTTGTGTTTTCAATGAGCATTATTATTGGGTCGTGTAAAAAGGTTTCAGATACCAAAGACCTCTGGCAGGCAATCGTACCTATTGCTACACCCATAAGCGATGCAACCTGTCTTACCGGCGCTGTTAACGGAACCATGTTAGCTGGTAAAACCTATACTGTATGCGGCGATATCTTTGTTAAAGCAGGCGATACTTTGACGATACAGGAAGGCGTTACCATCAATTTTACCGGCAGCTCTCCTACCATACCTGTTGGTTTGGGTGTGAATGGCGCTCTTTTTTGTTTAGGTACCAAAGAAAAACCCGTATTGTTTACTTACCCCGGTGTAACCAAAACCGATCAACTGGGCGCCAATCCTGATACGGATCCGGCTTTAAAAGGAAAATGGACAGGCATCATCGGCGGCCCTACCTGCAGTTATATGGTGATCAAATGGGCGCATGTTGAATTTGGCGGGGCAACCATCAGTTCTGCAATGAAAAGTTTTACAGGTGGCGCAAGCCCTTACCCGCTGTACTTCGCAAATCCAGCCGGAATCTTTGTACTGGAAGATTCCTGGGTGTATGGCAGTGTGGATGACCCATGGCGCATCAATGGCGGCAAGATCTCTGTTATGCGTAATACATTTGAAAAATGCGGTTACACAGGTGGAGAAGCCATGAATGCAAAAGCAGGTACGATCGGCGATTTTGCTTACAATCTCTGTATCGGCATAGCCACCAATGGCCCTAAACTATCGAACATTAATGTAGCAGTAGGCGTGCCCAGTTCGAATGTAAGAATGTATAATAACACGATCATTAATTGCGGTTACCGGAGGGCTGCCGCGGGCCGTGGCGGTTCCATCAATTTTGAAGAAGGCGCCGGTGGCATGGCATATAATAACCTAATCGTTAACTGCAAATTCGGACTCCGCGTTGTTAGTAATCCTATTGCTGATACGGCTAATGTGCGGTATGGTTATAATTTTTATTATGCCGATTCCGTATCTGTTGCCAGCCAGTTTATTCCTTCACAATCCGTAAGTACCTGTATCAGTCAACCCCAGGAAACAGATGTGCCAAAGCCTTCCACCTACCTGCCGGCAGGATGGAAAGTAGGAGATGTATACACAGCACCCGCCTCTGTGGTAGGCATCAATAACCCACAATTTATCAATGGTCCTGTACCTTTGCCGGCAGGGCTGCAATTAAGGGATATTTCAGTAGTGGGTTCTTATAATTTTGCTTTAAAATCAAACTCTCCCTGCATCGGAATCGGTTATACAGGATTTGGCCCGAGGGCCGATGTACCTGTTGATATAAAATATGGCGCAACAGAAATTACCGGCCCGGGTAAAGACATCGGGTGTTACCAGAGTAACGGAAGAGGAAACCAACACTAACCAAGGAATTATGAAAAATATTTTTATTGCCATCCTGCTGACCATAAGCTTTGCTCCAACATTTGCTCAAACAGATGGGGCGGTATTTGTAACAACACCTTACCTGCAGATCGGCTCAAGTCCTTCCGCACAAACGTTACAATTGCTTTGGCATACAGCCGATGCAAACGCAACATGGATAGTTGAGCACCAGGTAAATAACCAATGGGTGCGATCCGAAAACCCGGTGGCAACAAATATCCGTCTTTCTAATATTGATCCGCATGTAGTATACAGGGCCACTCTTCAGAACCTGGTTCCCGGAAGTGATTTTGCTTACCGTGTTTTTAAAAATGGCGCTGAAGTTTTTTCTGCCCACGCACGGGCACCCAAATCTGCAGGCCAGTCTTATCGGTTTGTGGTATTTGGCGACATCGGGGCCGGAACAAAGGAAGCCAAAGAAATAGCCAATGCCGTTTACCATGTAAAGCCGGATATGGTTGTGGTACCGGGTGATATTGTATATGATTATGGCCTGGTATCCGATTACAGGACTAAATTCTGGCCTATTTATAACGCCGGAAAAGAAGACGCGATAGGCGTTCCGTTAATGCGGTCAGTACCTTTTGTAGGTGCTGTTGGTAATCATGATGCAGACAGCCGCGACCTCGATAAAGCTCCTGATGCACTCGCTTATTATTATTACTGGGATCAGCCTCTGAACGGACCGGTTAGTAAAGAAGGCGGCGCTATCGTACCGCTGTTAAAGGGTAGCGATGCACACAAAAATGCTTTTCTGGAAGGGGCAGGTAACCGGTATCCTGCCATGACCAATTTCTCTTTTAATTACGGTAATGCACACTGGCTGGTGTTGGATGCGGATAATTATGTTGACTGGACGGACAGCCTGCTGGTTGACTGGGTTAAAAAAGATCTGGCCGCGGCAAAAGATGCGCAATGGCGTTTTGTAACTTACCATCACCCGGGTTTTAATTCATCTATAGAACATTTTGAGCAACAGCAGATGCGTTTACTGGCGCCTATTTTTGAAAAAGGCAATGTGGATGTAGTATTCAGTGGCCATGTGCATAATTACCAGCGCAGTTTTCCTATGCATTTTGTACCGGCAGGCAAAGGTATTTTATTGGTAGGCGGCAGAGACAATAAAACACTTCGCGGCAGAACTGTAAACGGCCATTGGACCTTAGATAAAAACTTTGATGGGAAAACAGAGACGCATCCCAACGGGGTTATTTATATTGTAACCGGCGCCGGTGGCCAGGACCTGTACAACCCCGAACAGGAAAAAGATAATGACAGCTGGCAGAAGTTTACGGATAAATTTATTTCAACCGTACACACGTTCACAATAGCGGATGCAAACGGCAAAACTTTATCGATAAAACAAACAGATGCTATAGGAAAAGTAGTAGATAGCTTTACGATTACTAAAAATTAGATTCTGCTTGTCCTCCCGTGTCAGCGGCAAAAAAAATTGGTCTAATCCATCTTATACACCAATACCGCAAAAGTACCTGGAACGGCTTTGCGGGTGCCGGGCTCCATGTCTACCACACTTAAATAGATTTTATGTGTTTTGGTATCCAGCGCAAGCGTCTTGGCGCGTGTTTGTGTAGTTAATGTCTGCACCAATGTATAATTGTTTTTTGTTCCAACGGCGATGCTACCACAACAATTTTTCACCAGGATACTAAAGACAATTATACATTGGTGCAGACATTAACTACACAAACACGC
>JANXRX010000170.1 GCA_025352905.1 Bacteroidota bacterium | reverse complement strand
GTATTTTCATCCGTTTGGCAATACGGTATCCCAGGTAGGCGGTAAAGAGTCTTGAAGAAGAGGCAAAAACCAGGTCATACTTCTGTCCCTTTATTAATTTCTTTACCCCTGTAAAATAATGACTGAATGAATTGGCCTGGTCACTATAACCGCTATGGTGTAGGGGCATCGAGATCCGCCTGATATGCAGGTTACCCGATTGTTCTTCTTGCAATGCACTTACTTCAAAACTGCTATAACGGTTAGGTATCGTAGTGATCACATCAATCATCGCCTTTCCTTCTGCCTGTTTTGCTAGTTCTTTAGCCAGCGGGGTATTACGAAAAGACCCTGCACAGAGATCCGGTTCAAAATAAAATGTGAGATATAGGATCCGCTTCAAAGAATAGAAATTTGTGTTTTTAGTTTTTGGGTAAACGAGACCATGATTTTTTGTGCGTCTACCAGCCTGTTAAAGCCATCGGATTTTTGGTATGTAGCCGTTTCAATTGTGTTAGCTTGTTCAAATATGATCTGGATATTATTTGACAAATGGATAGTTTGATCAGTAATGCTTTCTACAGAAATGGAAGGATGCAGGTGAAAAAAAGCGATCCCGGATGCTGTTTTATTTGCCGTTCCTGATAATTCATCATAGACCTCAACTATACCCTGCCGTTCTGTTGAAAATGACCGTGTATGTATGACCCCGTATTTCGTTTCATAGCCATTATGAGATGCTTTTATATTATTTATTTGATCTTTCAAGATATGGGGTTTAGCACGTTTTGCGACGCGAAAGCTGTTCCATACCTGCGACTGGTTTGTACCATTAACAACGACTGTATTATGTGCCGTTGTTGAGCGTTCGTATTCTCTTCGCGTATTATTTTCATAGGTACTGGTACCGGCCTCTACAAAAACAGGCGTTGTATTATAATACATCGCAAAGTGAAAGAGATCGCTGTGTGCATGACCAGGTTGATAGGATGGCATAATCTCCGCCACGTCTATTATCAACTCAAAAGGAGCGTTTGAAAGTACACGGTATCCTGATTCATGTAAATGGGCAGTCTGCCACTCAAGCCCCATTAGTTTTGCACGTTCGAATAACTGGCCAGGTTCCACAGCTATTCCCGGTGCGGCATCATTAAAAAAAGAGTAGCTGTTATTTCCATTGCAAAAAGCGGCTAGCCAACCCAACATCAGTTCTGCTTTTGTACGCAAAGATCGTAGTAAATGATTATCATAGGAATGCTCTTCCATGATATCTGTCAAAAGAAGAATTTTTGCCAGGAGCAGGCTGTGATACATTGCCGAGCCTTCATAGTGCCCGCCATCGTTAAGTACCTGCTCATCCAGTTGTTTTAATACATCCAGAATATACCGACGTGTAAACACTTCATCATTTAATGCAAAGCCACAGATCGCAAGGGTAATATTGTTTTCGAGAAGATGATTGGCAAGCAAATGAAATTCCCGGTTCTTTTCCAGAAAGCCGATCTGTAACAATAAGGCCTTTGTAAAAAGCTCTCCCCGATGCTTTGTGCAGGAATAAAAAATTATCCAATTCACTAATCGCAGCGACACAGGAAATGGTTCAGGCTTTATTACTCCTGAAATAATCGCTGCTGAAAAATCATCGACCAATTTTATTTTATCCGCGTCAGTTATCGCTTCATCACATAAGTAATCGAAATACTGCAGGTTATAGTTCCAGAGCTTTCCAAAAACATTATCGTTCCAATCGATCCCGTTTGCAAAGTCTTTTGTTTTGTTTAGAAATTGAAAACTATTATTTCCCCGATATAATTGTTTTGAAACGATACAAGGTTCATATTTATACCTTAGCGGATAAAAAGTTCGGCCTGTAAATTTTTTATAATAAGTCAATGAAAATAAAACCCGGCGAATCCTGTGAATGACCTGGTAGCGGATTTGTATTCCTTTAAGGTAACGCAGGGTGTCAACGTATAAAAGCAGTTTCCGCAACAGGCTCATGGATACAGATCAATAATTATGTCAATGATCCTTTCTGCCGTTTTGCCGTCCCACATATCAGGTATTACCCCTTTTTTCCAGGTATCCGCAAAAATTTTCTCCATGTAGGGGCCAATTGCTGACGGGTCCGTTCCTATTAATTCATTGGTGCCAATGGCTATGGTTTCCGGTCTTTCCGAGGAATTTCGCAGGGTCATACAGGGCACGCCCATTACAGTTGTTTCTTCTGTGATTCCACCACTGTCTGTAATCACCGCTTTACTATGCTGAACCAGGTAATTAAATGACAGATAGTTGAGTGGCTCGATCATATGCAGGTTGGGGGCCGTGATGCCAATCCGCTGCAGGTTCTTGGCGGTGCGGGGATGAACCGGAAAAATTACCGGTAGGTCCTTTGCATGTTTTATGATCTCATCCATAAACTGTTTTAATACATTTTCTTCATCCACATTTCCCGGTCGGTGCAGGGTGATTACAAAATATTCCTTTTCTTTTAATCCCTGCTCCTTCCATACAGGCGGGGGGTTGAACCGGGGTTTGTTCTTTAGAAGGGTATCGATCATGGTGTTTCCCACAAAATAAATCCGGCTATGGTTGGTACCACATGCCAACAGGTTCTCACTGGCAGATAGCGATGTTGTAAAAAAAAGATCGGTAATAGCGTCTGTTACCATCCGGTTGATCTCTTCCGGCATGGTTCTGTCGCCGGAGCGGATACCTGCTTCTACATGTGCCACGTCTATACACATTTTTTTTGCTGTGATCGCGCAGGCAAGTGTAGACGTAACATCTCCTACCACTATAACAAGATCAGCACGGTGTGCCTGTAGCTCTTTCTCAAATGCCACCATTATCGAAGCGGTTTGCTCAGCCTGTGTGCCGCCACCACTTTCGAGGTTCACATGTGGTTCAGGTATACCGAGCTCATCAAAAAAATTACCGCTCATGTTCCGGTCATAGTGTTGCCCGGTATGCACCAGGCGGTAATTGATTTTCTTGCCGGCAGCTTGTGCTTCCTTAATCGCATCGATCAACGGTGCGATCTTCATAAAATTCGGGCGGGCTCCTGCTACTAAAGTGATTTTCATGATAAGTAGTTAATCAATGGTGATCCAGGAATCTTTTTGCAAACTTTCCACAGCGCCCAAGACAGTTTGGGTGCTATTCACTATCTCATCGAAAGGTATGATGGGAGATCCGCCATTTTTTACCTGTTGTATCAATTGACGGAACTGTTCGATATGGCCTTTATCCTGTCTTCTGCTAAAGGATGAAAACCCTTTGAAGCCATAACCGGTGAGTTTGCGGAAATTATCAATTGTAAGAATGCGTCCCTGTGCATATATTTCTATCACTTCCTTTGAAACCGCTTTGTTCCCGTTCGAAAAGTAGTTGATCACTCCCTGCGACCCATTCTCAAACTGTAATGTAATAATGGCATTATCGGTATTTGCCTCCGGATGTGCGCCCAGTGCACTCATCATTACTTTTTTTACCTTGCTTCCGCATAGATAGATCATCAGGTCTACGAAATGACAGGCTTCGCCAATGATCCGGCCGCCGCCTGTTTGCATATCCTGTACCCAAACATCGGACGGGATAAATCCGGCATTTACCGTTGCAACCATATTAACCGGTACAGAAGCGGAACCCAATAGTTGCCGGGCTTTCTGACTAAAAGAAGAAAACCTGCGGTTATAACCTACGTTTACCGACAGTGGTTCGGTAAGGTTTTTGTAAACATCCTGTATCGCTGATAATTCTGCTGTATGAATTGCCAGCGGCTTTTCCACAAACACATTTTTCCCTGCCCGCAGGGTTTCTATCACTTCAGCGGCATGAAGATCATGCCGGGTGGTAATCATGACCAGGTCAACATCTCCATCATTCAATATCTCCCGATGATCGGTTGTACTGAATTCAAAACCATATTTATTCGCTAATAATTTTGCTGTTAAACCGCCTGCGCTGGCAATATATTTATAATGCGCGCCGGATCCTTTCAAAGCCGGCAACAGGGTCATCTTGGTAAAATTACCGGCGCCGATAATACCAATCACGGCTTTTGCCGGCCGGGTGGTATATTGTTTAACCGCTACGGATGTAGCTGTGTCGCCCGTAACTGTATATTCAAGAATGGAGGCGATAGAACTACCGCCCATGTTACCATATACCTGTAAATAATCGCTTAAGGGAAATCTTCCGGTAATTAACCCGGCTACGTTCAATTGTTTCCTGCTGATAGCATTCAATATAGTTTCAAAATTTCTTTTTTCGGTCCACCGTACATATCCAACCGGGTAGTCAATTCCTTTTTGTTCATAGTCTTCATCATATCGCCCCGGCCCATAAGAACAGGATACCTGGAAGCTAAGTTCCTTTTTATAGAAATCAGCTCTTTTGATATCCAGTCCAACCACACCCACCAATACGATCTTTCCTTTTTTCCGGCTCATTTGTGCCGCCTGGCTGATCACGTCATTACTTGGGGTAGACGCAGTGATGATCACTGCATCGCAACCTATTTCATGGGTTGCGTCTTCCACTGTTTTAACTGTATCCACAGCTGAAGAAACAAAAGCGTTTACGCCCCGTGCATTGGCAAGCGACACTTTCTCTGCATCGGGATCAAACCCGATCACATAACAACCGTTTGCCACCAGTAACTCTGCCGTGATCAACCCGATCAATCCCAAACCGATGACCACCACTGTTTCGCCCATCGAAGGATTGGCTAAACGTATACCCTGTAAACCTATCGCGCCAATTACCGTAAAGCTGGCTTCTTCATAAGAAACATCAGCCGGTATCTGGGCCACGAGATTTTGAGGAACACAAACCATTTCTGCATGGTGCCCGTTACTGGCCACCCTATCGCCAACGGCAAATCCCGTAACACCTTCCCCGATAGCCACCACTTCGCCAGCATTGCAGTATCCCAATGGTAGCGGTT
>JANXRX010000102.1 GCA_025352905.1 Bacteroidota bacterium | reverse complement strand
GCGATCTTATTATTTTTGTATTCTGTGAGATACAAATAGTCATTGTAAACAGTCATCCTTGCATTAAGCCTGCTACCGGCCCAGGCAATACTGCCCACGGGATAAATGGCGTCGCTGATTTCCGATCCTGTTACTGTATCTGCGATAAGGGTATCCGGGTGGGTATTCAAAACCGGGAAGGACCAGTATTGTTCAACGGACTGGTGTAACCCCTTTTCATGAAAAGAGATCAGCGATATCAGGCTCAGGGCCAGGGATTTGATCAGTACTTGCATTGGCTTGGGATAAGTGACATAAAAAGCAGCACCCGAAAGTGTCCGTAACGAAATCCTCTTTATGGCCAGTCTTTGTTTCCATTTCCTTATACCCATGGTTAAAAAAGCATGCCGACTGTAAACAATATGGCATATATGCCATAGTAAAAATATGGTTTTTATGCCATTTTGCCTTTGTGACAAAAACCAGGAATATTGCTTACTGTAAAGCCTTTGGGGAGAGCCTTAGGGAAATCCGTAAAAAGAAGGGTCTTACGATGATGGAACTGGCATTTGAGGCGGATATTGAATATTCGCAGATAGCCAAAATTGAAAGGGGAATGAGTAATACAACTATTTCAACGGTTCGCCTGCTGGCGAAGGCCTTAGGGGTAAAACGGTAGAATTGTTTCGTTTTCCTTTTGCGGGAGAATGATCAGCACTTCAACATCTTCTTTTTGGCTACTACAGGGCTTTTAGCGGTAGCTTTTTTAATGTACTCCACGGCGCTGGGGGTTTTACAGGCCGTACCGCCCTTGTCAACAAATACGGGCCCGATCTTAGTGGCTGCTGCGATAACTTCTTTTGACAGGGGCTGAACATAAGTACCCAGTGAGATCATAAAACCGTTCATGGTAGATCTTTCCCTGTTACGGGAACTATGTATCGTTTTTACTACGCGGTCAATAAGGCTTTTCAGAACCTTCATATCCAACTCAGCATCAGGCTTAAGCGATACCAGGCCACTAAGGGTGCTCCATCCTGCCGCCGCAATATGTTCCTGTTTGTCGTTTATCCATTTCATCGCCATTTCAAATCCATACTGGCTGCCCGCAGCAACCCAGGGAACGGTGTAGGCGCTGATATTGTCAGACACGGCCAGTTCAACCCATGCCTGGAGGTCTTTCTTTGTCATTTTTTCATCATCCGCTATCAATCCGGCCAAATACATGGCATCGGCATTCTTTGTAAAATACAGCTCGTTGGCTAATGCGTAGTCTTTCTTTATTTTCTTTTGAATGGGTTTCAGGTCTGCAACCTTTACAGCAAAAAAAGGTTCCTTTATCCCATGCTTTACCAGGATCTTTTTTAATTTCTCATCTCCGAGGGATTTTAACTCGGCCATAATTTCTTTTGCAGTCATATAGGTCAAGGGTTTACTTATAATTTAACAATGCCTGTTTTAATAGCAAAAAGCACAAGCCCCACACGGCTTTTCATCTTCAGTTTTTCAAAGAGGTTTTCACGGTAATTTTCTACCGATCTTACCGCGATGTTCATACGGTCTGCGATCTCTTTATAGGTAAGTTCTGATACGCAAAGCGAAATAAATTCTACTTCCTTTTTAGTAAGGTGAAAGGTTTCTTTGTGACCTGCTCCGTCCATCTGAAAACTGCGCAACATTTTGCCTGAAACGATCTCGTTGATATAAATCCCCTTTTGTTTTATTTCGCTGATGGCCCTGTACAATTCAGTGGGGGTAGATTCTTTTAATACATAGCCGCCGGCGCCGGCTTTGAGCATGCCAATGATGGCGATATCTTCATCAAGCATACTCAACGCCAGGATATTCACAAGGGGGTAGTGTTGTTTTACCCAGGCAGTTGTTGCGTAACCATCCATTACCGGCATCGTAATATCCATCAGTATCACATCAATATCGGGTTTTGCCCCAAGAACCTGCTGCAATTCCTTACCGTTGGATACATCGAACACCACTTCTATATCATCAAATTCTGATAAAAGGTTGGCAATACCTTTCCTGAATAATGCATGGTCATCGGCCAGGGCGATGCGGATTTTTTTTGTCATATTCATGGATAAGGTATCGTAAATGTAATGGAAGTGCCGCTGTTTTCGGCGGAACTTACTTCCATAGCGCCTTTCAGGAGATTAACCCGCTTTTGCATATTGCCTAACCCCAGGCCATCCCGATTAGCTAACGGGTCTTCCATAGTAAACCCGATGCCATTGTCTGAAATGACCAGTTGTAAAAAACCAGGTTCATAGGTTAACCGGATCGTTATTTTATCCGCCCGCGAATGCCGGATAATATTATTTAATGATTCCTGGAATAAACGGTAAATAAACAGGTCCTTATCTACGGTATCTGCCCTAAAATCGGGAAGCACATGTACAAAATCAACCGAATAGTGTCCGTTCCGTTGCAGCCAGGTGATTTCCTGCGCAATGGTTTTTAATAAGCCCTGTTGTATCAGTTGCTCGCCCTGGATGATCTTCGACAATTGTCGCAATTCCCTGATGGATCTTGTAATCAACTCCTGCGCATCTGAAATTTTTCGTCTCGTTTTTTCTTTATCATCCGGATTGATAGAGGCAAGGGTAACATGGGTTAAGCTCAAAACCTGGCCAATATTATCATGCAGGTCGGCTGCGAGGTTTTTACGGGTTTGTTCCCCAACCTCAATTTGTGTTTGAATAAGATCCTGATCAAACACCAGGCGCATTTTTTCTTTCTCTTCCTGGTGCCTCTTTTTTCTCCGGATAAAAATGGTTATATAAAAAATCATGAACAAAGCCGCTACAAAAAAAATGCAGGTAATGACCAGGATGATTAAGATGATATTGGGTTCTTTCTGTAGCATATAAAAGCGTAACTCCAGGTACCGTATAAAATAAAATTAAGAATTAGAGAGATCGAATACCTTATCGGAACCAAACTTTTTTTATTTACCTGTATCAAATAATCAAAAAACAAATTAGTTGTGGTTGAAACGAAATAAAAGAAGAAGAGCCCGGTTATTATCCAGAATGGCGGATAGGTATATATTTCGATATTGGTTTCTTCTTTAATGAGGTTTGCATAATACAATAAACAAAGAAATACTACCCAAACTGAAAATAAAATTTTGGTAATCGCGCTATATTCTAAAAAGTTAGAACGTATACTTTCTATCAGATAAGATAGCATAAATACAACAAGTCCCATAATAATAATGGGTTTGCTGTTAAAGCGGGGCTGGCATATTTTATATAGTATTCCCGTTATAAAAAAAATACTTACCGGCAGTAAACAATTATAAATCCAGTGATTATTGTGTTTAAAGTAAAAGTAAGTCAGGTAACCGGCATTCTCAGCCAGTACAACCAGTAGTAAATACCAGGTAAAATTCCGATACCACCCTGCTCCCCTGTGTGTAAGGCAGATAAAGGAAATGATACAGGCAATTAATTCAATGACCGGGTTTACATAATAATACATTTCAATAGGGTTTTATGGGAACATGTCTCCTTCATCATAGGCTAAATCATCAAGATTACCCTTGCTTTTCAGGATCGGGTACATAGCCACGTTCAGGTCATGCCCCTGGTTGATCCAGATCTCATGCACTTTATGTTGTACGGTATCTACCAACGTAGGTATTACACATATCTGGAGTTGATTCGTTGCTTTGTTGATCATAAAATAATGGCCCACCGTCCAGATACAATTATTGGGTAAGGGCTGGTTAAACTTTGCTATTATTTTTGGCCATTTATCACGCATATATATTTTAATAGAATCCGGCCTGTACCAAACGCCATGTGAATGTAAGGTTTCTTCATAATTACTCTGGTAGGCGATGACCTGATCCTGCGCGACTGCCATGGATATAGGATTATTATACAACATCCCGCTTACAACAATAAACAACCCGGAGGCGTTCAATGGTTTATATGTGCCGGCAATCAGCAGCAAAATAAGCAGGCCAATAATAAAATTTTTTGCTACTGAAACCCCATTGGCAGATAATTTTTTTGCGTCATTTTTGTCAATACTCATAAGATTAGTTTGAAAGGGTGTAGAAAGTTAGTTTGGTGTAAGATGGTTAACCGCGCAAGATTGACAGAAAGACTTACCCAAACAATAGGTATTTTCCCCATACCATCTACGTATTAATACGTAGCGCAGTACGATAAAAACAGTGTAAGCATGAAAAAGGATAGCAGGTGATGCAGGGCAAATAAAAAGGTCTGAAAATTAATTCAGACCTTTTATCTAACGATTTAAAATGTTGATCAATACTTATGCGCAACCTTGTAAAAGAAAACAGAAGGTTTCCCGTCTACACCACCGGATTTCATTTTTTCGGCGAGTTCCTTCGAGCTCATGAAAGCATTGGCTTTTGCCATATCGGCAATCGCGAAAACCAGGGTAACCATATGGGTATCGCCAATAGTGTAGGCAATTACCCTATCGGTAATGCCGGCATCCATCCTGGCCTGCTTGTCTGAATCAAATGCTTTTCTCCAAACATCCCAGTCTTTCACTTTGAATTTTACCAGCTCACGAATGGTTTGCGGTATAGTGGCGGTATCGTTCATTACTGAATGCAGGTAGTCTATTTCAGGCGCGCTGGTTACACCTGATTTTTGCATGGCTTCTTTCAGACCGGGATTGGCGGCAAAGGCTTTGGCTTTGTCTATATTATCCAGACGTACTGCCACCAGCACCATATTGGAATCTTCCACACCACGGGCAACCATATAACTGTGCAGACCGTTGGCCAGGCGCATGCTGTCGTTTCCATTATAACCGGGGATCCATTTGTTAAAATTGGCCACTTTGTGTTTGATGGTCATAAAATCCGTTGAAACAGGCGCCGCCGCCACCGGGTGTACGGTCGTGTCTGCGGCAGGGGTATTGTCTTTTTTATCGGTTCCTGAATTACAGGAAAGGGCGAGGGCAAAGGCGGCTGAAAGGATGAGCCGGCCGGGCATTTTTACAAGGTTCATTTTTGACTATTTAGGGTGAAAAAAATCCGGTTTACCATATAACCAATGATTCAGCTAATGTAAAAAATTAGGTTTTAAAATCATAGCTCCCGGGTAAAAATGATTTTTATTTCATATTCAGGCGGCTGGAACGGATTTTTCAAATACCACAGGTTATCGTTTAAGCATCACTTTCATCGTTTCAAAATCTATCGGCCCCGAAGTATGCTGGTGGATGATCTTCCATACCCCCGCTTTTTCTCGGGCCACCCAGGTAAGGCGGTTCTCAAGATACCGGAGTTCTTCCCCTTTTTCCGATACGGCGGTGAACCGTACAATAGCGGTTAACACAGCCATCCCGCCGGTTATTTCGATCTGAACATCATGGAAGGTAATAACATCCCTGTTACTCCCAAGAGATGCAAACCAGCCCTGCGCCATTTCGCGCCAGGCCGGCAGTCCATCGTAGTCCCATCGTCCCCACATATCAAAAACACGAACCTTCTCATCAAAAATAGATGCGAACGCTTCCAGGTCTTTTTGAAAAACAGCGGTCTGATAGGTTTTAACCAGTGAGTCAAGCTCTGTCATTGTTCGGGTTTTAGACTCCCGAAAGTACAAAATAGATAGTATGGTGGAACTGCAGAAATAAATGTTGTTTCTGTATCTTACCGTAAAATCATTGTTTGTTTTATGAGATCAGTATTTATTTTTCTCTTCAGTTTTAGCACAGTTGCTATGTATGCACAGGATGATGCAACCGTCTATCTTTTTAATAAAGACTGGACACCTGCCAAAAGCATGAACAAAGCCACCTATTTTATGCACGCGGTAAAAGAGAACG
>JANXRX010000075.1 GCA_025352905.1 Bacteroidota bacterium | reverse complement strand
TACAGAAAAAACTCGCTTTTGCCTGGTATTGGCGCAACTGCTCCAGCACAAAAGGAGTAGCGGTCTCGTGCGGGCCGTCATCAAAACTGAGATAGATCGTTTTTCCCGTGTTTTGCATGCGCCAGACCAAAGATGGATAGACCATCCTCAACCACCACGGAGTTTTTACCAGGTACATAGGGTAAAGATAGGGAGGGAAAGCAGTTCATGTTCCATAGTCCATAGTCAATCGGATAGTATTGCCCATAGACTATGGTCTATGGACCATCGACTATCCCCCGCATCTGTTATCTTTGCCGCATCATGACCAAAAAAGTAAGGGTACGTTTTGCTCCATCGCCTACGGGTGGGCTTCATCTGGGTGGGGTACGAACGGTTTTATTCAATTACCTGTTTGCCAAACAGCAGGGTGGCGATTTTATTGTACGGATTGAGGATACCGACCAGGGCCGTTTTGTGGAAGGCGCCGAAGCCTATATTTTCAATACCCTCAAATGGTGCGGACTGGAACCCGACGAGAGCCCCGTGCATGGCGGGCCCTATGCGCCTTACCGGCAAAGTGAAAGGAAAGAAAGCTACCGCCAGTATGCGGAGCAACTGGTAAAAGACGGGTTTGCCTATTATGCATTTGATACACCGGCCGAACTGGAAGAAATGCGCAATGCCTTTAAAACACCGGAAAATCCTTCACCTCAATATAACCAGGTAATAAGGGAAAAAATGCGCAACTCACTTACGCTGGGTGTTGACGAAGTTACCCGCCTGTTGAGCGAGAACACCCCATTTGTTATCCGCGTGAAAATGCCTTTGAATGAAACTATCCGCTTTACGGATATGATCCGTGGCGAAGTTTCTTTTCATACTTCACAGGTAGATGATAAAGTGTTACTGAAAGCAGATGGAATGCCTACCTATCACCTGGCCGTGGTGGTAGATGATTACCTGATGAAGATCACCCATGCTTTCCGGGGAGAAGAATGGCTGCCTTCCGCACCCGTTCATCTTTTTTTATGGAAATACCTTGGCTGGGAAGCTGATATGCCCCAATGGGCGCACCTGCCACTGATTCTGAAGCCGGACGGAAATGGTAAACTAAGCAAACGCGATGGCGACAGGCTCGGGTTCCCGGTTTTTGCGATGGACTGGACCGATCCCAAAACAAAAGAAACCACGATCGGATTTAAAGAAAGGGGATTTCTGCCCGAAGCCTTTGTTAACCTGCTCGCTATGCTTGGCTGGAATGATGGCACCGACCGTGAAATATTCACACTCGCTGAACTGGTGGAAAAATTTTCCATGGAACGTGTACACAAAGGTGGTGCGAAATTCGATTACGAAAAAGCCAAATGGTATAACCATGAATGGATAAAATTGTCACCGGCTGCGGAACTGCAACCCAAAGTAAAAACAATCCTGCAGGAAGGTGGCATTACCGTTACAGACGAAAAATTATTAGAAAAAGTGATCGGGCTGGTGAAGGATCGCTGCACGTTACTTACTGATTTTGTACAGCAGGGTTCTTTCTTTTTTCAATCACCCGTTAGCATTGATACAGCCGCCATCAAACCCAAATGGGATGATAAGAAGAACCTTTTCTTCACAGAACTTATCCGTGCATGGCAATTGAGTACGCTTTGGGAAAGTGCAGATCTTGAAAAAGAATTCAAAGAACTCGCCGCCGTTAATGAATTGAAAACGGGCGACCTGATGCTGCCGCTCCGCATCATGCTGGTAGGCGGCAAATTCGGCCCAGGTGTTTTCGACATCGCCGCGGTATTAGGCAAAGAAGAAACCATCGCCAGAATAAAACATACGTTAGCCGTAATTCAGGCGTAAGCCATAAGGCGTAAGGAAAACCAATGTTTAGCGCTTTCCTTACGCCTTACCCCTTATGCCTTACGCCTTATCCCTTACGCCTATTTTTTCCCTACCTTTCTCTAAACAAAACTGCATGAAGAACAGTACCCGGCTATTATATTTATTGGCGCTGCTTAAATTGGTGATCCCTTTCTTTTTACAAAATGCCATCTATGAGCCCCACCGCGATGAGATGCTGTACCTGGCGGAAGGAAGTCATATGGCATGGGGATTTATGGAAGTGCCACCCATGCTGTCCATTTTTGCCTGGCTGGTACATATTTTCGGCGACAGTTTTTTTTGGGTAAAGTTCTGGCCCTCGCTTTTTGGCGCGCTTACTTTTATCGTTACCGGCAGGATCATTCTTTCTTTGGGTGGCAAAATGTTTGCCCTGCTCCTGGGTTTCCTGCCCTTTTTACTGGGCGGTTATTTACGGATGCATTTTTTGTTTCAGCCCAATTTTCTCGAAATATTTTTCTGGACCTGCCTCGCTTATACAATGGTGCGTTTTGTGCAGACAGGCAGTAACAAATGGCTATACTGGTTTGGTCTCGCCTGCGGGTTGGGTATGCAGAGTAAATACTCGGTCGCTTTTTTTATTATCAGTATCCTGTTTGGCCTCGCTGTAACCAAACAAAGAAAAATATTCTCCAATAAACAATTGTATCCCGCAGTATTTATCGGCTTTGTATTGTTCCTTCCCAATCTTGCCTGGCAATACGTGAACCATTTTCCGGTGGTGTACCATATGAAAGAACTGCAGCGCACACAGCTGCAATATGTTAGTCCGGCTGGTTTTTTAATTGACCAGCTGATCATGAATTTTCCCTGCGTATTTATCTGGTTAACGGGTGTATGGGCCACCCTTTTTGTAAAGCGTTTTGCTAATTTCCGCTTCATCGGCCTGGCCTACCTGGCCGTGATCGCTCTCTTCCTGATCACGCATGGAAAAAATTATTATACTATGGGTTCTTACCCGGTATTATTTGCGTTCGGGGCCTGCCAGTTAGAACAGCTTACCTCGGTGCGTTTCAAAATAGCGAGGTATGTGATGGTCCTGATTCCTGTATTGCTTGGCTACTGGCTGATACCGATCGCTTTACCCATACTGCCACCCCAACCGCTGGTTGAATTTTACGCGAAAAGAAACGTAAAAAAACTGGGTGTATTGAATTGGGAGGATGGAAAAAGTCACCCGCTGCCGCAGGATTTTGCCGATATGCTTGGCTGGGAAGAGATGGCACAAAAAGTAGCCACCGCTTATAATACGCTCGACAGCAACGAGAAAAAAAATACCCTCCTGTTCTGCGATAACTACGGGCAAGCTGGCGCGCTGAATTATTACCGGGCCAAATACCATCTCCCGCCAGCATACAGCGATAATGCCAGTTTTTTATACTGGATCCCTGACTCATTGCATTTTGACCATATCCTGTTGCTGACCGATGATGAGGACGAGATGCAGCATCCTTTTATTAAAAATTTTGCATCGGCGGTTGTAACAGACAGTATTACCAATACCTATGCAAGGGAAAGAGGTGACCTGATCATCCTGCTGAAGGGGATGAATGCGGCGATGCGGCAGGAATTCAAAGAAAAGATCGAAAAAGATAAAAAGAAAGTGAACCCGGTTAAGTAGATTCTATTTTAGCTTTGCCGATACAATTGATTCATCATGAAAAGACCCATTCGCGTTTTAGTTGCCAAGGTTGGCCTGGACGGTCATGACCGCGGCGCCAAAGTGATCGCTACCGCTTTGCGTGATGCGGGCATGGAAGTAATCTATACCGGCCTGCGCCAGACACCCGAAATGGTGGTGAATGCTGCCTTACAGGAAGATGTGGACGCAATCGGCATCAGCATCCTGAGTGGTGCGCATATGACGGTATTTCCAAAAATAATCGCCTTACTGAAAGAGCGGGAAATGAATGATGTATTGTTAACCGGCGGCGGCATTATTCCTGAAGATGATATGAAAACACTTAACGATATGGGTGTAGGTAAACTTTTTGCCCCGGGTACAGCCACATCTGATATTGCTATTTATATTAAGGATTGGGTGAAAAAGCATAGAAGTTTTTAATACAACTTACCTTTATCTAAAACTAACTGGTTATGTATCAAACCCTTCTCTCCTCTCTTGAAAATGGTATCCTTACCCTTACCATCAACCGCCCCGATAAATTAAACGCACTGAATAAAGAGGTGTTTACGGACCTGAATAAGGCGCTGGATGAAATATATAGTAATGCGGAGATCAGGTCGGTGATCATTACCGGTTCCGGCCCGAAAGCTTTTGTTGCGGGTGCAGATATCAGTGAATTCAGTGAGCTTACCATTGCTGAAAGCCGGGCCTTGTCGAAAGCAGGGCAGGATACATTTTTTCGCATCGAGCGTTCTCCAAAACCCATTCTTGCCTGTGTGAACGGGTTTGCCTTAGGCGGTGGTTGCGAACTGGCCATGAGCTGCCATTTCAGGATAGCTTCAGACAATGCAAAATTTGGGCAGCCGGAAGTTAACCTGGGTATTATACCGGGTTATGGCGGTACACAGAGATTAGTTCAACTCATTGGCAAGGGCCGTGCCATGGAATTGTTGATGAGCGCCACAATGATTGATGCGACTACCGCTTTACAATACGGATTGGTCAATTACATAGTAACGGCTGAAGAGCTGTTGACCAAAGCAAGATCAATACTTGAGCTCATTAATAGCAAAGCGCCTTTTGCTATTGCCAAATGCATAGAAGCTGCCAATGCGGTATACGATGAAACAAAAGATGGCTATAGCGTAGAGGCAGATGCTTTTAGCGCCTGTTTTGGAACGGAAGACAGAAGAGAAGGGGCAACCGCATTTCTTGAGAAAAGAAAAGCTGTGTTTATAGGGAAATGATTTTTTTTCTTATTTAATGGCTGATTTTATTTCATCGGCCACCGGGTGTTCCGCTTTAAAGGTATAGCCCATTAATTTAGCAACGGTTTGCGCAAATTGTTTCTGGTATACCTGCATTCCGACTTTCATTTCTCCCGAGGCAGGCGTGTTCGGACCGATGATGGCGCACCAGATCTCGTCGGCATCCTCGATCGACTGGCCATGGCTGGTCCATTTGTCTTTTCGTTTATCGCCCCTGCCGTGATCGGTTGTGATCAGCAAACTGGTCTTGTTTTTATATTGCGGATCGGATTGTACAAAATTCCAGATCTCTTTTATCCATGCGTCCAGCTGGTGCGCCGCTTCGAGGTAATAACTGTATTTACCGGCATGCGCCCACTCATCTGTTTCACCATAACTGATATACAATACTTTTGGTTTATGGGTTCTCAATTCTTCCATCGCTTCCGCGTGTGTGAACACATCCATACATTCTTCTTTCCATTCCTTATGCGATTCCTGTAACATCGTATTGATCAGTTTTGCATTGGGCGACGGATTTTTTCCACCATATTCATCAAAAGCGGCAATTACCGGGATGCCGCTGCGTTCTTCATTCAATATCCGGTTAAACGCTTCCCAGGCGGTAAATGCGGCGATCTTTCCTTTTAACTTAGGCTGTTTATTAAAAAATTCAAGCAGGTTGGTATTTGGATTGGCTTTGTATTCATTTGAATTTACTGCCGTATCCACATACCCGCACATGATCTCGCTATAACCGGGGTAAGAAAATTTGTAGCCGTTAGCCGTATTCACATTATTGCCCAATAAACGGTTGCCATACAATTGCCCCTTTTCAGCAATCGTGCTCCAGAGAAAAGGAAAAAGGTTCTTTCGGCGGGTGGCCGCATCATCCGACCAGTATTTCCGAAAAATAGCCAGG
>JANXRX010000057.1 GCA_025352905.1 Bacteroidota bacterium | reverse complement strand
TTATTTTTTTATGATCTGTTTTTCAAATAGAACAATCGTTCAGAATCCAGACGATGGAACAGACCTTTTATTCTTTCCTTTCATGAGAAAAAAAATAATACTTGTAAAAGGAAGTGGGATTGATACGGATTTTTTTAAACCTGCAGATATTGACCGTTCCGTTATACGCAGTCAGTATGGTATTAATACACAGGATATCGTATTTATCTGTGTTACGCGCTTGCTATGGGAACAGGGCATAGCGGAACTTTGTGAAGCATTTTTGAAGATAACGGCATACGAAACGCGGGTGAAGCTATTTATTGTAGGAAGCCCTGATATCAAAAACCCCAGGCATGTAACACCGGGATATATCAAAGAATTTGAAAGTAACATGCAGATCTCTTTCCTTGGTGAGAGAAATGATATTAAGGAATTGCTTTTTGCTGCCGATGTTTTTGTATACCCGAGCTATTATCGTGAAGGTATTCCCCGGAGTGTGCTTGAGGCGCTTGCCATGAGATTACCTGTTATTACAACTGAAATGCCGGGGTGCAATTTAACCGTAGAGAATGGTAATAACGGGTACCTCATACAACCGCGTTCAGTTGAAGCGATCATACAGGCAGTAAACCATATGCTTACAGAAACGGCAACGTATGCACAGATGGGTGCCAGGAGCAGGGAGTTTGCGGAAACGGTTTTTTCAGAAAAAAGAGTATATACCCAAATCCTTGCATTATATAATTAGCCTCCACGGCGGTCATCAAAATGATGATTTGATAATAAAAAGACAATAATCAGTGCCTGTTTGGCGTTATGTTTGCCCATATACCCCTCATTCGTGGGTAATATCAGGCATTTGGTGTAAAAAGCAGAACTATTCGAAAATTTTCCTCTTTTTAACTTAATTTTGATATCCCTCGATAATGCCTGCTAATCTAACATTATGAATTTTATTTATTTAATAAAATTAATTATACTGCTTGTTTCCACTGCAATCGGTACAATTGTTATCATTAAAGCCGTTATCCGGGTTTCATTGATCAAGCATTTGTTTGATGAGCCGACCGAGGACAGGAAGATCCATATTTCGCGCACCCCCAACCTGGGAGGTATTGGTATATATGCCGCTTTTCTTTTTGCCATCTGTGTTTTTCTTGCCCCTAATCAATTGGATTATTTCAGGTATCTTATAGCAGCCAGCCTCATATTAGTTGCCATCGGTTTAAAGGATGATCTTGTAGGATTAAGTCCAACAAAAAAGCTGGTGGCACAAATCGCTGCTGCGATCATTATGGCGCAGATGACCAATATCCGGATCACAAGTTTTTATGGATTTATGGGTATCAATGAGCTGGCTATGCCGGTAAGTGTACTGGTTACCGTTCTGGTAAGTATTTTCATTTACAATGCAATGAACCTGATAGATGGTATTGATGGTTTGGCAGGCGGTATCGGGTTGCTTGCCAGTGTCACATACGCCTATTTCTTTTACAGGATGGGTCACCTGGATGATTGTTTACTGGCCGTAGGGTTTTGTGGCGCGCTAGCTGGTTTTTTATATTTCAATATTTCTCCTGCAAAAATATTTATGGGCGATACGGGCTCGCTGCTTATCGGATTTATGCTGGCAATTTTTTCAATTAGATTCATCGAGCTGAACAAACTTGACCTACTTTCTCATAAAACAACTCCCTTATTTACAGCGGCGCCTGCTATCAGTATCAGTATACTGATCATACCTATTTTTGATACATTACGTGTATTCATTTTACGGATACTTCGGGGGCGATCGCCTTTTGGGGCAGACAGGAATCACCTGCACCACCGTTTTCTCGACATGAAGTTTACACATATGCAAACTACGTTTGTATTGATATGTACGAATGTACTGTTCATTGCCATATCTATCCTCCTGCAGGATATCGGTAATGCCCAACTGATCACTTTTGTTCTTATGCTTGCCGTACTGGTAAATACATTGTTCTGGAACCTTTCAAGGAAACAGAATAACGAGAACTCCACTACAGCGGTTGATGAAGCCGGTAAACTGAATACTACCGAACCTGCCAAGAACAAAATTTTTGAAGAAGTTTCAGTTAAATTGAAGCTTCCTTTAAACTGATCTTTTTATCCAAGTTCTGTTGTCCCTGTTATTTTACCACATTCCGTATCCGATCAGCAGAATTGAGCCGGGGTTTTTCATAGCCTGATTTTATGATAATATAGTATCTTCAACTTTACAGATCTAATAAACGTGAAGGCAGATAGCTATTTAAACTTCCCATATAGGCTTCAGTATCTTTGCCTAAAGCTCAGTACGCTTGTTATTGCTGCCTGCATATCTTTTGCAGCAGCATCACAAACCATTCCGATCGGTTCCCTGAATGATGATATCAGCCGTTCCATGCAGTTAAGAGGGTTGGTTGATTCTACGATCTCATTTACGGTAAGGCCGGTTTCCGCCAATGGAAAATTCGCCCCGGGGAGCATATATGCAATGATAGATAGTGCTGATGGAGGCGTATATGGAAAAATCACTCATTTTGGTGGTAACCTGGGGCAATTCTCATTCCTGCCCATAACCCTCACCCAACAATATAATACACACCATCCCTATGGCTGGAACGATGGTTCAATGATAGCGGCAGCCGGCTACCAGAATCTTTTAAGTGCAGGAGTGTATGCTTCTATCGGACCTTTAAAAATTCAATTACAGCCAGAATTGGTATACGCAGCCAATCCCTTTTACGAGAATAACGTGTTATATGGCTATTCGTCGGCTAAGTCATATAACAAAATATTACCCGGGCAGTCAAACATAAGTTTATCCATTGGTGCGTTATCTGCCGGGGTATCAACAGAAAATCTCTGGTGGGGACCGGGTATACGCAGTTCACTGGTAATGAGTAATAATGCAACCGGCTTTACGCATGTATTCTTTAGAACCGAGAAACCGGTTCATACAGGTATCGG
>JANXRX010000038.1 GCA_025352905.1 Bacteroidota bacterium | reverse complement strand
TCCTCTCCCAGGTATGGGGAAACGACGTGATCGTTGGCGACCGCACCATCGATGTACATATCCGTAAAGTAAGACAAAAGTTAGGCGTAGATTGTATTACTACGGTAAAAGGGGTAGGGTATAAGTTTGAGATTTGAAAAGAAAAGGCAAAGGCAAGGAGTAAGGCATAAGGCGTAAGGGATAAGTGAAATTAGAATTATCTTTGTCCCGATAATTTATTTAGCTTACGCCTTACGCCTTACGCCTTACGCCTTACGCCTTATTCCTTACGCCTTATCCCCTACCCCTTACCACCCATGTTCAAAACCAAAATCCTCTCCCCACAGCAGCTCTCCGCTTTTACGGCGCTGATCCTTTCTGTGCCGATCGCTTTAGGGATCTGGGTATTGCGGCAGGATTGGTTAATTGCGTTGATTTCACTGGTGGTTACTTTTATCGGCAGCTATTTGCTGATCCGGTTTGTGCTCGAATCGTTTATTTACCGGAAGATCAAACTCATTTATAAATTTATTTACCAGACCAAGGCCACCAAACGCGAGGAGACCTATTATAAATACATCCTTCCGCAGAAAGGTATTGATGAAGTACGGGAAGATGTGGAGCAATGGGCCGAACAGCGCAGGGCGGAGATCGAATTATTAAAGACCAATGAGGCCTACCGCAAAGAGTTCCTGCAAAACCTGGCACATGAATTCAAGACACCCATTTTTGCGATACAGGGTTATGTGGATACACTGCTGAACGGCGCCCTGGATAGTCCTGAAATAAGCAAACGCTTCCTGGAAAATGCGGCAAGAAATGTAGACAGGATGGTGAACCTGGTGGAAGACCTTGATGAGATATCGCGGCTCGAAAGCGGTGAGCAGCCTTTGTACAAAGAAAATTTTGTGATCCAGGATATTATCCGCGAAACATACGAGACCCTGTCTATCAAAACCGCCGCACGTAATATCCGTTGCTCCATTAAAAAAGGCTGCGAATCGCCCATAACCGTTTTTGCCGATAAAGAAAAGATCCGCCAGGTGATTATTAACCTGCTGGAAAACGCTACAAAATACGGGAAACAGGATGGCAGTATTGTAGCCAGCATTTATAAGACCGATGGCCGGCATGTGTTGATAGAATTAAGTGATGATGGGATCGGCATTTCAGAAGAACATTTACCCCGCATTTTTGAACGTTTTTACCGCACCGACAGGGGCAGAAGCCGGGATATTGGCGGAACAGGACTGGGTCTTGCTATCTGCAAACATATTATCGAGGCGCATGGGCAAACCATGCATGTAAGAAGCAAACTGGATGTGGGCACTACTATCGGGTTTACCTTAGATACGCGGAAAGACTGAGGATAGCCCGATCCGCCATCGCCTGTTTACTGCAAAAAAAGCCCCGGTAGAAACCAGGGCAATACATGAGAAAATTCTGTCTTTCTTTATCCGTTACAAAAATGACTGCCCTGTATTAAGCCAATATGAACACAATACGATCAAAATATTATCAAATGGGGGATAGGATACAAAAAAGCCAAAATACCCTATATTATCTAATCGTTAATTATCCCGGGTACCGGTACTATCCATCGCATACCCCTATTTTTGCCTAAATCTTACTGTATGGGAATCAATAATTTCGGTCGCTTTTTTATGCCAAAGAACAAGGTCTTCTATGAGTTGTTCGAGGATGTAGCCGATAAGGTGCAGGAAATGGGCTATAAGCTGAAAGAAATGGTGAGCGAAGCAGATAATAACAAACGCGCCTCCATTCTTGCCCATATAGAGGACCTGGAGCACAAAAATGATGATAATACCCACCGTATTTTCACTGAACTGGGAAGGAATTTCATCACTCCTTTTGACCGTGAAGATATTCACTACCTCGCCACCGCCCTGGATGATATCTGTGATTATATCTATGCCTCCTCCAAAAAAATCAATTTTTACAATGTGAACCCGAATGATACGGGTATCCAGAAAATGGCCGACCTGATCTTACAGGGTTCCATAGAGATCCGTAAGGCGGTGATGGGATTGAGGGATATGAAGAACCTGCGCGAAATGACCGAAGCTATGGTGAAAGTGAACAGTATAGAGAACCAGGCCGATGATGTGTTTGATATGAGTATTGAAATGCTTTTCCAGCAGGAGAATGATTTTAAAGAGGTGATCAAAAAAAGAGAGATCTACCAGGTAATGGAGATCGTTACAGATAAATGCGAGGATGCGGCTAATGTGATAGAGTCGATTATTATTAAATATGCCTAGGTTGAATAATAATTAGCAATTAATAATTAGTAATGTGTGTCGCTTCAATCGCTTGTGCCATTATTTTTTATGATATCCTAATTATTAATTACTAATTACTAATTATTAATTGGCCACATGCTTACCTTACTCATAGTCATCATCATTCTTGCTTTCATCTTCGATTATATAAACGGATTTCACGATGCGGCCAATGCAATCGCTACGATCGTTTCTACCAAGGTGCTTACCCCTTTCCAGGCGGTGATTTGGGCAGCCTTCTTCAATTTTGCGGCTTTCTTTATTGCGAAATATGTTTTTAAGGAATTTGGTATCGGTAATACGGTTGCCAAATGGGTACAGCCTGAATTTATTACACTGCAGGTGATCATGGCCGGTATCATTGCCGCTATTATCTGGAACCTCATCACCTGGTGGTTTGGGATCCCGTCCAGTTCTTCGCATACATTGATGGGCGGATTTGTAGGCGCTGCCCTTGCCCATGCGCACGGGTTTAGTCATGCGGGTGTGGATGTGATCAATTATGCCAAAGTAATCCCCACATTCCTGTTCATCTTTTTGGCTCCGTTGATCGGGATGGTCATCGCATTTTTTATTACTATTTTGATTGTGCATTTATGTAAACGATCAAATCCTTATAAAGCGGAGAACTGGTTTAAGCGGTTGCAGCTGGTTTCTTCTGCAGCATTCAGTCTTGGCCATGGCGGCAATGATGCCCAGAAAGTAATGGGTATTATCGGCGCTGCTGTTATTTTTTATGAAGGCAAAAGAGGCAACCATATGGATTTTAACCAGTTTGTTGCGCAATACGGGTGGGTACCCTTCACCAGCTTTGTTTGTATTGGCCTTGGTACCATGAGCGGGGGATGGAAGATTGTAAAAACGATGGGCACCCGCATCACCAAAGTAACGCCGCTGGAAGGGGTGGCAGCAGAAACGGCAGGCGCCATTACCCTGTTCCTTACCGAACATTTTAAAATACCTGTATCTACCACACATACCATTACCGGTTCCATCATAGGTGTAGGCGCAACCAAAAGACTGAGCGCGGTAAGATGGGGCGTAACCGTAAACCTCTTATGGGCCTGGATCATGACGATCCCTATCTCGGCCCTGCTTGCCTGTATCGTGTACTACCTCCTGAAATTATTTATCTGAGTTTGGATCATAGGTCATAGATCATAGCAAAAACTACCATGATCTATGAACCAAAAAAATCCTTTTATCTTGCACCATAATTTTACTATGGCCAAAATCTTAGTTACAGGCGGGTGTGGGTATATCGGTTCACATACAATTGTGGATCTGCTGGAAAATGGTTTTTCGGTGATCTCCATCGATGATAATTCGAGGTCCACAGCCTATGCCGTTAGCGGGATAGAGCAGATCACGGGAAAAAAAATAAAGAACTACAAGGTTGACCTGAAGAATTTTGATGAAACACTGGCTGTGTTCCAGGAGAATGAGGACATTTCCGGGGTAATCCATTTTGCCGCCTACAAAGCGGTGGGCGAATCGGTGGCGGAGCCCTTGCGATATTATGAGAACAATATGATCGGCCTGATCAATCTTTTAAAATGTGTGCAGGAATTTGATATCCCCTATTTTGTTTTTTCTTCTTCCTGCACCGTTTACGGCAATCCCGATTCCATACCAGTAACGGAATTGTCGCCCGTTAAAAAAGCAGAATCTCCGTATGGCGCTACCAAACAGATGGGCGAAGAGATCGTAGCAGATTATACCAAAACAGATGGGATGCGGGCCGCTATCCTGCTTCGCTATTTTAACCCGGTTGGTGCACATCCATCCGCTTTTATCGGCGAATCACCGGTTGGAAAACCGCAGAACCTGGTACCCGCCATCACCCAGACTGCCGTTGGTAAACTACCGAAAATGATGGTGTTTGGTGATGACTATCCAACCAGGGATGGAAGTTGCATAAGGGATTATATCCATGTTTGCGATATCGCCCGGGCACATACCCTGGCCCTGCAATACCTGGTGGATAATAAGAATAAAACAACCTGCGATATTTTTAACCTCGGTAGCGGCAACGGTATTACAGTACTGGAAGCCATCCATACTTTTGAAGAAGTGAGTGGTGTAAAGCTGAACTACGAAATAGCCCCCCGCCGCCCCGGCGATGTGGTCGCTATCTACGCCAATAATGATGCGGCTGTGTCAGAACTGGGCTGGGAAATAAAATACGATATCACTGAAATGATGCGCACAGCCTGGGCATGGGAACTCAAAATAAAAGCGGCTGAAGAAAAAGTGAAAAGTAACTGAGAGAAATACCAAATTCTAATCTCTGAATTCTACTTTGGATGTGTTAGAATTCAGAATTTTATTGGTTAACCATTTTCTCCGCATTCTCTGCCATTTGCAGCGCTTCCACAAACTCTTCGATCTCACCATTGATAACTGCGTCTAAATTATAGGAGGTGAGTCCGATCCGGTGATCGGTAACGCGACCCTGCGGCCAGTTATAGGTCCTGATCTTAGCGCTCCTGTCGCCGGTACTTACCAAGGTCTTCCGGCGGCCTGCTATTTCTTCTTCCTGTTTGCGAACCTGCTCTTCATACAGTTTTGTACGAAGCATGGTCATGGCTTTTTCGCGGTTACCCAACTGCGACCGCTCGGTCTGACAAACCACTACTACGCCTGTGGGTATATGGGTAAGGAATACCTTCGTCTCAACTTTATTTACGTTTTGTCCGCCTGCACCACCGCTACGGGCGGTTTCCATTTTCACATCGCTTTCTTTCAACTCAAAATCCACTTCTTCGGCTTCCGGCATTACAGCTACGGTAGCAGCAGAAGTATGTACCCTGCCCTGTGTTTCGGTATTGGGTACCCGTTGTACCCTGTGCACACCGCTCTCAAATTTCAAAGTGCCATATACATCCTCCCCCGTTACTTCCACTAATACCTCTTTATATCCACCCACGGTGCCCTCACTTTCACTTACAATAGCTGTCTTCCACCCTTTTTTGGAACAATAGCGCAGGTACATACCCAGGAGATCGCCGGCAAACAAACTGGCTTCATCGCCACCCGTTCCGGCACGGATCTCAAGGATCGCATTCTTATCATCCTGGGGATCTTTGGGTATCAGCAGTTTGGTTAATTCTTTTTCCAGTAAGTCCTTTTTCTGCTCCAGTTCCGGCAGTTCCATTTTGGCTAATTCGCGCATCTCTTCATCGGACCCTGCCTGCGCCTCTTTGGCAAAATCATAGTCGGCAAGCACTTTCCGGTATTCTTCATAAGGCTGTACGATCTTTTCGAGCGAACGGTATTCCTTGCTATAGGCCCCGAACTGCTTTTGGTTATTAATGATCTCGGGGTTAGTAAGCGCAATACCCACCTGTTCAAACCGCGCCTTTATCCCATCCAGCTTATTCAGCATATCTTTTTAAAATTGAGGCTGCAAAGTTACGTCATTGGTATGTATCATCCGGCAGGAAGAGGTAAAAAGCATTTCTACTGGCAGAATTCTGTATCTTAAATGCCCAAACCGACTGTTCAATGGAAGTACCCCACCATGCACATGGCCGTCACGAAAAAAAATCCTGGAAAGCCTATGTTTCAGAGTTCCTGATGCTGTTCCTGGCCGTTTTTTCAGGATTTATAGCGGAGAACCTGCGTGAGCATTATGTAGATAATGCAAAAGCCAACCAGTATGTGAACAGTATGGTCAATGACCTGGTAAAAGATACGCTTCAGTTGGGGCAGGTAATTCATTCAAACAAAAAGATCCTTAAAGGAATAGACTCCCTGCTTCTTTACCTGAAAGCGCCCCCTACAGATTCTGTGGTTAAAAAATTATACATCTATGGCAGTTTTGTGGCTGGCAGTATTTTATTTGAAAATGAAAATGGCACGATTACCCAATTAAAAAATGCAGGTGGTTTACGATTGATCAAAGACACCGCTGCTGTTAACTGTATTATGGCTTACGACCAGTTAAATACGGTCATTAAGAAACAGGCTGATGCGTATTATCAATTTACATTAGAGATCTTAAACCTGATGGAACAGGTGATGGATTTTTCTGTAGCAGCAAAACCATCTGCAAAGCCTGTTTTTTACCTGAGCAAAGACCCCGATAAACTAAGGCTGTTTTATAACAAGTGTTATATGCAAAAACAGATAATTGCGGGGTATTGCGTTCACCTGGATAACCAAAAGAAAGCAGCAACAAAAGATATTTCCTTACTCAGAAAAAAATATCCTGCATCCGAATGAGAAAGATCCTCCTTTTATTTTTTCTACCCTTATCATTAGCGGCCCAGCAGGCTGATATCCTTATTAAAAACGGAAAGATACTGGACGGAACCGGCAACAGCTGGTTCTATGGCGACCTTGCTGTACAGAACGGGAAGATCGTTGCGATCGGAAAGTTGCCTAAATGGGCCGCAACCAGGATCATTGATGCGAAGGGTTTGGTGGTGGCTCCGGGTTTTATTGATGTGCATACGCATATAGAGGGCGATGAAAAGCGGAACCCGACTGCGGATAATTTTATCTATGACGGCGTTACTACGGTAGTTACCGGCAATTGTGGTTTATCGCAGGTGAATATCGGCCGATATTTTATGATGCTCGACAGTTTGAAGACCTCGGTAAATGTGGCATCGCTTATCGGGCATAATGATGTACGCAAAGCCGTAATGGGATCAGCCAACCGCGATCCCGTTGAAGCAGAGATGAAACAGATGGAAGCGATTGTGGAGCAGGCCATGAAGGATGGGGCCGTGGGTTTATCAACCGGCTTAATTTATATACCCGGCACCTATTCCAAAACGGAGGAAGTGGTGAGGTTAGCAAAAGTAGCTTCCCGTTATAATGGTGTATATGCCAGTCATATGCGTGATGAAGGCGATAGTGTTGTGCAGGCGATTGAAGAAGCGCTGCACATCGGGCGTGAGGCAGGTATGCCGGTAGAGATCTCCCATTTTAAACTCAGCGGCCAGCAGAACTGGGGGCGTAGTAAAGAAACCATTCCCATGATCAGTAAGGCAAGGTCGGAAGGATTAGATGTAACGATCGATCAATATCCATATACTGCCAGCAGTACCTCGCTAAGCACCCTGTTACCCGATTGGGTATTGGCCGATGGCCAGGATTCTATCAAAGCCCGACTGGCCCGGCCCGAAGTGAGAAAAGAAATAACGGAATACATGCTCAAAAAACTAAAGAAAAGAAAACTGAAGAATTTCAGCTATCCTGTGGTGGCCTCTTTTCGCGACACTACCCTGAATGGCAAAAGCATTGAAGAAGTGAACTTAATAAAAGGAAGGAAACACAATGCCAGGGAAGAGGCCGTAACCATTATGGAGATGATGGAGCAGGGCGGTGCCGGCATGGTATTTCATGGCATGGGCGATGAGGATGTAAAAGCCATTATGCGTTATCCTTTTAACATGTTTGCCAGTGACGCCAGTATCCGCATATATGGATCGGGTAACCCGCATCCGAGGGGATACGGAACCAACGCAAGGGTATTAAGCAAATATGTAAGAGAGGAGAAAGTGCTTTCGCTGGAAGAAGCCATCCGCCGGATGACCTCTTTACCTGCGCAAAAATTCCAGCTAAAGGACCGTGGTCTTTTACGCGAAGGATATGCAGCGGATATTGTGATCTTCGACGAACAGAAAGTACAGGATCTCTCCACCTATGATAAACCACATCAGTACAGTACCGGTTTTGCGTATGTACTGGTGAATGGCCGGTTAACTGTTGATGAAGGCAAACACAATGGCACAAGGGCCGGCAGCACTTTACGGCTAAAACAAACATTATGAGAAAATACCTGCTCATATTCACGCTGGCGCTCGGTGTATTAGGGGTGCAGGCGCAAAAAATCGATACCAAACAAGTGGATGCTGTTGTGCATTCTTTTGCAGAGAAGGATGTATTCAGTGGTGTAGTGCTGGTAGCAGATAAGGGGAAAATCCGTTATGAAAAAGCGTATGGTTACCGTGAGTTTGCACAAAAAATCCCTTTGCAAAAAACAGATATTTTTGAACTTGCCTCCGTTAGCAAAGAGTTTACCGCCATGGTGATCATGATGTTGAAAGAAAAAAGGATGCTGCAATATGATGACCTTGTTGAGAAATACCTCGACATCCCTTACAAAGGCATTACCATACGTAACCTGCTTACCCACACAAGTGGTTTGCCCGATTACCAGGGTATTATGGATCAGTATTGGGATAAAAGTAAAATAGCCGGTAACCCCGACATCTTAGCCTACCTTAACAAATATGCACCCCCTAAACTGTTTGAGCCGGGAACAAAATATACCTACAGCAATACGGGTTATGTATTATTAGCCAGTATTGCTGAAAAAGTAAGTGGCCGTGATTTTATTGAATTCTGCACCACGGAGATCTTTCATAAACTGGGCATGAAAAATACAGCCATCAGAACCCTGGAAGAAAAGGCAGCTGTTACAAATTTCGCTATCGGCCATATCTATGTAAAAGAAAAGAATGAATACGTGCGGGCCGATTCTTTTCCTTCTTCCAATTATACTATCTGGCTCGGTAACCGCAAGGGACCGGGACGCATAAGTTCTACGGTAGAGGACCTGTTGAAGTGGGACAGGGCACTGTATACCGAACAACTGATCACCCGGCAAACCCTTCAGGACGCATTTGCACCCATGGTGCTAAAGGATGGGCAGATTTCTAACTACGGGTTCGGCTGGGAGATCATTCCAAATGAACCCGCAGGGAAGATCGTCTGGCATAACGGCGATAACCCGGGTTATAAAACACAGATCATGCGGTACCTGGGGAAAGACAGGACCCTGGTCATTCTTTGTAACAATGCCTCTGCAGAATTTACAGAGCTGGTAAAACAATTACGTTCTATCATCAGTAAATAATTCTTCTGTATTTTACATGTACACTATGATAAAAAAATTAATTGCCCTTCTTTTACTGCCCTGCGCTGTATACGCACAGGATGCGCAAACGATTCATGCAAAAGCGATCGTTGTGGATTCGCATAACGATATCCTTACCGCCTGCCTCGAAAAAAATGTAAGTATGGACAAGGACCTGAAAGGCATTACCCAGTCGGATCTGAAACGGTTCAAAGAAGGCGGTGTGGATGTACAGATTTTTTCTGTGTGGTGCGATGGCAATAAACCCAACCCGTATGCATGGGCCAACCGAGAGATGGATACGCTGTATGCAGTAGCTGCGCGCAACCCCGGGAAGATCCTGATCGTAAAAACATCGAAAGAATTAAAAAAAGTCGTTAAGCAGCAGGCATTGGCCGCCATGTTTGGTGTGGAAGGCGGGCATATGATCGATAACAATTTAGATAACCTCAATCACCTGTATGAGAGAGGTGCCCGGTATATGACGCTTACCTGGAACAACTCAACCGCATGGGCCACTTCTGCGATGGATGAAACCACTAAAAAAGACAGCCTCGACCGAACACACAAAGGGCTAACTGATTTTGGAAAGCAGGTAGTCAAAAGAATGAATGAGCTGGGCATCATGGTAGATCTTTCGCATGTGGGTGAACAGACTTTCTGGGATGCCATCCATGCCACTACCAAACCCGTAATCGTATCGCATAGCAATGCCTATGCGTTGTGCCCGGTGTTCAGGAACCTGAAAGACGAACAGATCATAGCAGTAGGTAAAAACGGCGGTGTGATAGACCTGAATTATTATTCCGGTTTTGTAGACAGTAGTTTCCATTTGAAAGAAGTACGCTTTGTATTGAACCATTCCAAAGAACTTGATTCATTAAGAAAAACAGGTATGCAGCAGGAATATGCTTTAAGTCTGATCAGCGACAAATACGCAACAGAGATACAGGCAGCCCGGCCGCCAATGAGTATGCTACTGGATCACCTAGATTATATCGTAAAGCTTGCCGGCGTTGACCATGTAGGCATTGGTTCTGATTTCGACGGTATCACCTCCTCCCCGCAGCAGCTGGATGATGTTACGAGCTACCCGCTTGTGACCAAGGCATTATTGGAAAGAGGATATAGTAAAAAAGACGTAACTAAAATAATGGGTGGAAATATCTTACGTGTTTTAAAAGCAAACGAAAAGTGAGTATCGCATAAAAAAATCCAAAATTTCCCAATTTCAAAATTCCAAAATAAATGGAAGTTCATCACAACACACATTCCGGGAAAAAGAGCTTCAAAGAGTATCTCCTGGAAGGACTAATGATCTTCCTGGCAGTGACATTGGGGTTTATTGCTGAAAATGTAAGAGAGCGCATCAGCGACAATACCAAGGAAAAAGAATACATCTCCGGGTTTATACAGAACCTGAGAGATGATACCACAAACTTATCTGCCACGATCAAAGTGAATGAAGAAAAGCTGGCTGCTTTGGGGCGTTTAATGTCGTTGGCCGGGAACGATCTGTCTTCGGCGCCATCCCGGAAAAAGCTGTACCAGTATTGTATGGGAAGATCTATTGGCTTTATCAGCACCTTCACCAGTAATGATGTAACCATGCAGCAGTTGCGAAATTCAGGTGGGTTCCGTTATATTAAAAAACAAATGGCTGCACAGGGGATCGCAGGATACGAGATCTATACGCATAATGTGTATGCCGCAGCTGGTGTGTATACCAATACCATCACAGCCTGCGCACAGGCTGCGCAGGAGTTGATCGACTACTCCGTTTATTACGATTCCACTTATTTTACCAATGGCGCCTTTACAGATAAAACATTACCGCTGATCACGGGCGATCCTGTTAAAAGGAAAATATTTTTTAATAAGGTGGATGCAGAAATAAGTTTTACGCAAAATTACCTTGTGAATATGAAAGATATACAACCCGTTGCGGCCAGGCTGATCGCTTATCTTAAACAGGCATATGATTTGAAAAATGAGTAATTTGGAAATTATGAAAAAGACACTTGTTCTCCTGGCATTCCTTCCTTTCCATTTATGGGCGCAGCCATTTAGTAATGAAGAAATAAAGAATTGGGAAAAACAGGCAAAGCAGGTAACCATTATCCGCGATAAATGGGGGATCCCGCATATTTATGGCAAGTCGGATGCCGATGCCGTGTTCGGGCTTTTATATGCGCAATGTGAAGATGATTTTAAACGCGTGGAGATGAATTACGTGGAAAAACTGGGCAGGCTGGCTGAAGTGAATGGAGAGAAGGATCTTTATAACGACCTGTTGATACGTATGGTGATAGATTCAGCCGAGGCTATCAATGATTACAAAAACAGCCCTGCCTGGATGAAGCCTTTATTACAGGCATATGCTGATGGCATTAATTATTATCTCTACAAACATCCCGGCACAAAGCCTGCCCTGCTTACCCGTTTTGAACCCTGGTATCCGCTGCTATGGACCGATGGAAGTATTGGCGCCATTGATATTGCGGATGTTACTGTGGCAGAATTGAAAGCATTTTATAGCGGCAGCGAACCTGCCACCACTGTCTCGGTTAAATCCAAAGAAGTAGATCCTTTGCCCGGCGGCTCCAATGGTTTTGCGATAGCACCTTCTAAAACCGCATCGGGTAATGCTATACTGTATATCAACCCGCATGTTACATTTTATTTCCGCCCCGAAGTAGCGATGGAAAGCGAAGAAGGGCTGCATGCATATGGCGCGGTTACCTGGGGGCAGTTTTTTATTTACCAGGGATTCAATGAACATTGTGGCTGGATGCATACTTCCAGCTACAGCGATGTGGCGGACACCTACCAGGAGAAAACCGCCAGGCGCGGCGGACTATTAATATATGAATACGAGAACGCGGTAATGCCGGTGATACAAAAAAAGATCGCGTTGAAATATTTGGAAAAGGGGGTCCTTATTAATAAAACGATTACTGCTTACTTCACACACCATGGCCCTATCATGGCCAAAAGAAACGGCTACTGGATCAGCGTACGCGCTAAGAACCGCGCGGTTAATGGGCTGATACAATCCTGGCAGCGAACCAAGTCAAATAATTTTGATGATTTTAAAAAAAGTATGGAAATGCTCGCCAATACATCCAACAACACGGTGTATGCAGATGATAAAGGAAATATCTCTTACTGGCACGGCAACTTTATGCCAAGAAGGGACCCTAAATACAACTGGGCAAAACCGGTAGACGGTACTACCAGCGCCACCGAATGGAACGGGCTGCATAAATTATCTGAACTGATACAGGTACATAACCCCGCAACTGGTTTCATACAGAATTGTAATTCCACTCCCTTCACCGTATCAGGAAGCAGCAGCCCTAAAAAAGCAGATTTTCCTTCTTATATGGCGCCCGCGGGTGAAAACTTCAGGGGTATTAATGCAGCAAGGATCTTGAGCAGTACCAGCCAGTACACAATAGATAAAGTGATCGCATCGGGTTATGATACCCATCTTTCTGCATTCGATATTTTGATACCGGCCTTACTGAAAGTGTATAAGAATCACCAACGCGATTCGGGCTACCTGTCCCTTCCCGCACCGGTACAGGTATTGGCGGCGTGGGACAGGAACAGTTCTGAAACATCCGTTGCCACTACGCTTGCCATTGAATGGGCGCAGCGGCTTTGGCCCACGATCTTAAAAAGCCTGGATAATACCACTGACCAGGTTGAAAAAACAAAACATTTTGCTGCCACCGCTTCGCACGAAGCACTTTTGGAACCTTTAACAGCCGCTGTTCATGAGCTTACCCGGAAATTTGGCACCTGGCAAAAGCCATGGGGAGAAGTGAACCGTTACCAACGGCTCACCGGTGATCTCACTGAAAAATTTGACGACAGTAAACCCAGCCTGCCCGATGGCTTTGCTGCTTCTACCTGGGGCTGCCTGCCTTCATTTGTAAGTAAGACTTATCCCGGCACCAATCTCAGGTATGGATATAACGGCAACAGTTTTATTTGTGCGGTAGAGTTTGGAAAAAGAATAAAAGCAAAATCATTACTGGCCGGTGGCGAAAGCGGTGATATCAATTCTAAACATTTTGGCGACCAGGCACTGATGTATACTAAGGGCCAGTTCAAGGATGTGCTTTTTTATAAAGAGGATGTGCTGAAAAATGCAGAGCGAACTTACCATCCGGGTGAATAGTTTTTTGCCACTGAAGCACAGAAAAATTCAGTGCTTCAGTGGCTATTTTTCCTATTTATCAATCATCCGAATCGTATAGGCCTGTATCAACGCAGGATTCTCCGGTGTCAGCGTAAAACTCATCCAGATATTTGCTTTTTCTCCTTCCATTATAAAGTACCCGCGTAACTGGTTTTCAGGAACCACATCTGTTACCTTATTTATTTTTCCCGCCTTGGCCAACAGCTCATTCGCTTCTTTCTTCATCGTTTCCGTAAAATAATCTGCGAAGAAGTTCACGGCAAAAATGCCGGATGTTTCTGCCTTGGTAAAATCGGGAAACAGTTTTACGAGTTCATCCCTCCGCTGTGTTAATATGGCCGAGGGCGGTAATTGTCTTGGTTTTAATTGCGCCACCCTGATCAGTGTATCCAGTACCATGCTATTGGCGATGCTGGTAGAGGCATAGGTTGCATTGGCAAAAAAGATCACCCCAATTCCATATTCGGGTAAAATAGTCCAGTTACTTCCAAAACCGGGCAGGCCGCCGCTGTGCCCGATGGTTTCCCTTCCTTCACAATCGCGTGTCCAGCGAAGTCCGTATGCATAAGCGGCCGCCTGTGCACAGGGCCGGCCACCGGGATATTTATAGTTGGCATTCAACGTGGCAAAACGCCAGGGCTGGTGGATCTCCCGTAAGGAACTTCTTTTTACGGGACCAGCATCCGTCCCATTACGTACCGGCCAGGCAGATTGGTGAAGGGCCACATATTTGCTGAACGATTCAACAGAAGTGATCATCCCCCCCATTGCGCCATAGATCCCGTCGTGCAGTAATGCTTCTTCGCGCCATGCATTATTGATCCACCGGTAACCATGTGCCAGTTGCGCAGCCGGAATTTTTGTGTACTCCCATTCGGCCTGAGTCATACCCAAAGGTTTCCAGATATTCTTAGCAATGTATTCGCCATAAGACACGCCGGTTACTTTTTTAATAATGTATCCCAGCATAGCGAACCCCATATTACTGTACTCATAAGTAAGACCGGGATCATTTGAGAAACTGATGCCCTTCCGGATCAGCGCGATGAGTTCTGCATCCGTTTTAGCCAATTGCCTGTCGCCCCAGGGATTGTCTTCCGGGAAACCCGCTGAATGGGTTAACAGGTTCCTGATCGTGATCACCGGCGCATCCGTGGTTAATCGCTGGCCCTTCATTTCAGGGATATATATGGAAACGGGGTCGTCCAATTTGAGTTTGCCTTCATCACGCAATTTCAGGATCGCCATTGCAGTAAAGCTCTTGCTCATAGATGCTATACGAAACATTGATTGCGGTGTTGCGAGCGTCCTTTTATCTATATCCGTATATCCGCCACTTCCTTCAAATACTAATTTTCCATCCAGCATGATCCCAAAGGCATACCCGGGAAAATGATTTTTCTCGGCATATTCACGGCAAATTTTTTCAACAATCGGAAACAGCTCTTTTACTTTTTGCGCCCTGTCGGCATCTGCGAAATAAGGGAGTTGATAGGCAGCATTGGGGTTTACGGGTGCTATCGTTTTGGGTGCATTCTTTTGCTGCGCAATGCCAGGTATCGATGCAATAAGTGCGCAGATCAGGAATCCCTTTTTAAGCAGTTGTTTTGTAAGCATATTATTCTTTTATAGTGGATAAGATACTTATTTTACCGCCGATTTACCTGCGTCTTTGCGTCTTTGCGAGAAAATAATGCCCGCAAAGACGCAAAGGCGCAGCTTTTTATTTATATTGGTTTTACCAAAACCTACTGTATATGCTCCGTTCTTTATTAAGTGCGCGAAAATTATTTCTCTTCCTGGGCGCTTTGTTTTTTACCACCTTTCTTGCCGCACAGGGCACCATGCTTTTAAGACAGCCAAGCATCAGCAAGACCCATATCGTTTTTGTACATGGTGATGACCTCTGGGTAGTGGGCCGCGAGGGTGGCGATGCCCAACGCCTTACCAGCGCAATAGGCGCCGAAAGCAATCCCAGGATCAGTCCGGATGGAAAATGGGTGGCATTTACTGGTCAGTACGATGGCAATACCGATGTGTATGTAATGCCCGTTACGGGCGGAGAACCGCGCCGCCTTACCTGGCACCCCGGCGCTGATATTGTGCAGGGCTGGATGCCCGATGGGAAGTCTGTTTATTTTACTTCTGCCCGTGAGGGTTACCCAACGGTTAATGAAAAATTTTATACCGTAAATATTGATGGCGGCACGCCCGAACCCATGATCCTTCCCTTTGGCACTGCGGGAACTTTATCGGAAGATGGCCAGTCAATGGCCTACCAGCCTTACCGACTCTGGGATGTTGAGTGGAGAAATTACCGCGGCGGGCAGGCCCAGCCTATCTGGATCTTTAACATGAAGACAAAAGAAACCGTAAAAACGGTTCAGGGTGATAGAGAACGGCAAAGCTGCCCGGTATGGGATAATGGCATGTTGTATTTTCTTTCGGAACAGGATTTTATCAATAATGTGTGGTCGTATGATCCCAAAACAAAAGTGCAGAAACAACTCACTTTCCATAAAGATTTTGATATAAAGAATTTAGCAGCGTCTAATCATACATTGGTATATGAACAGGGCGGGTACCTGCACAGTCTTGATCTTTCTACCGGTAAAACAAAACAACTGGCAATCAATGCTAATGGCGATCTTAACTGGGGAAGACCCAGGTGGAATAACCTCAACGGAGCCGCATTGAGCAACCCGGGCTTATCTCCCACAGGTAAACGAGCCGTGTTTGAAAGCCGGGGAGAAATATTTACCGTGCCGAAGGAGAATGGCGACTGGCGCAACATATCACATTCCACCGGCGCGGCAGACAGGTACCCTACCTGGTCGCCCGACGGGCAAAAGATCGCCTGGTTCTCTGATGCCAGTGGGGAGTACGAATTAATGGTAGCGGATCAATCTGGCCTGCTGACTCCAAAAGCCTATCCACTCGCCAATAAGAAATTTTATTTTTTACCTGCCTGGTCGCCCGATGGAAAATATATCGCTTTCACAGACACCGATTACAATCTCTGGTATATAGATCTTGCTACAGGTGTCGTTAAACTGGCGGACACAGACCGAATGGCACACCCTACCCGGTCCATGAATCCAGTATGGTCGCCAGACAGTAAATGGATCGCTTATGTACAGATACAGGAGAACCAGTTTAAAGCAGTAAAACTATACAATATAGAAACCGCGAAAAGTACACAGCTCACAGATGCCTTATCCGATGCGATAGATCCGCAATGGGATGAGAGTGGTAAATACCTGTATTTTCTGGCCAGTACCGATTATGGTTTGGCATCGGGCTGGCTGGATATGAGCAATTTTAATTATCCCGTTAACCGCGCTTTATATGTTGCGGTCTTACGCAAAGATGCGGCTTCTCCTTTGGAGCCCAAAAGTGATGAAGAACCCTTTATAGTAGGTAGCGGTGAAAAAAAATCAACTGATGCAAAACCCGCCGGTGATAGTGCAAAGACATCCGCTCCTAAAACACAGAGTGGCGTAAAAGTAAAAATTGATTTTGAAGGAATCCAGCAACGTATCATTTCCATTAGTATCCCTGCCCGCAATTATAGTGGATTGATAGCCGCGCCCGATGGTAATATATTTTACACAGAATTGATACCGAATGAAAATGGATCTGTTCTGTACAAGTACAGCCTGAAAGACAGGAAGGCAACCGAATTTGCGAGAGGCGTGTTAAGCGCCACCACCGGCTTCGATAGAAAGAGCCTGTTATACAGGAGCGGCGCCAGCTGGTATATTGTTGGCACCGTAACGCCGCCGAGGGCCGGTGAAGGCAAGCTCGCAACAGATGGTATGAAAGTGTATGTTGACCCAAACAAAGAAGCAGAACAGATCTTTAGAGAGGGCTGGCGCTTTCAGCGAGATTTTTTATATGTCGATAATGTGCATGGCGCGCCCTGGGATAAGATCTATAACTGGTACAAACCCTGGCTGGCGCATGTTAAGCATCGCTCAGACCTGAATTATATCATTGATATACTGGGAGGAGAAGTATCTATCGGTCACTCCTTTACCTCGGGTGGCGATTTCCCGGATGTGCCTTCGGTACCGGTTGGTTTACTGGGTGCCGATTATGCAGCAGCTGATGGATTCTTTAAAATAAAAAAGATCTATACCGGCGAGAACTGGAACCCAGAATTACGTTCCCCGTTAAGTGGGCCCGGTTTGGATATTAAAGAAGGCGATTATTTATTACAGGTGGATGGAAAGCCGCTTACCGCATCCATGAATATGTATAGTTTGTTTGAAGGCACCGCTAACCGGCAGGTTAGTATTGTTGTAAACAGCAAACCAACAATGGAGGGATCAAAAACAATCACCGTAGTTCCGGTTGCCAGTGAAGCGGCTCTGCGTTCGCGCAACTGGGTAGAATCGAACCGGAGAAAAGTTGACGAACTATCGGGAGGGAAACTGGCGTATGTATATGTACCCAACACAAGCAATCCGGGTTATACTTATTTTAACCGATATTATTTTTCGCAGCAGGATAAAAAAGGGGCCGTGATAGATGAAAGAAATAATGGCGGTGGTTCGGCAGCGGATTATATGATAGATATCCTGAACCGGAAACTGCTGGGCTATTTTAATAACCATGTAGAGGGCCATAAGGTATCTACCACACCTATGGCAGGCATCTGGGGGCCAAAAGTGCTGGTGATCAATGAGAGTGCAGGCTCTGGCGGCGACCTGTTCCCCTATATGTTCCATAAGATGAAAATAGGGCCGATGGTGGGTACGCGTACATGGGGTGGATTGGTAGGTACCTGGGATACGCCTTCTTTTATAGATGGCGGCCGTATGATTGCGCCCCGTGGCGGTTTCTTTGATACGGATGGAGAATGGGCCGTGGAAGGAACCGGCATTTCGCCCGATATAGAAGTGTTCCAGGATCCGAAAGCGCTGATCGAAGGCAGGGACCCGCAATTAGAAAAAGCAGTACAGGAAGCATTGAGGCTATTACCAACACAAGGCATCCAGCTAAAAAAAGAACCGGCAGCCCCCATACGCTATCACAGGCCACCCGGAAAATAGTTCTCCAACCGTGCTTCTGTGCCTCGTGTGCAAATTAAATTTCACACGGAGGCACAGAGGCACGGTTTTTAGGTTTAATATTTTAGCAGGTTATTTATATACTCGCCGAGCCGGCTCTTCGCGAGGAAGTTTTTTTCCAGTTCCATATTAAAGGGTATCGGGGTATCGAGCGAGGCGCAACGCATAACAGGTGCGTCTAATAGTTCAAAACAATGTTCGCTTATCCAGGCGCTGATCTCACCACCGATACCGCCGGTTAATGTATCTTCATGCAACAGCAATACTTTTCCTGTTTTGGCTACCGAATCTTTGATGGCTGCATAATCCAATGGCTGTAATGTTCGCAGGTCGAGGATATGTAAAGAAGTTTCGTGATGCTGCTCCTGGTATTCCATGGCCCAGTGTACACCGGCGCCATAGGTGATC
>JANXRX010000007.1 GCA_025352905.1 Bacteroidota bacterium | reverse complement strand
GGCTGGTAATATTTTTCACTTCCATTCCATCCATTACCGTTGTGCGGCAGGAGGCAATCAGTTTGGGCATGGGTCGCGGGTCTTTTTCGGAACCCTTGCTTACCTCTACCAGGCAGGTACGGCATTTACCCCCGCTGCCCTGCAGTTTGCTGTAATAGCACATAGCAGGCGGCGCCACGTCACCACCGATCTTGCGTGCGGCATTGAGGATCGTAGTTCCTGCCGGCACTTCAACAGTGATGTTGTCGATGGTTACTTTAAATAAGGGTGCGGTTTCAGACATAATACTTCAAATTCTAAATTCTACTATTTACGCAGGAACATGTATCGGATCTGCGTAATGCGCTAAACCATAATTTTTTACCTGGGCCTCATCCGGGTGCGTTACATGCCACTCGAATTCGTCCCTGAAATGCCGGATGGCTGCTGCAACGGGCCAGGCCGCGGCATCGCCCAGCGGGCAAATGGTATTTCCTTCGATCTTTCGTTGAATATCCCACAAAAGATCTATATCGCTGATCTTACCCTGTCCTTTCTCCAAGCGCAATAATAATTTTTCCATCCAGCCGGTTCCCTCCCTGCAAGGTGAGCACTGGCCGCAGCTTTCATGACGGTAGAACCGGGCAAAAGTATAGGTATTCTTCACGACACACTGGTCTTCATCCAAAACAATAAAACCGCCCGATCCCATCATCGATCCGGTTGCAAAACCGCCATCGCTCAAGCTTTCATAGTTCATATAGCGGGTTTCGCCTTTGGCTGTTTTCAGCAACAGGTTGGCGGGCAGGATAGGAACGGATGATCCGCCGGGTATACAGGCTTTCAATCTTTTGCCACCTGCTATGCCACCGCAATATTCATCGCTGTAAATAAATTCTTCTACGGAGATGGTCATATCAATTTCGTACACACCGGGCCTGTTGATATTACCACAGGCCGACATGAGTTTGGTACCCGTTGATTTACCTACTCCGATCTTCGCATATTCTTCACCACCCATATTGATGATGGGAACCACGGCTGCCAATGTTTCTACATTGTTCACAACGGTGGGTCGCAACCATGCACCCTGTATAGCAGGGAACGGCGGTTTGATACGGGGGTTACCTCTTTTGCCTTCGAGTGATTCGATCAAGGCAGTTTCTTCGCCGCAGATATAAGCGCCTGCACCGCGATGGACATAGATCTCGCAATCAAAGCCGCTACCTAAAATATTTTTTCCTAAAAATCCATTTGTTTTTGCTTCGCCGATGGCGTATTCCAGTATTTCGGCCACCCAGGCATATTCGCCGCGGATATAGATATAGGTAGCATTACTGCCCAGTGCAAAAGAAGCTACGATCAGGCCCTCTATCAAAAGGTGTGGTAAAAACTCCATCAGGTACCGGTCTTTAAATGTGCCGGGTTCGCTTTCATCGGCATTACATACCAGGTGGCGGGGTACACTTTCGGGTTTGGCAATAAAACTCCATTTCATTCCTGCCGGAAAACCGGCGCCACCTCTTCCGCGAAGACCGCTTTTTTTTACTTCTTCCACAATGGCTTCGGGGCTCATTGTCTTAATCGCTTTTTCCACACTACGATAGCCACCCTCGCGGCGATATACCTCGTAGCCGCGGATCCCTTCTACATGCGCTTTTTCTAATAATAGTTTTACACCCATATCTTGGACAATTCTGAATTCTACTGCTAATTATTTGTTGCCGCGCTCTTCCTGCATTCTGCAATGATGGCGTCTACTTTTTCTTTGGTCAGGTGTTCCCGGTAACTTTTTCCCAGCTGCATCATGGGTGCATAACCGCAGGCGCCCAGGCATTCCACTGTTTTTAAAGTGAAGAGACCGTCTGTTGTGGTTTCACCGGGTTTGATACCCAGGGTATTGCCTATATAACCAATGATATCATCACATCCCTTCAGCATACAGGGACCGGTCTGGCAAACCTCGAACATATATTTACCAACCGGTTTCAGGTTGTACATGCTGTAAAAAGTAGCCACTTCATATACCTCTATCGGGTTAATGCTTAACAGTTCCGCCACATAATCCATCGTATCCGCACTCAGCCATCCCCCAAATGTATCCTGTGCAATATGCAGTACCGGCAACAGTGCACTCTTCTGCTTCCCTTCCGGGTAATGCGAAATGAGCTCTTTTACTTTTGCCAGTTTTTCTTCCGAAAATTTATTCATAACCTATCCCTGTCCGCCTTTTGCGGAGATATTTTAATTGTAAGTAAATCCTCAAATTCCTGTCCCCCTTGAGGGGGACCCGAAGGGGGGTGGAGATGCATTTATGCATCCATCTCCCCCGCTATCAAATTTAAACTACTCATCGTCACAATTGCATCACTGAGCATACCGCCTGATACCAGTTCTGCATAGGCCTGGTAATAAATAAAGCAGGGCCGGCGGAAATGCAGGCGGAAAGGCGCGCGGCCTCCATCACTGATCAGGTAAAAGCCGAGTTCTCCGTTTCCACCTTCTACCGAGCTGTATACTTCTCCTTTGGGCATATCCACTTCACCCATGATGATCTTGAAATGCCAGATCAGGGCCTCCATTTTTGTATACACATCTTTTTTCTCGGGCAGGTAATATTCAGGAACGTTGGCATGGAACACTTCTGCTTCTGCGCCTTTGAATTCCTGTATCTTTTGATATGCCTGCTGAATGATGTTCAGGCTCTGCCACATTTCTTCATTACGAACCAGGAAACGGTCGTAGTTATCACCCGTCTTGCCCACCGGGATCGTAAAATCAAAATCGCCGTAACTGCTGTAAGGGGTATGCACCCGAACATCATAGTCCACGCCGGCAGCGCGGAGGTTAGGCCCGGTAAACCCGTAGTTCAGCGCACGTTCTGCACTGATGGCGCCGCCGCCAATGGTACGTTCCATGAAAATGCGGTTGCGTGTAAAAAGGTTTTCAAACTCTTTTAATACGGAAGGATATTCTTTTAAAAATTTCTCAAGTTTCGTAAATGCTGTATTGGTGAAATTTCTTTCAAACCCGCCGATGCGTCCAATATTGGTGGTCAGGCGTGAGCCGCATACTTCTTCATATATTTCATAGATCAGTTCGCGGTACTGCATCACGTACAGGAATCCTGTATAGGCGCCTGTATCCACACCTACGATCGAATTACAGATCAGGTGATCCGAGATCCGCGCCAGTTCCATAATAATGATGCGGAGATAGTCTACCCGTTTAGGTGTTTCAACACCCAGGAGTTTTTCGCAGGTAAGGTGCCAGCCCATATTATTGATGGGACTGCTGCAATAATTTAGCCTGTCTGTAAGTGGTGTGATCTGGTACAGCGGCCGCCGCTCAGCTATCTTTTCAAATGCCCTGTGTATATATCCCACCGTTGATTCCGTAGAAACGATCCGCTCCCCATCCAGCTCCATGATATTCTGGAACACCCCATGCGTTGCGGGGTGCGTGGGCCCAACATTCAGCGTGGTCGTCTGCTTTTCTATCGAGCCTTCGGGTAATTTAATATGATGGTACTGTTCTGTCATGCTATCGTTACAAATTTTTATCGTCCAAACATATCATCATCCTTATCCACCCTTGTCTGGTCTTCCAACGGATATTCTTTCCTCATGGGAAAATAATCCATCTCATCTACATTCAATACTCTTTTCAGGTTGGGGTGCCCTACAAAGTTTACCCCGTAAAAATCATAGGTCTCTCTTTCCATCCAATTGGCGGCGGAAAATAATTTTGACGCGGTATAAATATCGGGTGCCGTGATATCGGTAAACACTTTAAAACGAATCCGCACATTATCCTGCAGGTTATGCAGGTGGTATACCACAGCCAGTTCACGGCCCGGAAGGTCGGGATAATTTACCGCGCAGAGATCCGTCAGGAATTTGAAATTGAGCTCTGCATCGTCAAACAAAAACTGCAGCACTTTCAGGTTATGTTCTTTAGGGGCCTCCATGTCAAGCATCCCATACGATTCCTCGAATGTGAAGAACCCTTCTCCAAATTTTTCAGTAAGTCTTTGTTGAATCTTTTCGTTGGTTAGTGCCATTGTTCGTTCTTCTTTATCCATAGTCCATGGACTATTCTTTATTCTATTCCGTAACTATTCATCAACGCCTTATACTGCTCGCTGTTTCTCCGGCGTATGCTTTCCTGGCCCACGAGTTCCTGCACTTTCATAAATCCATCCAGGATTGCTTCGGGGCGGGGCGGGCAGCCCGGCACATAAACATCTACCGGTATTACCTGGTCAATTCCCTGTAACACGCTGTACGTGTCAAAGATACCTCCGCTGCAGGCGCAGGCGCCAACGGCTATTACCCAACGGGGCTCGGCCATCTGCAGGTAAACCTGGCGTAATACCGGCGCCATTTTTTTGGCGATCGTACCCATTACCATCAGCAGATCGCACTGGCGGGGAGAAAATCCTACCCTTTCAGAACCAAAGCGTGCAAGATCATAATGAGAGCCCATGGTTGCCATGAACTCGATACCGCAGCAGGAGGTGGCAAAAGGGAGTGGCCAGAGTGAGTTTTTGCGGGCAAGACCCACTACATCGCTCAGTTTAGAGGTAAAAAAACCTTCCCCCGCGTATCCATCCGGCGCCTCTGCTGCGCCTACGGCATCACTTGCTTTCGCTTCTATCGGGTGAATATTAAAACGTACAGGACGTGACATACAAATCAATTAGTAATTAATAATTAGCAATTAGTACCTATGTACTAACTGCCACCCCCCTCCCAGGGGGCCAGGGGGTTAGTCTTCCCAGTCCAGGGCCCCTTTCTTAATAATATAGACGAACCCCACCAAAAAGAAGGCCACAAACATCAGTACGGCGCCAAATCCCTGCCAGCCTAATTCGCGGAAGTTTACCGCGTATGGGTAAAAAAAGATCACTTCTACATCAAATAACACAAAAAGGATGGCAACCAGGAAGTATTTGATGGCCATAGGTTGACGGGCATTGCCATGACTTTCGATACCACTGGCAAACACCTCAAGTTTATCCGCTGTTTTTCGTTTTGGCCCCACCCATGCCGACACCGCTATCATCGTGGCCACAAATCCGCCTGCAAAGATCAGTTGAATGCCTATGGGTAAGTAATTGGCCGCGGAATTGGTAGCACTTGCATCTGATAGTAGGGAAAGCCAGTCCATGTATCTGTATTAATATTCCGCAAAAATAAGCTTGTGAAGGATATAAAAGAAATACTCCCCGATATGGGGAGTATTTTATTACATATTTTTTATTGTTATCCCTTAGCACCCGTGCCACCATTACCCGTGGTTGAGGCTGAAGCTCCTGTTTTTCTGACAGGTGGTTTGGTATAATAGTCGATTCCTTTCTGGATCTGGGTCCTTGCCTGCAAGGCGTACCGGTTATTATCATCATTCGGATCAGGGTATTCACGTAACATACTTTCTGTAACGCTTACCGCTTTCTGGCTAATCATAATAAACTCTTCCACCTGGGGTGTTTTGGTTCCATCTGTTTTCACCTTAAAGTCGGGACTATGCTGAAGAGCAGACATTTTCTTGGTATACGCGTTCAGGATATAATACTGGTTCAGAAAAATATCTTTCTTATACTTTACGGTATCCATCACCGTATATATAGAGTCAAGGTAGATCAGGTAATCTACGGCAACGCCTGTTGTATCAGGATCTGAAGCAAGCGCCGCTCTTTTGTAGAATGTATAGGGTTGCGGTTTGTCGGGAAATGCTGTCATATACTTTTTAGCAATATCCATGGTTTGTGCATAATCTTTCGCATTAAGGGCAGCCGTTGTCATTTTATAATAATCCACTTCACCCGCAACACCTTTCAGTGCAATGATTCTTTGTGTCCATTTGATCTGGTCAGCATACATTTTTGCTTTGCCGAACATTTCTGCCGCCTGGATCATGTAATTGATCTTGTTCACTTTGGAAGTATCATTACTCAATGCTTTTTCAATATAACCTGCGGCAACCGACTCGTTTCCTGGGAATTTCGACATCACTTTTACAGCCAGTTCATAGTCACTGGGCTCGATCTTGTCGGCAGGTGCAATAGAAAAGAATTTTTCAATATTAGTTTTCGCCTGAGCAGAATCCCCCAGCCTGTCGTAGTTGTACGCATACAGGATACTCAGTCTTGGAATGGCCTGCAGCCCGGCTGAGGCTTCCAGTTCTTTTTCCTTGGCGATCGATTCACTGTTCTTTCCTGCACGGAAAAGGTATTCCGCCACGAAATAATCTGTTTTAGGATCCTTATCAGCCGTAGCTACATATTTATCGAGGTATTCCTTGGCCTTGTTTACATCCTTATTGGCATAATAGATGTAAAAAGCAAAGTACGACAAAGGGAATGCAGGGTCTGCAGCGATTGCGCTATTAAAATTCTGCTCAAAAAGGTCTTTGTTATTCTGGCTCTGGTAGATCTTGCCGATCTTATAAAAAGCAAATGCATTTTTAGGGTCTTTATTAATCGCTTCCTGGTAGGCTTTTACCGCTTCACCACCGTTTTCACCACCCATTTTCAGGTAATTCACGCCGAGATTGATATAAATATCAGTATTGGTGGGATCGATAGCTGCTGCCTGTTTCAGTTTGTCGATCGCATAAGGATGATCTCCCTGGGTGCTGGCTACTTTGGCATTGGCCCGACCGATCGCATTCAGGATAGCGGAACTGGGTTTGCCTTTATTTTTACCTTTTGTTTCAGTAGAAGATGTAATGGCCTGTTCAAATTTCTGTTTGGCAGAATTGAGATCGCCGCCTTCCAAAATTTCTACCTGGCCCATTCCTACCAATAGCCATGCATCGCTGCCGGCATCAGTTAATCCTTTCTGATACAGGACTTTAGCCGCCTGTATTTGTTCTTTAGTGGGATCGCCTCCATCCGTTGCGAGGATCGCCTGGCCCAACCAGTAAATGGCCTGCGGATCTTTCGGATTGGCATCATACAATTTTTGAAAAGCATCTTTTGCACTTTTGTTCTTTTCGTAATTCAGGTATTTGATCCCATCTGCATACTGGGCCATCAAACACTGTGCAAAAAGCATTGCTGCTAACACCAAAGAAACGGTCTTCTTCATTTGTCTGTTTTTATAGTTGTTCTGTTAATCTGCGTCTTTTATCTTTCCCAACCTGTTATTCAGCGCCATTTTTGCCGGCGCCAGAAAGGCCCTGCGAAAAATAAGCTGCCCTCTTTCCAGGCTCATAAAATTCATAAACCCAGTGCCCAATCCCGATGCATTTTCCTTCAGTATATAATACAAGGGGCGTGCCAAAGGATACTCACCATACGTTATGCTCGCCTGTGAGGGTCTTGCAAAAACGTCTTTCTCAATACAGGCCACACACTCTACCAGCGCCAGTCTTATTTTCTTCTGGTAGTCCATTTGTTTTTTATCGTATAGATCGCCTACCCAGCTTAATCCCACAAAACCGATCATGCCCGGGTTCTTTGATACGATATCCACTACCTGCTGACTGTTTTCGGAAGCTACAACATTGGTTCCAAATGCGGCGCCTCTCAATACACTATCCTTTAAAAACCGAACCGTGCTGGTTGCATTTTTTCCATCCATTACAGCGGTAACCGGATTTTTGCCGTTCAGGATGTTCTTTAACTGTTCCATTGTAAATACACTGTCTTTCGATTCCCTGTTAACGATTACAGCTACTGCATCATAAGCCAGTATGCCATAAAGGGGTTTAAAAGACAGGTTATTTTCAAAGATCTTAGCCTCCTCATCGGTAAGGCCACGGGCTACTATGATCATCCGCGTACTGTCAGACTGCAAATCCCTGAAACAGGCTGCTTCTGATTTAAAAGAAGCATGTATCGTTGTTGCGGGGAAAGAAGAATGATGTACCTGGATCTGTTCTTCTATTACCGGTTTAAAGCTTTCATCCACACTGATATTGATGCTTCCTTTTACGGGTGAATCGCGGGTATCTTCTTTTTTTTGAGATGGGCCGCAGGAAAGTAAAATCAGGAACCATCCATAATATAATACCCTTCTCATAGCTTAATATGTTCTCTTAACCCCCCTGTATAAACGGAACCCGCCATACAATAAACAGATACTTCCAAAAAAATAACGGAAAAAAGGATCGATCCCGATCAGCGGCTGTATGTTCAGCTTTTCTGCCAGTAACATCACCACTGCCATACCTAACAGCAGGATGGCCATCGTAAGATCGTAGGTCATCCGCATGATCGTATAGCTTTTCTGTTGTTTCTCTCTGAATTCAGTTTCCATGCACCTCTTTTTAAACCGGGTCGGGCAATTTAGTTAATAATTTTATTTTTTTTCAACAAACCGTGTTGCATTTAAAAGAAATCGGTCCATTATTTATATAGATGCGTCCAATATGTTTTTTCCATATCTGGCAAGGCAGTAATACTAATGAATGTTAGTACCTTAACACTTCTTTTATAAATAACTACAGAAATGGATAATTCTGCCGGAACAGTATCTTTGATCCATGAGAATATTGATGGTTTGCCTGGGTAATATCTGCAGGAGCCCATTGGCGGAAGGGATCTTACAGACAAAGGCAAAGGCGGCAGGTCTGAACTGGATCGTGGATAGCGCCGGAACAGGCAATTATCATATAGGCGAAAAACCGCATCGTTTATCGCAGGAAACAGCGCTATTGAACGGGATCGATATCCGTTCACAGCAATGCAGGCAGTTTGTGAAGCAGGATATGGGCAGGTTCGACAGGATCTATGTAATGGATAAGGACAATTACGACGAGGTTAAGCGGATCAGCGGTGCCGATTGGGATAAGAAGAAAGTGAGCCTGGTGCTGTCTGAACTTTACCCGGGTGAAGAAAGAGAGGTTCCTGATCCCTGGTACGGAACGGAAAAGGATTTTCATTTTGTATTTGATCTACTGGAAAAAGCATGTGACGCGATCATCAAAAATTATCAAACACTGCCACGGCAGGCATAGACCATCCATTTATTTCAGCCTTCATCTTTTGTAAAAGCTCATGAGCAAACCCGCATTACCGCAAGGAACCAGAGATTTCAGTGCCGCCGTTGTACGCAAGCGCAATTATATTTTTGATACGATCCGTTCTGTTTTTGAATTGTATGGTTTCCAGCCATTGGAAACCCCGGCCATGGAAAACCTGGATACGCTGATGGGTAAATATGGAGAAGAAGGCGATAAGCTGATCTTCAAAATATTGAATAACGGCCTGGATAATCCCGCAAAACAGGAACAAAGCAAAGAAGGTTTTGAAAAAATATTATCCGGCAAAAACTCGAAGGAGATTACGGAAAGAGCTTTGCGTTATGACCTTACCATTCCTTTTGCACGCTATGTTGCCATGAACTACGGGCAGCTGTCCCTCCCCTTTAAACGCTATCAAATACAGCCGGTCTGGCGTGCAGACAGGCCGCAGAAAGGCCGTTACCGGGAGTTCTATCAATGTGATTGCGATGTGGTGGGCAGCAGGTCTTTATTGAACGAAGTGGAACTGGCTGGTATTTACAGCCGGGTATTCAGGCAGTTGGGTTTGCCGGTGGAGATCCGGATCAATAGCCGGAAGATACTGGGGGCGCTGGCAGAGATCTGCGGCGGTGCAGAAAAGATGATGGATATCACCATCGCCATTGATAAATTGGATAAGATCGGCATAGAGAAAGTAAAAGCAGAACTTGTTGTGAAGGGATTGAACGATGAACAGGTAAGCATCATTGAAAAATATCTTTTGATAGAAGGAACGGATACAGAAAAGATCACTGAACTGAAGCGTCTTGTAGCGAATAATGAAACGGGCCGTAAAGGGATCGAAGAAATTGAATATATACTGAATTACCAGGCAGCTGAGACCGGTGCAAAATTACTCACCGATTTCACACTGGCGCGCGGCCTGAACTATTATACCGGGATCATTTTTGAAGTAAAGGCGCTGAACGTACAAATGGGCAGTATTGGCGGAGGCGGCAGGTATGATGATCTTACGGGTTTATTCGGCGTACCGGATGTTCCCGGTGTGGGGATCAGTTTTGGGGTTGACAGGATCTATGATGTGATGGAAGAACTGGCGCTTTTTCCCGAAGAGGTACAATCGGGAACACAGGTATTGTTCTTTAACCTGGGCGAAGCAGAAAGCAAAGCCGCTTTTGGCCTGATGGAAGGGCTGCGGAACAAGGGAATAGCCACCGAATTGTTCCATGAAAATGCAAAATTCGATAAACAGTTCAAATACGCAGAAAAAAAACTCATCCCCTTTGTCGTGATCCTCGGCAGCGAAGAACTCGCCACAGGCACGTGCATCGTCAAGGATCTGAAAAACAGCAGCCAGCAAACCATACAACAATCGCAACTCGAGAATCAGTTTGAAGTTTGAAAATCAGTTTGGAGTTTGAGGTTTGGAGTTTGGTGTTGTTATTGATTGGGGGGTCAATCCTTCGTTCCAACTCCAAACCCCAAACCTCAAACCCCAAACTCTAAACTCCAAACCCTAAACGCCCTTTGGCATGTTTTTTACATATATCCTATAAAAAGCATGAGAAAGCTTTGCCGTTTATTATTCATGACTGTTGTATTATTTGCTTCGTGCAGCAAAAAAGTACATCCGGCAGTAAGCGCCCCGCCAAAAACACGTATTAGTCCTAAAACGCCTGAAACGGTGACTGTTGAGCCCGAAAGGGCGATACCGGCGCCAACTATGCCTCCGGCCGCGAAAACCTTTACTGTTCCGTTGGTAGTGATTGATGCGGATGGTAAGATCATTACTTCCCGGGATAATTTACCCGCCGAGATTGGTGAAAAAGTGAATTATACGCTGATAGCCAAAGCGTATACCCCGGCGCAGCGGAACAATCTTATTTATCGCTCTAAAATGATCCCCCCGCGTGTTTTATTTGTTCCAAACGAGCTGGCCCTGACATCCACGAAAGGCCATTATATCATTTACAAAAAGAAATTCTGGTACTGGCAGAAAGAGGATGGATTATTCCATTTGGATGAGACCTATTTTCAATAATGTCGAATATCGAACAGGAAATATCGAATGTCCAGGTATTCTTTTGTTGCCTATTTTAACATTGAATGTCCGATATTCAACATTCGATATTGTTTCGTTGCGCCAGCCCCCTCCACCTTGGTTCCTTCGAGCGAATATCCCATGGCATTGATGCTGACGCCGATCACTTTTTTATTGGCATCCCGGTTAAATTTAGCAGTGCCCTGGAACTGGGTGATGGAAAATAAGTCTTCCGATTGTTTCTCCAATGGCGATGGACCAGCTGAGGAACTCATGGTTAATACGCCGCCTTCCAGCGTTACGGTAACATCCGCGATCACGCTTCCTTCCGGAAATTTATACTTACCTACATATTGCTGCAAAGTAGAATCCGCGGTAGTCGTTTGCGCACCGGCTGCATAAAAAAAACAAATCGTTACGCCAAGCAAAAACATTTTTTTCATCTGGTAGGTTTTGCACAAAATAATATTATTAATTAAAAAAGAAGGAAAAAAGATGACAGATGACAGGAAGAAAAAATCTCTCTGTCATCCATTACATTCCTTCGTACACAACCGCCGCTCCCTGTCCTACGCCCACGCACATGGTGGCGAGGCCGTACTTTGATCGTTGCCTGTTCATTTCATGCAATAGTGTGGCTGAGATGCGTACGCCGCTGCAGCCTAATGGATGGCCGATAGCGATGGACCCGCCGTTCACATTCACTTTATCCATATCAAGATCCAGTTCCTTGATGCATGCGAGGCTTTGTGATGCAAAAGCTTCATTCAGTTCTACGAGGTCGAGATCCTTAACCGTTAAACCTGCGCGCTGTAAGGCTTTTACCGATGCCCTTACCGGTCCCATGCCCATAATGGAAGGGTCCACTCCTGTTATGCCCATGCTCACGATACGCGCAATGGGTTGCAGGTTGAATTGCTTCACTGCTTCTTCACTTGCCAGTATCATGGCTGCGGCCCCATCATTGATACCGGAAGAATTTCCTGCGGTCACCGTTCCGCCTTTGGCGAAGGCTGGTTTGAGGCCCGCTAATTTTTCAAGGCTGGTCTGCCGCGGATGCTCATCCTGGTTAAACCATGTTATGAGACGGTCATTGATCATTTCAATGGCCGCTATCTCATCCTCCCATTTTCCCGCTTCCAGCGCCGCGAAATATTTTTGCTGTGATGCCAATGCAAAAGCATCCTGCGCCTCACGGCTGATGTTCCATTCATTGGCCACATTTTCCGCCGTTTCGCCCATATTGTATGGGTAATACATTTCAGCCAGTTTTTTATTGGTAAACCTCCAGCCGATGGTGCTGTCGCAGGTTTCCACTTTCCGGCTCCATGCCCCCTCGCTTTTAGCAGTCACAAAAGGCGCCCGTGTCATGCTTTCCACCCCGCCGGCAATATAGACCATTCCCTCGCCGCACATGATGGCGCGTGCAGCATCCATAATGGCCTGCAGACCGCTGGCGCATAAGCGGTTCACGGTATTACCGCCCACACTAACCGGCAGTCCTGCCAGCAGAGCGGCCATGCGTGCCACGTTCCGGTTATCTTCCCCGGCCTGGTTAGCGGCGCCGGCAATCACATCCTCGATCACCGATACATCGATCCCCTGGTTTCGTTGCACAAGGGAACTGATCACATGGGCCAGCAGATCATCCGGCCGTATCGAACTCAGTTTGCCGCCATACCGGCCAACCGGTGTTCTCACAGCATCAATCACATAACATGCTTTCATATATTGGGTATCATCCGTTAAATAAATCACTAAATAGAAGCGCAAGATAGAGTTTGTACCACAAAAATATCCCCTTGAGAAGCTTAGGCGGTATCTTTGCCGAATGAACACCCCTTTACCCAATATACGTCACCAGAGTATCGCCGACCTGGAAGCGTATTTCGACAGCATTGGCGATAAACGTTTCAGGGTAAAACAGGTGTATGAATGGCTCTGGCAGAAACATGCGCATAATTTTGAGGAGATGAGTAACCTGAGCAAGGACCTGCGCGCCAAACTGGGTACTGATTTTTCCCTGCCGGCTTTACACGTGGATGCCACCCAATTCAGCGATGATGGTACGGTGAAAAGCCGTTTCAAGACCTTCGACGGCCATCTGATAGAAGGTGTACTGATCCCTACCGAAGAACGGAAAACGGCCTGTGTATCGTCGCAGATCGGGTGCAGCCTGAGTTGCAAGTTCTGCGCTACCGGGTATATGGACCGGAAACGGAACCTTACCTATGATGAGATCTACGACCAGGTAGTGCTGATCAACCAGCAAAGTGAAAAGACTTTTGATAAAAAACTAACCAATATTGTTTTCATGGGTATGGGCGAGCCCCTGCTCAATTACAGTAATGTTCTTAAGGCCATTGAAAGGATCTCTGCTGAGGATGGGCTGTTCATGAGCCCGAAAAGGATCACGGTTTCTACGGCCGGTGTGGCCAAGCAGATCCAGAAACTGGGAGATGATAAGGTTCGTTTTAAACTGGCGCTTTCTTTACACGCGGCCAATGATGCCAAACGTAACCAGATCATGCCCATCAATGAAACCAATAATATCAAAGTGCTGATAGAGGCGCTGAACCATTTCTATAAACAAACGGGTAACGAGATCACCCTGGAATACATTCTTTTCAAGAACCTTAATGATTCCGATAAAGATGCTGAAGAACTCGTAAAAATATACCGGCAGGTTCCTGCCGACCTGATCAATATCATTGAGTATAACCCGATAGACGCTTTCCGCTTTACCAAGCCGGATGAAGAAGGGATACAGAATTTTATGGGCATCCTCGAAAGCAATCGCGTGAATGCGAGATTACGGCGTAGCAGGGGTAAAGATATTGATGCGGCTTGTGGGCAGCTGGCGAATAAAGGCTGATCGCGGCTTGTGCGGATTTTTTATGATCGCTTTCTACTTTTTCAGTTTACTTTCTTCATCAGCAAGATGTTGTAAATAATTACAGTAGACCAGTTGTCCTTTCCGGATACTTGATACCCTGAAAAACTCATTGGAAGCATGCCATTTTTCGTCGGCCAGTTCAAACCCTAATGGATAGGCCAATAAGCCCAGTATCTCTTTGATATACAGCATGGCCCCTACACTGCCGCCGCTCGCTAACTGCAAGGGCTGTTTACCATAGATTTCTGATAAAACATCTGACACATATTTATACTCTTTTGTATCTGCCGGAAGTGTTACAGGACTTGCAAAACCGGGCTTAAATTGATAAGTGACCGTAGCGCCAACGGGACAATGCTTGTTGATGTGTTTTACGATCAGATCAATGATTTCTGGGCCAGTTTGATTGTTTACCAACCGGCAGGTAATTCTTGCCATTGCATTTCCAGGGATAATATTTGAGTGTCCTTCTGCCGCAGTATAACCGCCTTGCATGCCCACTATTTCAAGTGTAGGGCGATACCATGTGCGTTCAAGCGGCGAGTAAGCAGGATCTCCGGTTTCGGCAGTAGTACCTAATAATGCCATATCCTTAGCCGGGTCATAAGGAATCTTTTTGATCGTTTCCTTTTGCGCTGAAGTAACCGGCACTACTTTATCATAAAATCCCTCCACGGCTACATTGCCGAGTTTATCATAGAGCGAACCAATGATTTGAGACATGGCCAATACAGCATTGGGTGTTTTACCACCAAATTGGCCTGAATGGGCATCGATATTGGCCGTTTTTACGGTAAACTGTAATTGTACAGAGCCTCTTAAACTCAAAGTCATCGCAGGAATGTTTTCATCATATTGACCATCGTCTGCATTTAATGCAAAATCTGCCTGTAACAGCTCTTTGTTTTTTTCAAGAAATGCTTTAAAGTACGGACTACCTATCTCTTCATCACCTTCAAACATAAATTTTACATTCACCGGTAGTTTTCCGTCTTTGTTCAACATGGCTTCTACCGCCCAGATGGTTGTCATAACGCCACTTTTATCATCACTTGCGCCACGGCCAAATATTTTCCCGTCTTTTAATACCGGGCTAAAAGGAGGATTGTTCCATTCAGATTCTTTCACAGGCTGCACATCGTAATGACCATAAATTAAAACGGTTGGTTTTCCGGGCGCCTTGTTCCAGCTTCCATACACCACGGGATTTCCATTCGTAGGTATGAGTTGTGCGGTTGTCATGCCAATATCCTTTAGCTTATTCACGATCCATGCGCCCGCTTTGGCAACATCAGGCTTATTCGATGGAATAGAAGAGATACTTGGGATAGATACCAGTTCAATAAATTCTTTCAGGTGTGCATCCATTTTGTCATCGATATATTTTTCATAAGCTACCAGCGTTGGTTTCACCTGCCGGGGTTTTGCGGCATTCGCATTCTGAGCTGCCGAATACATATTGGCAAATAGCGTCAAACTAACAAAGATTGGCAGACTTAGCGGATTTGAAATTTTCATGATGATTATTTATTTGAGGTAACTGAATTTTTTGTGTTCTTGTTTTTAGCAGCAATGACAAACGCAATTCCACTATAAGCAAGCGCTAAAAATGCGCTGGTAACTTCACCACCCATACCGGCTAAAGGAGAAGCGATTACTTTGGGGATATGAAGAATCACAAAC
>JANXRX010000002.1 GCA_025352905.1 Bacteroidota bacterium | reverse complement strand
CCCGCAGAAGTCTGTAACCTGTCGGAACTTACGGCCCCCTTACTGCAACATATACAGAAGCTCGCTGTTAACGGAACCTACACTGCGAAAAATTATTACCATATGCGCGGATGGGTATTGCATCATAACAGCGACCTGTGGGCGCAAACCAACCCGGTAGGCGAGGGCAATGGTGATCCGCGGTGGGCCAATTGGTCGATGGGCAGTCCCTGGTTATCGCAGCACCTGTTTGAACATTATCGTTTTACCGCAGATAAAAAATTCTTGCGCGATACGGCTTACCCACTCATGAAAGGGGCAGCAGAATTCTGCCTCGACTGGTTAATAGAGAAGGATGGATACCTGGTAACGGCGCCTTCCACTTCACCCGAGAACGTCTATATCCACCCGAAAGGTTTTAAAGGAACCGTAACGATCGCTTCTGCGATGGATATGGAGATCATCTGGGACCTGTTCACGAATATCAGGGAAGCCAGTAAAATCTTAGGAACAGATACAGCGTTTGCATCGCTCATCAAACAAAAACAGAAATTATTAAGTCCCCTGAAGATCGGGCGGAAAGGAAACCTGGAAGAATGGTACGGAGATTGGGAAGACGAAGATCCGCAGCACCGGCATGTTTCTCATTTATTCGGCCTCTACCCGGGAAGGGAGATCTCCCCGCTCATTGATACGGCATTTGCAGATGCCAGCCGTAAAACACTGGCCATCAGAGGCGATGGTGGTACGGGCTGGAGCAAGGCATGGAAGATCAATTTCTGGGCAAGGCTGCTTGACGGTGATCATGCATATAAAATGTATGGGGAGTTGCTAAAAAATTCAACACTCAATAATCTTTTTGACAATCACCCACCTTTCCAGATTGATGGTAATTTCGGTGCAACCGCAGGTATAGCTGAAATGTTACTGCAAAGTCATTTGGCGGATATCCAGTTATTACCAGCCTTACCGGCTGCCTGGAAAAACGGGTATATAAAAGGATTGATCGCAAGAGGAAATTTTGAAGTGGCTATGTCCTGGAAAGAAGGCAGGCTTACCCATGTAACGATCAGCTCGCGCGCAGGTGGAATTTGCCGGCTGCGTACAAAAGAGCGGCTCTCGCTTACGGATGACCCGACTAAACCAAAAAGATCTTCCCTGAATAATACTGCGCAGTATGTAGTTTCTTTTCCAACAATCCCTGGAAAAAAATATGTACTGGTGGTTGATTGATGCTGCCTGCGTATTTCATTTGCAACCGGTTACATACATTGGCGCACAGGCTTTTACCCACTCAAGTGTACAAAAAAACATTATTTAAATAATAAAATAAACTGACAGTTTTTTATTTTTTTACGCAATCGTTCCCGGGAAATTCGGGAATCCTGATAGCATTGATTAGCAGCATGGTGCAGGATAGTCGTGGGTTTAAAGGGCTCTATTTTTAATTGTGCTTAAAAACACATTGCTAATACCATAATACCTAACCCAAACGATTGCTACCATGAAAGACACATTACGCCTTTGGCGAAACTGTATCCTCTTTTCTCTTTTTTTCCTGGGGCTGCTTCACACCCCGCTGTTATCAAAAAGCCAAACAAACAAAACAGTGATTACCGGTAAGGTAATGGATGATGCAGGCAACCCGCTCGACGGCGCCACTATTACTGAAAAAGGCACCACGAACCGCACTGCTGCAAAAGCAGACGGAAGTTTCAGCATTTCTATCGGCAGCAGAAAATCACTGGTGATCAGTGCTATCGGTTATGCAGATAAAGAAGTGGCTACCGGAGGTAGTGCCTCTCTCACTATTTCACTTTCTTCAAAAGCAGCCAAAGATCTCGATGAAGTAGTTGTGATCGGGTACGGAACACAAAAGAAAGGAAATGTGACCGGCGCCGTAAGCATTTTAAAAAATGAAAATTTTGAAGAAAGGGCCATCACACGTGTTGACCAGGCGCTGGTTGGCCAGTTACCCGGTGTTACGGTAAAACAAAATACAGGGATACCCGGCAAAGCCTTTAGCATCCAGGTGCGTGGTTCCGGTTCTATCAGTGGCGGTAATGAGCCTTTGTATGTACTGGACGGTTTCCCTTTATCTGTGAATTCAAGCAATACAGGTAATGGTACTTTTTCAACCGGTAACCCGCTGGATAACCTTAATCCAAATGATATAGATAATATTGAAGTGCTGAAAGACGCCGCCGCTGCCGCAATTTACGGATCAAGGGCTTCGAACGGTGTTGTATTGATCACCACCAAAAGGGGTCAGCTTGGCAAAACCAAACTCAGTTTTAATACCTATACCGGTTATAACCAGGCACAGCGGAAATTAAATATGATGAATGGCCCGGAATGGATAGACCTTGCCAATGAGATCATCAATGCAACCTATGTGGCAGCATTTCCTGGCGCCAGCGCCAGTGATGATGCCCCTACCCGTCTGGCCAGGAATGGTGGAGCTTTTAACGCGAACTATATGCCCGATCCACGGTGGGCAACACCAGGGCATCCGGGTCTTGAGTTTGTAGACTGGCAGGATATCATAGAAAGAAAGGGTCAAATGCAGAACTACGAGGTTTCGGCCAGCGGTGGTACCGATGCCGTAAAATATTTTGTTTCCGGAAATTACGCGAACCAGGACGGCTTTGTTATCGGTGTTGGTTACAAAGCGTATTCTATGCGGGCAAATGTAGAAATCAATGCATCGAAGAAATTAAAATTCGGGATAAATATTGCGCCAACCTATTCTATTACACAGGACCCGGGTGTAGACGGAAAGGATGCCATTTTTCACCAGGCATTAAGCCTGGCGCCTGTTCAGGAAGATACCATGGGTGTACTGCCTAATACCGGCAGGAACGGGCAATATCTCTGGAGCAGCACTACCAATTCACCTTATGGTAAATTAACTTATAACGTAGGTACCAACAAACGCTATCGTACAATAGGCTCTATATACGGCGACTACCAGATCATCAAAGGATTGAATTTTAGAACCTCTGTCAATTTAGATAATACGGATAATATATCTAATACCTATGTCAATTACCTCACAACCCTTACCCAGGCAGCAAGAACTTTCACAGGAACAAATAACCTGCTTGCCGCCACTTCCGGTACGTATAATAGTTACAAACGGCAGACGTTTGTAAACGAGAATACACTTACCTATAATACCATTATAAAAAATGACCATAGCTTAAACGTATTAGTAGGATATTCTTATAATCTTGACCGTTTAGACAGGGCAACATTAAGCTCAAATGGCGGATTTACCAGTGCGGTAATCCAAACATTAAATGCCGCTGCGGCAGTTACCGGAAATACGACTTCTACGCAAAGTGTACTCCTTTCCGCCTTCAGCCGTTTGCAATATGGCTATAAAGATAAATACCTGTTTACGGCAAGCTTGCGGAGAGATGGTTCTTCGAGGTTTGGTGTTAACAACCCATACGGTATATTCCCATCCGCTTCTTTAGCATGGGTAGTTACCAAGGAGAAATTCATGCGGAATGTAAATGCACTTAGTTATTTGAAATTAAGGACGAGTTATGGCGTAAGCGGAAACAACAACTTACCGAATGATTATTCCAGTATCCCGACCATTGGCTCTGCCGGCTACATTTTTGGTACAACACAGGCTGCGGCTATCGGGCAAACACCGAATGTGTTAGCCAACCCGGATCTGAAATGGGAAAAAGCACAGACCTATAATCTCGGGCTTGATTTCGGAATATTGAATAACCGTATTACGGCATCATTGGATTATTACAACAGGTTAAATACCGACCTGTTATTAAATGTACAGATCCCGGAAGCCACAGGATTTAAAACCTACCTGAGCAATATCGGTTCTGTTCGGAACATCGGGGAAGAATTGCTGATCAATACCCGGAACATGGTGGGTAAGTTCCAGTGGTCCACTTCGATTACTTTAACGCACAATACCAATAAAGTAGTTGCGCTGGCACCGGGTCAGACCCAGATCATCGTACCTAACGGATTCAATGTATCAGATCAGATCTTACGTGTGGGAGAAGCGTTAAACAGTATTTATGTTTTGAAAACGATCGGTTTTTTAAGCCAGGATGATATTACGAAAGGGGTGGCGCGCTATGCTACCGGTCAAACCGTTGGTGATTTTAAATTCCAGGATACCAATGGAGATGGTGTAATAACAGAAGCGGATAAAGTGATCGTAGGGCATCCTAACCCTGATTATACCTATGGCATTACCAATACTTTCCGTTATAACGGGTTTGACCTGAGCGTTTTGGTTCAGGGCCAATCGGGTGGTTCCATATACTCAGAACTGGCAAGGGCCATTTCCCGCCCCGGACAGGGAAGATCGGATAATCACCCTGAATCTTATGTAAACAGGTGGAAATCACCTACTGACCAGGGTGATGGCAGGTTTGGTAAGGCGTATTCAACCTATAACAGCCCTATTGCCGCTGCCACCGATGCCGTTTACTCATCAGATTATATCCGTGTCAGGAATATCACCCTTGGATATAATTTAAAAAGTGTAATTAAAACACCTTATATACAAGGTGCCAGGATCTACCTTACCCTGGAAAACTTTTTCGGTCATGATAAATATATCAATGGCTTAAACCCGGAGGCGGCTAACACAACTGTAGCATCTAACAGCGCCTATCCTGAAGCAGGGGATTATGGTGGGTTACCATTGGCCAAATCATTCATAATCGGATTAAATATTACTTTTTAATTATCCTAATTCTATCATAATGAAAAAGATATCATTTCTTATCATCCTACTAGTTACGCTCCTTGCATCATGCAGCAAGGATCTGAACCAGGTGCCTATTTCATCGGCAACCACGTCAACTTTCTATCAGCAGCCAAGCGACTTTTTGCAGGGAGTGAATGCAGCGTATAATCCGCTCAGGGCCATACCCGACCAGTTAATGTGGCTCTCTGAAATACGGTCCGATAACATTTATCCTACCAGTTTTGATGGAGTTGCCCGCGACCATGACCCTATTAGTAATTTTGCACTGGGTATCGCCCCCAATACATATGTGGAGTCTACATGGAACAATGATTTTGTAGGTGTATTCAATGCCAATACCGTGCTTGACCAGCTTACCAAAAATGGCTCTTTTGCCGGTTCTGCAGCATTGGTAACCCGGTTAACTGCCGAAGCAAGGTTCCTCCGCGCATATTATTATTTCGACCTCATCAGGTATTATGGTAAACTGCCTATTATCGATCATCCGGTAACCGCAGCAGAAGCCAATAAAATAGCACGCAGCCCGGTAAAAGATGTATATACTTTGGTGATTGCTGACCTGCAGTTTGCAGTTGCAAACCTTCCCGCTAACTACGCCGGTGCATTTCCATCCTATTCGGCAACAGATGTGGGCAGGGTCACCAAATATGGGGCAGAAGCAGTGCTGGCCGAAGTGTATATGGCCCGTTCCGGACCAACGTACAGTATTGAAGGACCTGGTTTAGGCTTGAGTGAGTGGAGCCTGGCAGCGCCATTATTGACTGATATCATAACGAGTGGACAGTTTGCTTTCAATGCCAGTTTTGCCAACATATTTGCATACGCGAATCAAAACCCGACAGTTAATAAAGAAGCTGTGTTTGATGTTATGTACCTTACGGGATTAAGCCCGGTTTTAGGAGCTACTTTTACATGGGATCTTATTCCGCAAAACTATTTCAACTCATTACCCGCAGGTAATACACCGGCAAACGGGGCGCTTGGGGCGCCTACTGTATCCAATAATTTATTAAACAGCTATGCAGCAACTGATACACGTAAATCGGTTACTTTACATACAACCGGTTACACCTATACCGGTGTTTTTGATAACCACCCATTCTATAGAAAGTATACAGATACGACTAAAATTCCTGTGAGTCGTTTTGACTGGGGTATCAATTTTATGGCCGTTAGATATACAGATGTATTGCTGCTGAAAGCAGAGTGTGTATTGAACGGGGCAACCGGTTCACAGGCAACAGATGTAGATGCAGTAGTGAACCAGGTAAGAACAAGGGCAGGATTAACGCCCCTGGTGGGTGTTACGCTGGCACAGCTGTACGACGAACGCAGAAGAGAATTTGCCGGCGAGGGTACACGCTGGTTTGATCTGCAAAGAAGCGGCAACCTGATAACCATTATGAACGCATTTGAAGCTACTGAAGATGCAACACTCAAGAAAATGAACCCGGTAGTAGCAAATTTTATACTGTATCCTGTACCACAAACACAGCTGGATGCAGCGCCCGGATTATACACACAAAACCCAGGCTATTAACTTAGTTTATTAGGCAAGCAACAGGCAAACAATCGGCAACAAAAACCGGCAGAATTCTTTCTGCTGGTTTTGTTGTTAAATGGACAAACGCTTAATCAACCGATATATGTAAGATCAGAGAATATAAACAGATGACTAACGAAAATCTTTAATAGTCCGGTGAGAAGTCAAAGTAGCCTCGTAACTGGGAGGGGCCCCAGCGGCCGTGAAGGTAAGGTTCTTGAATATCGGGTTAGAAACAGGTTGGTATCAAAATACGCGAAATGTATAATACGTCTAAAATGAATATAACAAAATGCTTGGCTGCCATTACAATATTGTTGTTTAATATTTCTGCCAATGCGCAGCAAATATTGGAAACCGGCGGCCATCCTATGCCCGATGAATGGATAGACAAAAGCACCGGCCATAAACTGATCAGGCTTACCCGCCTGGAGGGGAGCAGTGTAAGTTTTTATTTTCACAACAACCCTTTTATCGGTAATAAAATGGTTTTCTATAACAGCAGTAAACAGAAAGGTGGTGAAGCAACCGATATGAAGAAGCAGGAAAACGCCGGTCTCAACATAAAAAACAAACAATTGTATATTGTTGACCTCGCAACACTGAAGCCAGAACAGCTTACACACCATCCCTTGCCAATGAACGGCGAGATCGTTTCCGCCAAAAGAAAGGAAGTTTTCTACCAGGTTAAAGACAGCATTTTTTCTGTAAGTATTGATACAAAAAAAGAAAAACTGGTCTTTGTTTTTCCGGAAACATTCAAAGGCAGCATTACCACGGTCAATGCCGACGGTACTTTGCTGGGTGGCTCCAAAGGAAGCGATGCGGAAGCGGAAATATATAAGAATAACCCGGAGAAAAAAGATTTTTTTAACCTGATCTATGAGGCGCATTTACCAAAGACCTTATTCACTATCAATATTGAAACAAAAAAACTAACCAAAATATTTACCGATAGCGCCTGGTTGAACCATGTGCAGTTCTCACCCACGGACCCGGCTTTATTAATGTTTTGCCATGAGGGCCCCTGGCATAAAGTAGACAGGATCTGGACCATGGATCTCAACACAAAAAAGATTACTTTGATGCATAAACGGACAATGGATATGGAAATTGCCGGGCATGAATGGATTGGGGCAAGCGGACAGACTATCTGGTTTGACCTGCAGCAACCCAAAGGACAAACCTTTTTTGTAGCGGGAACGAATGTAAGAACCGGAAAAGAGATAAAATATGCAGTAGAGAGAAACGATTGGTCGGTACATTATACAAGTTCTGAAGACGAGAAAACATTTGCAGGCGATGGCGGCGACCCCGGCGCGGTGGCAAAAGCAAAGGACGGACAATGGATCAATTTCTTTACCGTAAAAGGCGACCACCTGCAGGCAGAGAAACTGGTGAACATGAAATACCACCAATATAAACTGGAACCCAATGTACACTTCAGTCCGGATGGAAAATGGATCCTTTTCCGGGCTAATTTTGAAGGAACAGAGAACGAATACGCAGTTGAAATAAAAAAATATAAATAAGGTGATTAAAATAGTATTTATTGGGATAGCTGTATGCTTTTGTTCGGTTGCACTTTCACAAACAAAAGGCAATGATGTAACCACCCCTTTGCATATGCTCCAGCCGGATTACGCTGTGCCTTATGGTGCACCACCGATTGATAGTGTAAAGAAGGTATTAAAACGTATTTACCATTACCTGGATGCCGTAACCCCCGCACAATTTGTTAACCGGCGCACACAGGAAATTTTGCACAGTTCAGCAGACGCAGACACGAATACCGTTATTAAAACAGGTGATTTCCGGTTAACCAGCTATGAATGGGGTGTTACTTATTCGGGGATGTTATTGGCGGGCGAGGCAACGGGTGATACTGCCTACACGCATTATACCAAAGAACGGGTACATTTTATTGCCGAAGCCTTCCCGGCTTTTAGTGCCTTATACCTTAAATACCCAAAGGCATCAAACCCATTGCGGCAGCCGGTGGCTCCGCATGCTTTAGATGACGGCGGCGCAGTTTGTGCAGCCATGATCAAAACTTTGCGTGCAGAACAGGACCCTGCTTTGCGACCCCTGATAGATCATTACATAGCATATATCTCAACAAAAGAATTCTGGTTAAGTGATGGCACACTCGCAAGGAACCGCCCGCAAAAAAATACCTTATGGCTCGATGATCTCTTTATGGGCGTTCCGGCGCTTGCGCAAATGGGAAAGCTTACCGGGGATAAAAAATATTTTGATGATGCTGTAAAACAGGTGCTGCAGTTTTCCCGCAGGATGTTTAACAAAGAGCTTGGTATTTATATGCATGGTTGGGTGGAAGAGATGACAGTGCATCCCGAATTTCACTGGGCAAGGGCTAATGGCTGGGCCCTGCTTACCATGTGCGAACTGCTTGATGTGCTACCGGCAGACCATCCCGGAAGAAAGGCGGTACTGGAACAATTACAGGCACATGTAAAAGGTTTAACGGGTTACCAGTCGGGTAAAGGACTATGGCACCAGTTGCTGGATAAAAACGATTCTTATCTCGAAACATCCGCATCGGCTATTTATACTTACTGTATTGCCCGGGCTATTAATAAAGGATGGATAGATGCCAAAGCGTATGCACCTGTTTGTATACTGGCATGGAACGCGGTGGCGACCAAAGTAAATGATAAGGGACAGGTAGAGGGCACTTGTGTAGGTACCGGTATGGCATTTGACCCGGCATTTTATTATTACCGCCCGGTTAATGTGTTTGCCGCACATGGTTATGGACCGGTGCTGCTGGCCGGTGCAGAGATCATTAACCTGTTGAAAAAATTCTCGTTCGAAATAAACGATAGTTCACTACAGCTAACCTCACCAAAATAAAGGATGGCTCATAAAATGTATAGATACTGATAATATGAAAAAATTGTTCAATAAACGAGCGCTTGCTTTTTTTTCGTTTCTGCTTCTATCTGCATTGAGCCATGCACAATCATTCAGGTTTGATTTTGGGCCTGGCAAAGTAGCGCAGGGATATACAGCCGTTTTGCCGGATACAAAATATTCGGTTGAAAAAGGATATGGGTTTGAATTCTCTTCAGGCCTTATTGGCAGATCAAACGGGGGTAATGATGCGTTGCGCGATGGGTACATTACAAGTGATAAGCCTTTTTATTTCTCTGTTAAACTTCCGGAAGGAAACTATAATGTAAAAGTTATCCTTGGCGATAAGAATGGAACATCGGTCACAACCATCAAAGCGGAATGCAGGCGGTTAATGATAGAGAAAGCGGAAACAGCTAAAGGGCAGTTCAGCACACAGGAATTTACGGTGCATGTAAGGGATAGCATCATCAGGCCCTCGGATAGCAAAGTCAGGCTCAAACCGCGCGAGTATGTTTTCCTGCATTGGGACGATAAGCTTACACTCGAATTCAATAATTCGGCGCCAAAGGTCTGCGCAGTTGAGATATCACCGGTCAATAATATTCCCACCGTTTTTCTTGCTGGTAATTCAACAGTGGTTGACCAGGCAGATGAACCCTGGGCCGCATGGGGGCAAATGATCCCGGCTTTCTTTCAGCCAGGTAAGATTGCGATCGCCAATTACGCTGAATCAGGCGAAACACTGAAAGCGTTCAAAGGGGAAAAGCGCCTGGAAAAATTGTGGAGCATGTCAAAACCCGGCGATTACCTATTTATTGAATTCACACATAATGACCAAAAACCAGGAGCTAATTTTCTGGATCCCTTTACAACCTATAAACAAACGCTTAAGGAATGGATAACGGAAGCACGCAGTCGTGGCATGATACCCGTACTCGTTACGTCCATGCACAGGCGCACATTTGATTCAGCGGGTCATATTACCAATTCGCTGGGCGATTATCCCGAAGCCATGCGGCAAACAGCAAAGGAAGAAAGAGTGGCATTGGTAGATCTGAACGCAATGAGTAAAATCCTGTATGAAGCATGGGGACCTGAAGGCTCTATCAAAGCATTTGTTCATTTTCCTGCCAATACGTTTCCTAATCAGGCAAAAGAACTAAAAGATAACACCCATTTTACAGCTTATGGTGCCTATGAACTGGCCAAATGTGTTGTAAAGGGAATTAAACAAAATGTACCTGGGCTGGCAAAGTATCTACAAACGGGTTTACCAGTATTTGATCCTGCGCAACCGGATCCGTTTAGTAAATGGGCGTTACCGGCCAGCGCATTTATCGGGGTAGTAAAACCAGAGGGGAACTGATTTTTATAGTAATTTTTAAAAAGAACGTATGCGTGCTAACATTTTACTGAAGATTTTTATCTTAGCTGCTTTTTTTGGGTGCTTTCAAAATGCCTGTGCCCAGGAAAAGCGCAGCTATAAAGTTTTTCAATTTCCCGCTAATAAGATCCCTTGTATTGACGGGAATACAGATGACTGGAAAATTGTACCCGATAGCTTCATCATAGGCAGTGATCAACTGGTGGATGATAATAAAAAATTTTCGGCCCCGGATCCCAAAAACCTGGACGTGAAGGTAAAAGTGGGTTGGGTAAAAGGGTTGAACCGTTTATATTTTCTGTATGAAGCGTATGATAATTACTGGGATTTTACATCCACAGGTTTACACAACGATATTTTTGAATTGGTGGTAGATGCCGATCGTTCCGGCGGCCCGCTGATCGATGAGCTTCACCCAAACCCCGATAAAGATAAATGGGAAGCGTATTTTGATTTTCATGGTGTACATGCGCAGAACTACCACATTTTTACGCCGGCAGAAGGAAAGGACTGGACCATGGTTTGGGGCAGCCAACCCTGGATAAAAGATTTGCCTTATGCGAACGCGGCATATAATTACAACTTCAGACCCGGCGATTCTGGAAGACTGGTGCTTGAATTCTGGATCACCCCGTTTGATTATGCGGGTAGTGAAGGACCGGTACGTGCGGTTGAATCGAAGCTGTACGACAATAAAGTTATTTCACTGAGTTGGGCGGTGATCGATTATGATGATGTGAATGATGCCAAGAAACAAAGTTTCTGGAACCTGTCACGTCAGCATAAAATGTATGGGAATGCTTCCTACCTCTTGCCATTCACCTTAATGCCATTAGACAGCCGGTTTAAAAAACCGATTGATGCGCAATGGTCGTTTAAAGTCGTGGATATGAAGCGAAGATTGGTGGCTTTTATAGATGAAAGCGAGGGGGCGATTACCTCCTGGAAATGGGATTTTGGCGATAACACCCCTGGTTCTACGGAACAGCATCCCTCACATCAATACCAGGATGCAGGTAAGTATATCGTAACGCTATGGGTAGAGGGGCCCGCGGGAAAATCGCGCCGCGCAAAAGTGTGGGATGTGGCCGTGAAGTAACATTTGTATCTAAAAAATAGCTTCTATGCGGGTAATATATCTTTCCTGTTTTTTCCTTTTTGCATTTGGGTTCTGCGCTAACGCTCAGTTAAATAAACTGCCCCATCTTGAGAAAAGAGGCAATGCCACACAACTGATCGTAAACGGGCAGCCTTTTCTCGTTCTTGCAGGCGAACTGCATAATTCCAGTTCCTCTAACATAGCGTATATGAAGCCGATCTGGAAAAACCTTTCCACCGCGCATCTCAATACAGTGCTGGCAGCAGTTTCCTGGGAACTAACTGAGCCGGAAGAGGGGAAATTTGATTTTTCTTTAGTCGATAGTCTGATTCTTGACGCAAGAAAAAACAATATGCATCTTGCATTGCTTTGGTTTGGAAGCTGGAAAAATGGCTTGTCGCACTACGCTCCTTCATGGGTAAAAAAAGATTATAAACGTTTTCCACGTATGCGTATCAAAGGCAACCTGCCCGTGGAAGCACTGAGCCCTTTCAGCGAAGAAACAATGCATGCGGATGCCAAAGCTTTTGCTGCATTCATGAAACATGTAAAGGAATCGGATGAAATACAGCAAACCGTAATAATGATACAGGTGCAGAATGAAGTGGGCCTGCTCGGAGGGCCCCGTGATCATAGCACACGGGCGGAAACAGCTTACAACGAAACGGTTCCAGTTACGCTGATCAATTATTTGGTAAAACATAAAGAAACATTGTTGCCCGAATTACATAAATTATGGCGGGAAAAAGATTTTCGTACCACTGGCTCCTGGGCCGATATATTTGGAAATACGCCTGCAGCTGAAGAAGCTTTTATGGCATGGCAATATGCGAAGTTCATTAATATAGTTGCACAAGCGGGTAAAGAACAGTATCCATTGCCAATGTTTGTAAATGCATGGATCGTTCAGCCAGAGGATCTGAACCCGGG
>JANXRX010000268.1 GCA_025352905.1 Bacteroidota bacterium | reverse complement strand
TCAAAAGAGTGGAATATTCGTTCGGGATTCGCCACTTCAGAAACAAACCTTAGTTGCACACAGCCAGTATCTATTTTCAGCAACCAAAAAAGAGTGTCATTAAAATTAAACGGTAAACAAATTGGCACAACGGAAACCGTGCAGGGTATTGCCAGTTTTGATGTTCCCTTTATAAACGGAATTAATTATTTAACCACAACAGCCACTGAAAACGGCATCGAAATAACTGACCAGGCAACCATCAATTTTAAAATGCTCTCACAAAATTTACGAAGCCAAGCACTCCCCTTCACGGAAATGAATATCAGCCTGGGTGACAAACGTTTCTTTTTCGATGAAAATTCAGGGCAGACATGGATTCCGGAACAGGAATACAAAGCAGGAAGCTGGGGATACATGGGAGGGCAGGTTTTTATTATGAAAGGCAGTACCAGAACGGGCTACGGCACCACAAAACATATTATCGGTACTACTTTAGATCCAATTTATCAAACCCAGCGTACAGGTATTGAGCAGTTCAGGTTTGATGTTCCTAATGGAAAATATGAAATCACCTTACTCTTTGCCGAATTGCTTTCTAAAGCAAGAGGGGGCGACCTTGCTTATAATCTTGGTTCTTCTGCTCCACCTGAAGAATTTAAAGAACGTAGTTTCAATGTATTGATAAATGGTTTGGAAGTCCTTACCCGTTTAAGTAACATGGAATATCTTGAACCATTGCACGCAGTAACAACAAAACACACAGTTAGTTTGAACAATAATGAGGGAATAATTTTAGACTTTAAAGCAGTGAAAGGAGAAACAATTTTAAACGGTATTCAGATAAAAAAAATATACTAAAATGCTTTTACTTTAACCAGACTGGTCAAATAATAGTCGAACTGTTTATTAACAGTGATTATTCGATAAACGAAGGACTGCCGATCCCTGTTTATATTTGCTGCGGTTATCCTGAAGGCGGTTCGACAGGTTCACTTTAGGTCTGCAAGCCTGATTACTTGACAGCAAATTCCGGGCGTGCATAGGATTCCAGGAAGCCGCACGCCGAACAACGGAAGGTACCCACTGGAACACATTTTTCTTCCGGTACGCTCGTAACAGTCCAGAAAGCCTTCTCCGGTGGCCCCTCAACCCAGTTGATAACACGACGCAAGCCTGCATGCTCCCGGTCAAAGATGAACCCCTGTACCATCACGCTGTTGCACTTGGGACACTGAATCGCTTCCGTACTCATGCTCAAACCTCCAGAAAAGGGATTGGAAGAAGTTGTCATACACTGAATATATTATTGTACTGCCAAAATATGCATTAAGACAAATTTACGATAATTGACATCATTTTTCAAGAAGAAAAAAGATGTAATAGGCGAGGTCTTAAACATCTATAACTTTACAATTTTGTGGTAATCAATCTCTATGAAAGCACAAATGTTAGAAAGGTTTCAGTTTTTCCAATGTATCGATCGCAAACAGGTCGAGGTTTGTTTTTCCTTCGGCATAGTTGCGTAAGATAACAACGCCATATCCACTTTTAGCATCCACATAAAATTGTGATGAATATCCGGCCATTCTACCACTATGTCCAATAGCATATATATACTTGTATTGATAAATGGAAAAACCGATGCCGTATTTACTGTGCGTTGCCACGCGCGCGATCTGTTTATTCTCACCGGATAAGAATACGGTCAGCGCCCGTATACCACCTATCGCCATTCCACCTAACGATTTTTTCTCTCCCTGGTGCATGAGGTTAAGGTAGTCGACAGAAAGAAAATTATTTTGGGGCAGATAGTTCATATTAACAATTAGGCGGCAACGATTTTTTTCAAAAGTATATTCATTTTAATTCTGTTATCGTTACCGGTCCCTGCAAACCCGATGGCTGAACTTTCCAATTGCTTGCATCAAATCCTTTATAATTGATATTTACAAAATTAATTTCATGATATTTTCGCCATTCCTGTTTATTCATGTCCATATTGCGAATACGGTTTGCCATCAAATTCACTACTTCTATTTTTATTGTATTTTCCCCTTGCTTCATGTATTTGCCAATTCTTGCTTCATAAGGAATACTCCAGAGAATGCCTATTTCTTTATCGTTAATAAATACTTTAGCCGACTCGTATACTTTGCCTAATTGCAGTAAGTAGTCAGAAACATTTTTTTGAGGCAAATTGAATGTGGTGCTGTAAACCGCAGTGCCGGAAAATGATTGTGTTGTTGAATCATCTGAAAACATTGTCCAGGGTTGAAGGGTTGTCATTTTTTTATCCGCCGGCAATTGAGGGCCACCTGTTGCAAAGTGCAGGTTCCATTCTCCCTTCAGTTCAATGGGGTTTCCTGTCAGTTCGGTATATTTCCATGTGCTCCCTTTTTCTATATTTACAGAAGCTTTTAGAATAATGGCTTCACCCGATTGTAACTGTAACTGAACTTTGGTTACACCATTTTTTTTAACACTATGGGCAATACCTGTACTGCCTGTTTGCGGGTTCATGATGGTAACAGTATTTGCAGCAAACTGTATCGGTAATAATGTGTTCACAGCATCAGGAGAATGGTTAACGATGTAATAATATTTGCCACCATTAATTTTACGGCGAATAAATTGTAAACCTTTATCTACAAGCTCTTCCCGGTTAATGCCTGCCATTTGCAAAGCAGTGGGAAGATTGTTAGATAAAAATATTTTCCCTTTCCCGGTTTTTATTTCCTGCGTTCCTTCACCAGGGATTCTAAAAGTCAGACTTGCCAGAATCTTTTTTAGATCACTTCTTCCTTTTGCCAGATCACTAAGACCCGGCACATCTTTTGGAAATCCCTGGAATATCACAATCGCTCCATCCTGGGCCAGTTTAATTATTTTACCTAGTGTTTCAGCAGGCATTAAGTTGCATAGTGGAACGATAAGCGCTTTATGAGCAGGTGCAGCAGAAACAATCTGTATGCTGCCACTACTGACCTGTGATTGCAATAACATTTTGTCGGATACATAATCTAACAAATAGCCTGTATTTTGCAATTGTGTAACCGTTTTATTAAAGCCTGTTGGCGTTAACCATTCATTTGCATTGTGCATCGTAAGCTGCATATCAGTTCCTTTCGGATTTGCCCAGCAATCATACACCGGCCAATAAATAAATAGCTCATTATCTGACTCTCCCGTCTGTAATACAGACTGGCAAAGGGTTATATAGTTATTTAATCCATTTAACTGCGGCCATAAACTATTGGAAGGGGTAAAATTTGTTGAAGCATAAAACTGCCATCCCGGAAACGGAATGTCTTCGGGTGAATACGTTGTTCCATGGTAGAACACATGATTGATTCCTCCGAGAAATAATCTTTCCACCTCGGGCTTGCATTGCGAAAAGGATGTTTTAAAATGATCTGTCAGCCATACAAAAGTTTCTGATGAAACCAAAGGTTTCCCATATAGATGGGCCGCAGAAGATGCGAATTTAAAAATATTGGGATTTGAATTCGGGTTAACAACATCCGCAGTATCATGGCGCAAACCCGGAATGGGGAAATAACTCAATCCGAAATAAGCTTCACATTCCGGAATATCAGCTGCTGCATACAGATCAAGCAAATTACCGGGTGAGCCGTGTGCCTGGTATTTTGTAATGCGGTTGTTTTTGTGTGCCCAACTTGTCCAGTTAACTGCCATGTTATCAATCAGCATCTGGCTTATTGTTTCACGGTAATCACTTTTCACACGAATGGCTTTTTCTGTTGTATCAGTATTCTGTAGTTGCTTTATGCATAAGCTCAGATCATAGTTTTTTCTTTTCTTAAATTCATCCAATAAATCCGGCGACCAGTTGGCATTATATACTTCATAACTATCATTAAAAAAGGCACGGATGCCGGGAGCCTGGCCATTAAACACGTCTGTAAATCTTTTCAAATAATTATCAACTGCTTTTTTATTCAAATGATTCATCACAAGTCCTTCACCACCCGGTGCCGCTCTTTTTACCATCTGTAAAGTTTTACCTGAAAAGCCAGCATACAGTTCCCATTTGCCTGAAGGGGGTATCCAGTTTAGTTTACCGGTTTTATCAATTTTATCGAGTACTGATATTATTTCACCCTTCTCACCATAAGCGGTTGCGGCTTGTAACTGAGCGCCAGCCTGAAGTTGTTTATCATCTGTTAGTATTATTTTTTCATCAAAGTTTTTTCCTGCCTCTAACAGGTAGGTTTGAATGATCAATTTTGATGCAGCATCTTCCTTTGTTACCTGGGGCCCACCAAAAGGCCAGCCCGTTCCTGTATTCATATCAACACCCATTCCTAATGCATTTGCTTTCGTAACCGTAAAACCGAGCATGTGCATCCATTCAGGCGAAAGAAAACTGATATATTTTTTTTCGAAACCTATTGCTCCATAAATGGGTGTTACTTCCACCCCGCCAAAACCTGCCTGGCTGTATGCGGTTAATGTTTTGTCAAGGTTCTTTTCATCAACTGCGCTGCCCATCCACCACCATCTTGTCCATGGCTTTGTGGTTTGCTTAATGGCCGGCCATTGTGCCTGCGCATAATTTTTTTGCAGAAACAAAATCATACCGATCACAAAACAAATAGTTTTGACTTTACTCATCTGATATAAAATTAGCTTAACTCATTTTTTAATAATTGCTTCGCCATTTTTTACGGTGAGATGTAACCCTGAAAAATCAGTTGCCTCAACATATTGAATTGCCAAACCTTTATCAACTTTAATATTACAATTTTGAAAACTGATGTTTTGTATCGGGCTTCCTTCAAGCCCTGTAATGTTGCCGCCTGAATTTGCATTACCTGAAATATTAATAATCCGTACATTTCTTACAACCGGCAAGATTTTGGCTGGCGGTTTTACATTACCAACCATTCGCCATGCCATATTAAAATCAAAGATCATTCTTGCATCTTTTATTATGATGTTACGATAAGTTATATTTTCAACAACGCCTCCGCGGCTTGGCTGCGATTTAAATCTTATCGGTGCCCAATTGCCTTCCTGTACAATACAATTGCGGATCTCCACATTTCTGATCCCGCCCGAAGTTTCGCTGCCCATAGCAACAGCGCCATGACCATAACCGAACGTGCATTTTTCTATCATAATATTTTCACTCGGCCGATTTACACGAAGCCCATCCTCATCTTTGCCGCTCTTGATAGAAATGCAATCATCGTTTACATCAATGTAGCTGCCAGTAACATTTACGCCATCGCTTGAATCTATATCAATGCCATCAGAACTAGGAATATTATGGTCAGCAGTAATATTTAAGTTTTCTATTAAAACCTTTTTGCAATACAGGATATGTACACACCATACTGCCTGGTTGTGTAAACGCAAGCCGGATATTTTAATGTTTTTGCAATTGTCAAAACAAATCATTCTTGGACGACCGTATCTTGGTACATTATTTATAGCTGTTGTATCCTGCGGCATACGACGGGGGAAACGCATTGTCCATACATCTCCGCTTCCATCAATAGTTCCTTGACCGGTTAATTCAATGTTTTCTAAACCTATAGCATTAATAAATGCAGCTGTCCATATACGTTCTTCACCTTCCCATCTTGTTTGTATTTGCGGATAGTCTGATTGATTTGCAGAGCCTTTTAATACGCCATCTTTTTCAACAGTAAGACTTACCTTTTTTTTAAGAAAGATAGCGCCACTCATAAAAACTCCTTTGGGTACCACCACTATTCCTCCGCCATTTGCCGCACATTCATCAATTGTTTTTTGAATGGCGATGGTATTTATTACCGTTGTATCATCTTTAGCGCCATAGTCAGTGATCACAAACCTTTTTTTTGTTTTGTGATCTATAAAAAATGAAGAGCAAAACAATGAAATTAGAAAAAGTATGGTTAAATTTTTTCTCATAGACTCAATTTTTAATAACAATACATTTTGTTTCATACGCATTAAGTTCTAAAGAGAAATTTATTTTACGTTTTTTTAATCCCGCACTAACTAACGGCGAAGTGTTTACCGAAGACGCATTCCAGATTTGAGCTTTCCCGTTACCGTTTACTGTTGCTTTCGTTTTAATAATTTCTTTCCCTTCATTAAAGAAAAAGTACAGGTCGGCATCTTTCCAACGGCGGTGTACATATTTTATAGAAGGATATGCATTATCTAAAACTACGTCGGCATGAATTTTCTGAATGATTTCTTTTGTAAGGCTATCAGTTTCATAATGATATGTCCAGTTAAACGTTGTGGCAGCTTGTGCATCTAAAAATGTTTTGTTCGAAATAAGTGAAGGTTGGGTGCCTAGAAAAATAACGCTTCCGCCTGTTCTTTTAAACTACTGTAACCGGCTTATTACTTTTTCGTTCATAACCGTTGTTGCAGGGATAATGATAGTTGAATAGCTTTGCCCGCTCAGATTTTTGAAAGTACCGTTTTGCAAACTGAACACAGAGCCGATTCCCTGATCATCCACAAAATCAAAATCGAGTTGTTTTTCCAATAATTGTTTAGCAATATGTAAAACACTTGCATTTGAATTTTCTTTTCCAAGCCACATACTTTGTGTAGGCATATATAGGCCAATTTCCGCGGCGGGCTTTCCTGAAGAAAGCAGGAATGATGCCCTGTTTGCGTATTCAGCCAGAGCAGGAAATAAGGAGTCTGAAAGATAACCTGATGGTCCTCCGCGCCCACTGGCAGATGCAGGCCAGAACATGTATTCAAAAAGATTTATTCCCCTTACCAATTGGAAATCAATCACCCATTTTGCATCATCAACTGAAGGCTTCGGATTGTAGGCTGCAAAAGTTTCACTTAATGCCCGTGGCCTTCCAAACATGTGAGAAGCAGATGATGCGATCTTTGGAAAGTCGGCAACTTTATCATACCATACCTGGTTCCATATTGCGTCAACACCGGGTATAGCAACATAACGCATATCTTTAAAATAGTCGCCTTCTGTTCTTGCCAGATCCATTAATTTATCTTCATGATCTATATGAACCATGTACTCTAAATTATTTGCAGAACACCAGTCAGCCTGTATTTTAAAAAAATTATCCCGGAAAAGATCAGACCAAACATCCCAATAATCTGCTTTCGCAAGTTTTTGTTTTTCATTTGGAAATGGCGTAAAAAAAGCAGCAATATAAGGAGTGATGTCGTACCCTTTTTTTTCTTTGAAGATTGATATGATCTTTGGTGTCCACGGAGTAAAATTAAATTCAGGTTCATCCCCCCGGAATCCTAAAACTGTTTTCCCAAATTCATCACCTATGTATTTTTTATATTGAATATGAGTGAATTCAAGAAATTGTTTTGTTGCAGCCGGATCAAGATAATCGCATAATGAGTTCACCGTATCCTTACCACGGGTTACATTATTTGCGGCCCTGGTAACGGAAGTTTTAAAACGGTGATGTGCCAGTAAAATTTGCCAGCTCCCTTCTTTTGCTTTCCAGTTTAATTTGCCTGAAGAAATATCAATGATCTCTGTTGTTTTATTTTTTTGATCTACCGCAACAGCACTTATAACAGATATATTCAAATCTCTTGAAACAGTTTCTCCTTCCGCTAAATTGATGCGTTCTGCCACTTCAATTCCCTGCATTCTCAATTCGGGTTTTTCTTTGCTGAATTTACCCCCTGCAAAACCGCTGGGATATTTTCCTTCATCAATGATCCAGATCCGCATGTTTCTTTTTTTTGCTTCTTCCACAGCTATTTTTACTTTCTCAAACCATCCATCCGATAAATAGTCAACACCCATTGCATATCCGCATTCAATGGTTACAACATGCAATCCTTGTTTTTTTATTGCATCCAGGTCATGACTAATGGTTTCTCTTGAAGCAACCCCATCCCATCCCCATGTTAGTGTTGCTGCATACTCAACCGGATAATTTTTGAACTGCGAAGCCATTTCTGAATAAGAGGGAAAGGTCAGCTGCTGCCATACCCTTTGTGCATATGAAGCCTGATAAACAATCAACAAAAAAATAAAGGATAAAAAATACCTGTTCATATATTGATTGTTTCTCTTTATTTATTTTTTTAAGATGTTCATATCAAAGAGCCATTCGTACAACTGGTTCGGCCAGCCTGCCACAGCCCCTTTTGTATTTTCCCTTACACCAAAACCATGAACCGCTGTTGCATAAATATGAAGTTCAGCTGGTATGCCCACCTCTTTATATTTTAAATAAAGAAGAGCCATGCCTTTGGCAATTTCATCCCTGTCAAGATAACCACCAGTTAAAAATAACGGTGGCGAATTTTTAACGGGTGCAAGTCTTGTAATACCGCCTGGATAAACCAATACCTGGAAAGAAGGACGGGAACTTTGCTTATCAATATTATCAGCTGAATTTAATTTAGCACTGTCGAAACGCATGGCAGATAATCCGGCAATTTCTCCCCCGGCAGAATAACCCAATACGCCAATGCGCGCTGTATCAATGCCCCATTCGGTTGCACGACTTTTTACCAGTCTTATTGAGCGTTGCATATCTGCTTCAGCATCACCATCAACGGTGTAAGTGGAGCCGGGTTCTTTTGCCAAACGGTATTTTAGTACAAATACGGCGATACCTCTTTCATTTAAAAACTTAGCAATGTTGGAACCTTCATAATCCATTTTTAAAGAAGTGTGGCCACCACCCGGCGCAATGATAACTGCCACGCCTGTATTTTTATCTTTTGCAGGAAAATAAGGTGTGATAGAAGGGTGATGAACATTGGATATTGATATTTCCCCTCTCGCAGAAGTGGATACTTTTTCTTCCCCGGTTTTACCTTCAGAACCCGGAGCTCCGGCAGGCCAAAGAAGAATTTCTTTTTGCGCAGCGGCATTTATCACTATTTGCGAGTGGCTGTGGCTATAATCCTGGTATTGATCATTGATGGCTTTTGTATTGAGTGTTTTGCCATCTCCAACGACTCCGAAATCGTTTATATTTATTATCTGTGTTTGATCTTTACAGAAAGCGATGGAACATACGGCAAATGGCAGCAGGAATAAGCCAAGTGTATTGAATAATAGCTTTCTCATAGCAGGCAAGTTTGTTACTCTGTAATGTAGGCGTTCAAAACAATGCAGCTATCCTGCGGCATCCTGAACTAGTTGGAACGATTAACGCTGCATCTCTCCATTATCCGCGTTCTCCTTCTCATCCAGCAATTAAATATAAGTACAGGTACCCAGATCGGGTTTGCCCCATGCCGATAAGGCCCAAGCCGCTCATGAACCACTAATAACTAAACACTTGTTCGAAAACGTACAACAGTTATTAAAAAGCAAGCGAAAGCGTATAATTAAACCCAGTAGCCAGAAGCATTTACTTCCGTTACGGGGCTTTTTAAAATGTCCGCTATGTCATCGTCATCTGACAGGCCACCTTTATCCAAATAAACACGCGCCTCTCCACCCCTTGTTAAGAAATTATCTTCACCGGGAAGATCTGTAACCCACAAATTGTTTTCGGTGCTGTACTTTTCTAGCAGTTGGACCTGCTCTTTTTTGATGACTGATTTACTTTCGAAGTCAGTTTTAACCGTTGTACTTGTAGCAAAGCTTGCTGAAAAGAGATTTCTGATTGTTGTGCAAGTATCCGGTAGCCCCTCAATGACAATTCCTGCAGTGATATTTTCAATTCTCTTTCGGGTATCATCGGGCAACATTTTGAAGTAAAATTAATAAAAAACGTGAAAACGATATTGAGATGGAAACTGTGTCATGAAACCCTCATTACTTTTAAACACTAAAAAAAGAAACGTATATACGTTTCCTTTAATTTTAGTCCTCCTACGCCTACCACCTATGCCTCGCGGCTTCGGTATACAAATCGGCTTCGGCGGACGAGTGGAGTTGGGGGGAATGCAGACGCATTATTAGCCCCGATATTATTATTTTTAGAAAAGGGCCGCATTGCCTGATTTTGGCAGTTCTGATCACCGCCTTGACAACCTGTTCTGAATGCTCAATTGCAAATGCTATTTGCGCTTCAATAAATTTTGACTTTCCCAGGTGCAATTTGCTTTACCACCTCGCCCGCTAAATGACAGGAATGATATTAGTAGAATTTGCAAAATCAGCATTCAGGTTATAACTCTTACTCCGTCCACCACCGTCTCCCGTCAGCGCAACAAACAAATCCCACTACTATTTTAAAAGCTCAGCCAAGGCCTTTTTACCGCTCTCACTGTCAGGATTTAATTCAACGGATTTTTTATAGGCAGTTATTGCTTCAGCCTTATTGCCATTTTTTAAAAGTGCTTCGCCATAACTATCCCATGCGTTATAAGATTTTGGATAGCGCGCTACGTTTGTCTTAAAAATGCTCACAGCATCATTTATTTTATTGGCTTCAATCAGTTTATAACCAATATTGTTCATATCTTCTTCTGCCAGTTCGGCCTTGCTGTTTGCTAAATAAGATTTCGCCCCATTGGCAATGATTTCCTGAAGTGAAAGCCAGGATGGGGAATCATGCCGCTCGTAGGCTAAAAAATCGGTGGCCAGATGTGTACCACCCAGTGCATCCGCCAGAATCTCTTTTGTAAAAAATAAACCATTCTCACTGTTCGCAAAAAAAACAACGGCATTTTTGCTCTTCAGATCGGCTGTAAAATAATCTTTACAATTGGTGCCATGTCCCCAGTGCCAGATTGACTTTTCGCTATCATGTGTTTCCAATCCCACGCCTACTCCCCAGGTGATAGATGGATATTTATCATTGACCTGTATTTGTGACTGAAGCATTAAATCCTTGCTTTTAGGGCTTAGCAGTTTCCCTTCCATAATCGCTGATAAAAATTTGGCATAATCTTCCGGCGTTGATTCGAGACTGCAACAGGCAATCCCATGTTCCCAATGCTGTAAACCTCCAACGACCTGACCTTGCCAGTTATGTTCGTATGCCAATAATGAATCGTATGAAGCAAGCCATGTAAAACTGCTGCTATTCATCCCTAAGGGCTTCAATATTTTGTCCGACATATAAACTTCAATCGGTTGACCACTTATCTTTTCAACTATTTTAGACAGTATGATCCAACCTACAGGCTGGTATTCCCATTTTTCTTTAGGGCTGAAATGGAAGGCGATTTCCTTAGGCGATATTTTCGTTATACCGCTGCTATTTGACAACAGCATACGCGCTGTGACTTGTTTAAATCTTGCGTCTTTGCTAAAAAACATACTGGTATCCATATAACGGGCAACAGGCATATCGATATCTAGTTTGCCTTCATCTACCAACTGCATGATAGCATAAGCAAAAACAGGCTTGCTTAGTGAATTGCATTCAAAAACAGTTTTGTTATTGACAAGTTTATGAGTACCCGAATTTGTTACGCCGAAGCCCTGGCTCCATACAAGTTTGCCATCTCTTATCAGGGCAATTGATAAACCGGCCACATTCGATTTTTTCATCAAAACCGGAATATCTTCTTTTAGCCGCCTAATGGCCGCTTCGGTGGTTGGCGTAGTCTGACAGTATGCCGCTATTGAAAAAAAGAGGAAAATAAGTATGGACGCGAAACTTTTCATATTATAATGTTGATACCGTTGTTGAGTTTGTAAAGGGTTTAAAGAGGAAAAGTAAACAACTTAAGCCTTTGGCACTACTTTTTAACTGTCTGATTTTCAGGGATACTTACAACTATCTAATATTTTCGGGAGGGAACCAACAATATCGAAATGATTATTGAATGATTCAAGAGAACATAAAAAAAAGGAAACGCCTTAACGTTTCCTTAATCTTAAGTCCTCCTACGCCTTCCACCTATGCCTCGCGGCTTCGGTGGACAAATCGGCTTCGGCGGACGAGTGGAGTCGAGGGGAGTCGAACCCCTGTCCAAACATCGTAACCATTGGCTTTCTACATGCTTATTCCATTATTGTTTGTCGGCACACGGCAGGAAATGAACAAACCAACCGAGCGCTTAGCTGTATGATCTTAAGCAATGGTCACAGCCTTCCATCGCAGCATCCTCTTTTAGTTTGAGTCGGCGGCCACACCTGGTAACAGGCGAACCTGTGCAGCGGCCCAAATGGTTACTTAATCACTGATTAAGCAGCCATGGCATACTGAGTATTGCCATTTGAGTTTTGAG
>JANXRX010000232.1 GCA_025352905.1 Bacteroidota bacterium | reverse complement strand
CTGGACAAAAGTGATCAAAGCGGTACGCAGCCCTAAATCCGGCGCATACACTTTCAAAGAAGCAATCGTCCACAAGGATAAGATCAAGGACTTCCTGTCAGAAAAATAACTTTGGCCGTATTCATTATATTAAAAGCTTTCCTTTCGCAGGAAGGCTTTTTTATTTTCTGTCATCTGTCATCCGTCATCTGTCATTTTTCTCTCAGTATCTTTGGACATAAAAAAATCGGAAATGAGTTTCCTTGGAAAATTATTCGGTAAAGAACAAAAGCAAAGTCTTGACGAGGGTCTTCAGCAGACCAAGGAAGGATTTTTTGCAAAGATCTCCAAAGCGGTCGCGGGTAAAAGCACCGTAGATGAAGAGGTGCTGGATAACCTGGAAGAAGCATTGGTGGGCGCTGATGTAGGTATCGAAACTACCATCAAGATCATTGAACGGATAGAGAAAAGAGCGAAACAGGATAAATACCTTGGTACAGGTGAACTGAATAAGTTGTTACAGGAAGAAATAGAAGCCATACTGGTAGATGCGCCTGAGAACGCCTACAAAGACTTCAGCATCCCCGAAGGGAAAAGACCTTATGTGATATTGGTGGTAGGCGTGAATGGGGTAGGTAAAACCACCACGATAGGCAAACTGGCGCATAACTATAAGAAAGCGGGTAACCAGGTAATACTCGGCGCCGCAGATACTTTCAGGGCCGCTGCGGTTGACCAGCTGACCATCTGGAGCGATAGAGTGGGTGTGCCCATCGTAAAGCAGGCAATGGGCTCAGACCCCAGCGCGGTGGCCTATGATACGGTTGCCAGCGCCGTTGCCAAAAATGCGGATGTGGTAATCATTGATACTGCGGGCCGTTTACACAACAAACTGCACCTGATGGACGAGTTAAGCAAGATCAAACGCGCCATCCAGAAAGTGATACCACATGCACCGAACGAAGTGATGCTGGTGCTCGATGGATCTACCGGTCAGAATGCAGTAGAACAGGCCCGCCAATTTACCGCAACCACCGAAGTAACCGCCATCAGCGTCACCAAATTAGACGGCACCGCCAAAGGCGGCGTAGTCCTCGCGATAGCCGATCAGTTCAAAATCCCAGTAAAATACATCGGCGTAGGCGAAAAGATCGATGACCTCATCATTTTTGACAAACATGAATTTGTACACAGCCTATTTAGTCTATAGTTTGGGGTCTAAGGTTTAGAGTTGTTGGGAGTTGAAAGTTTTGAGGTTGTGACTAGTTAATGGTGCAACCAGGAACTGCAACAATGAACAACCTTAAACTACCCACTATAGACTTTTATCGTTCTAAAACGTATATCTCACCCCAATCCCTCCCCATCCCCCTTCAAAGTAATTATACCCGATCAGGTTGAAAGAGGGCTGCCAGTCGAAACTGAGGTTAAGGGGAGCGCCTTTGATCTTATAATCAACACCGATTATGCCGTCAATACCCACTGCCATGCCGGCTTCGCGGGTGGGGTATTTGGTCTTCCAGTTATCGCTCCAGATCCCAAGATGGCCACCGAAACCGACATACCATTTCAATCCTTCAATGTCACCCAGGTTATTGTGTAGTTCGTAGAGGCCCGTCAGGCGGAAACCATCGGAAGAAATATAACCAAGTCCTTCCAACGCAACAGACGGTTTAATAAAATGTTTTACGGAGATCGCACCAGGATAAACTTTTACCCCGATAGCAGTCTGGTAATCGGATCCCGTATTCATTTCCTGTGCAGACGCACCCACGGTAAGGAGGGCCGCAAAACAAAGAAGAAGCATTCCTTTCATAAGCTTTTTCACGATTAGGTATGAAAACCGTGCCAATGCACCCGGTTGTATCGCAAAGAATAGTTAAGGTTTATACGGGCGGTTTTGCTTTTATAATTAGGTTTGTGCCATGCAAACATTTAAAGAACTGGTAGCGGATTTTGCAGAAAGGTTTGCGGGCAGCCATTTCCCGGCCTCACCCGCCACGCTGTATGAACCCGGAGAATACTTTTTATCCTGGGGCGGCAAGCGTATCCGGCCGGTAATGTGTTTGATGGGCAATGAGTTGTTTGATACGATTAACCCCGATGCCTACCATGTGGCCACCGCTATCGAGTTGTTTCATAATTTCACCCTTATCCATGACGATATCATGGATGAAGCGTCGCTGCGAAGGGGGATGGAAACCGTACACATGAAATACGGGATCAATACCGCATTGCTTACCGGTGATGTGATGCTGATACAGGCTTATGAATACGTAAATAAGATCAGCCCCCAATACCTCCCAAGGATATTACAGCTCTTTAATAAAACAGCCAAAGAAGTTTGCGAGGGGCAGCAACTGGATATTGATTTTGAAAAAATGCCCGCTGTTTCATTAGACGCTTATATTGACATGATCAGTCTTAAGACCTCGGTATTGCTGGCGGCCAGTTTGGAGATCGGTGCGATCCTGGGCGGAACCAGCGAAGGCAATTGCCGGCATATCTACGAATTCGGAAAGAACCTCGGTATCGCGTTCCAGATACAGGATGATTTCCTGGATGCTTTTGGTGATCCGGAAAAATTTGGCAAGGATGTTGGCGGCGATATCCGCCAGAATAAAAAGACCTTCCTTTTACTGCATGCCCTCGAAGCAGCATCGGCGGAACAGAAAAAAGAACTGGCACAACTGATGCAGGAGGATGCGCCCGATAAAGTGCATAAAGTACTGGCTATTTTTAAAGCATGTCACTCAGACGCATGGGCCAATGAATTAAAAGAAAAATATCTCCAGACAGCGCTGCGGCATTTAGACAGTATTGCCGTATTGTCTTTGCGGAAAAAACCGCTGGAAGAGTTAGCGGATTTCCTGATACAAAGAGAATATTAAATAATTATTTATCTTTCACTTCATCATTCGATATTTCCAGACCCAAAGCCAACCCCATGCCTTCTTCATTATTCCGCACAAAGAATATTGATAAAATTATCAGTGATGCCGCTATCGCGGAAGAATCTGCACATGGTGGTGGCGGGTTAAAGAGGGTGCTTACCTTGAAGGATCTTACTTTTTTCGGGATCGCGGCCATATTGGGGGCCGGTAGTTTCAGCAGCCTGGGAGAAGCCTGTTTTAAAGGCGGACCAGGTGTGGTGATTTTATTTATCATCTGTGGTATCGCCTGCGCCTTCACCGCCTTTTGTTATTCTGAATTTGCCAGCCGGATCCCGGTGGCAGGAAGCGCCTATACCTATGCGTATGCTTCATTTGGTGAACTGTTCGCATGGATCATAGGCTGGGCGCTGGTAATGGAATATTCTATTGGTAATATTTATGTTGCCTATAGCTGGAGTGATTATTTTACTTCTTTTCTTCACCGGATCAATATTTCCATACCCGATTATCTTACCTGCAGTTATACAGAATCGCATAAAGCCGTTCTTGAACATTCTTCTAACGAAGAACTGATCAATGCCTGGAACACAGCCCCTGTTATCAGCGGGTTGCGGATCATTTTTGATCTCCCTGCACTGCTGATCAATATGCTGATCACCTACCTTGTATACAGGGGAATAAAAGAAAGCAGGAACTTCAGCAATGTAATGGTGATCCTGAAACTGGCAGTGGTCATACTCATCATCCTGGTGGGGGGATATTATATTTTCGCAAACAATTCTTTTCATAACTGGTTTCCGGAAAACAACGAACACATCCAATCGTTTATGCCCAATGGTTTCAGTGGGGTAATGATGGCGGTTAGCGGCGTGTTTTTTGCCTATATCGGGTTTGATGCGGTAAGCGTGCTCGCGGAAGAAAGTAAGAACCCGCAGCGAGACCTGCCCCGGGGGATGGCGCTTTCACTGGTTATCTGTACCATTATTTATATCCTGCTTGCATTGGTACTGACCGGTGTTACCAATTACCGAAATTTTGAAAATGTGGGCGACCCGCTGGCGAAAATATTTGAACCCAAATTCCTGAATATCGCATGGATGCAATTCCTGGTATCTATCTGTGCGGTGGTAGCCATGACAAGCGTATTGCTGGTATTCCAGATGGGGCAGCCGCGGATATGGATGAGTATGAGTCGTGATGGATTACTGCCACCGGTATTTCAAAAAGTGCATAAAAAATATAACACGCCTTCTTTCTCAACCATACTTACAGGGTTAGTGGTGGGTGTGCCGATACTTTTTACCGACAAGACATTTGTATTGGATTTCACGAGTATCGCCACGCTGTTTGCCTTCGTGCTGGTATGCGGTGGTGTACTGCTGATACCAAAAAAAGAAAAAGTGGCCGGAAAATTTACCATACCCTATATCAATGGCAAGCTGATCTTTCCCGCAATGATCATCGGCACTATGATCCTTTTACAAATATTTGCGAAAGGATATTTTGCCGGCCTGTTCAACTTCGATCTTTCCGGGAACGCTGATTATGTAGCGGGTAAGATCAGTTTCATGGATGCGGCGATCACGAATATCTCATTGATCATTTTCTGGGGCCTCTGCCTGGTATTAAGCGTGATAACTTTTAGCAAGAACTATTCTTTGATCCCTTTAATGGGTCTTACTTCCTGCTTGTACCTGTTAACCGGCATGACCAAATCGAACTGGGTCTGGTTTATTTCCTGGCTACTGATCGGGTTGGTGGTTTATTTTTTATATGGATACCGCAAGAGTAAACTCGCCCTGGAGGTGTAGAGTGCGCCGTTCTTCGTAATTTTGCAGTATGAAGTTTCAAATTGGCGATGATATTGTGGTGCTGCTCAGCAACGAGGAAGGAAAAGTGGTAGAGATCATGAACGATCAGATGGTGATGATAGAAGTTCGCGGAGTAAAGTTCCCGGCCTATATGGACCAGGTTGATTTCCCTTATTTCAAACGCTTTACCGAAAAAAAACTTTTCCCTGAAAAGAAAGCGGAACCGAAAAAGTATATCGACCAGCTTCCCAAAGAAAAGCCACAGCCCAACCAGATCAAGGTTTCTGATGGCGCCTGGTTATCGTTCGTTCCTAAATTTTCGCTGGATGATTTTAATGACGAAGTGGTTGACCTGTTAAAGATCCACCTGGTCAATAAAACGAATACGCATTACAAGTTTGTTTACACACAGCAATTCCTGGGCAACACCCATTTTGAACTAACCAGCGAGATCGCGCCGTTCCATGATTTTTACCTGCATGATATACCCTTTGAATCTGTAAATGATACACCTTCTTTCGCATTTGATTTTTCGCTTCAGGTGCCAGATAAAAAAAAGGCCCCGCATTTTGAGGCCTCATTAAAACTGAAACCGAAACAGGTATTCAAAAGGATAGAGGAGATGAAGGATAATAACGAACCCACGATCTCTTACCAGTTATTTACCGAATACCCTGATAAGACGGATGACGCCTATTTTGAACTGGGCCCTCTCGCAGCCAAAGGATACCGGGTATATGACGCATCCAAAGCCAGGCAACACCTTGAGCCGGCACGCTCGGTGGTTGACCTGCATATGGAGAAGCTTGCCGACAACTGGCAGAACATGAGCAATTTTGAGATCCTCACCATGCAGCTGCATGTGTTCCAGAAATGGTACGACCTGGCTATAGCACACAGGCAGGCTTCGCTCATTATTATACATGGCGTGGGAACCGGTAAACTGCGGGATGAAATACATGAGATCTTACGAACAAAG
>JANXRX010000030.1 GCA_025352905.1 Bacteroidota bacterium | reverse complement strand
ATGACCTGTACCTGCGGATAGAAGAAGATGTGTTAAAACAGAATCCCGATATCGTTCTTATTTATGTTGGCGTTAATGATGTATGGCATAAATCCTCCAGCGGTACGGGTACTGATTTCCCTAAGTTTGGAAAATTTTATGAGGCAGTGGTCAATAAATTGCAGGCTGCAGGTATTAAAGTGATCGTTTGTACACCGGCCGTCATCGGGGAGCGTACCGACCACACCAACCAGCAGGATTGCGACCTGAATTTTTATTGCAGCTGGCTCAAGACTTACTCAGCAAAGAACAATCTTCCCTTTGTAGATCTCCGCGCTGCTTTTATGGATTATGACCTGAAAAACAATCCACAGAATAAAGAATCGGGCATACTTACTTCTGATCGTGTGCATCTTACCCCAACAGGTAACCTTTTTGTTGCCGAACAGATGTGGAACGTCATCAAAACTGTGAAATAACTTACCCAAACACAGGGGCATGCATATTGTATTTTGCAGGATATATTAAACCATATCTTATGAAAAATCTATTAATTGCCACAAGCATCGTGGGTGCGGCTGCCGCTGGTGTTTTTTTGTACATGCGTAACCGTAACCAGACTTCAAAGACGCTCCATAAATTTGCAGACAAGGCCGGAGATGCACATGAAAGTGTAAGAAAGTATTTCAGAAAAGCGAACAGGGAAGCAAAACATGATCTGGAAGATGCGATAGCATAAGCCAGTATCTGATTTTTAATAAATGCGGTATTCACTTAATAAGTGGATGCCGCATTTGTTTTTAAGCTCCGGTATTCTTTGCGCCTCTGCGCCTTTGCAAGAAATTTATATGCTCGCAAAGGCGCGAAGACGCAAAGGAATTAACTAACTTAGGGAGATGAGAAAACTTATTACCCTGGTTGTATGGTTAGCCTCCTTTCAAAGCTTATCCGCACAATTACCGGCTATTCAAAAAGGGAAGGCACATATTTATTTGTTGGCCGGTCAGTCGAATATGGCTGGCAGAGGTACAGTGGGTGCGATAGACACCCTTGCCGATCCGCATATCTGGATGTTAACCAAAGACGAACGATGGGTGCCTGCCAGGGAACCCCTTTCTTTTGATAAACCAACAGTAGTTGGTGTTGGGCCGGGTTTTGCTTTTGCCAGGGAAATACTGCGGCAGGATGCTTCTGCTACTATCCTGTTAGTGCCATCTGCGGTGGGCGGTACGCGAATAGACCTATGGAAACCGGGCGCTTACGACAGTACCACCAAAACACACCCCTACGATGATGCGATCCGGCGGGCAAGGAAAGCAATGGAGTCGGGCGAGCTGAAAGGGATTATCTGGCACCAGGGAGAAAGCGATTGTACCCCGGCCCTGAGCGCAGTATATGAAAATAAACTGCGCGAGCTGATACAAAGATTCCGCACAGACCTGAACGCGCCGTCAGTGCCGTTTATACTTGGGGAGATCAGTAATTTTAAACAGGTGGAAAACCCGAGTAAGGATGTGATTAATATCACTATCAAAAAAGTTGCGGGTAGTACAACCTACAGCGGTTTTGCGGAAACAACCGGGTTGAAGCATCGGGGGGATTCGGTGCATTATGATAGTCCTTCGGCGAGGGAACTGGGGAGGAGGTATGCAGAAGTTTTTTTGCCACTCAGGCACTGAGGGTTTTAGATAACCTTAACGAGGTAGTAATTTTTCTTTCCTTTCTGAACGAGCAAATATTTATCCCGTAAGAGATCACCAGCAGTGATTGCGGATTTATCAACAGCAATTTTTGTTTTGTTCAACGCAAGTCCGCCTGCCTGCCACATTTTTTTGGCTTCGCCCTTGCTGGGAAATATTTGGGTGTCGGCGAGGAAGCTGACGATATCATAGCCTGCTGCTAAAGAGGAGCGATTGATCTCTACTGATGGCACACCTTCCATCACCTGTAACAACTGCTCTTCATTCAAACTTTGCAATACTTCTGTTGTGGCATTGCCGAATAATATTTCAGATGCTTTTACGGCAAAATTAAAATCATCCCTGCTATGCACAAAACAGGTAAGTTCTTCTGCCAGCTTTTTTTGCAATGCCCTTTCATGCGGCGCGGATTCCTGTAAAGCGAGTAACCCATCTATCGCTTCTTTCGGCAGCAGGGTAAAGATCTTTATCCATTTTTTTGCATCCTCATCTCCTGCATTTAACCAGAACTGGTAGAACTGGTAAGGAGAAGTTTTTTTAGGATCGAGCCAGATATTGCCTTTCTCTGTTTTGCCAAACTTTCCCCCATCCGTTTTAGTGATCAGTGGGCACGTAAATGCAAAAGCCTCGCCGCCTGCTTTCCGGCGGATCAGTTCCGTGCCGGTAACGATATTACCCCATTGGTCGCTTCCGCCCATCTGCAGTTTGCAGTGCTTGTTCTGGTACAGCCAGTAAAAATCATAGCCCTGCACCAACTGGTAAGTAAACTCGGTAAAGCTCATCCCCGTTTCGCCGTCCAGTCGCTTTTTAACGCTGTCTTTGGCCATCATATAATTCACCGTAATATGCTTACCTACTTCCCGTATAAAATTGAGGAAACTGAAATCTTTGAACCAGTCGTAATTATTCACCATTTCCGCGGCATTGGGTTTGCCGGGAGTGAAGTCGAGAAATTTTGCCAACTGTTTACGAACGCCCTCCAGGTTATGCTGTAAAACTTCTTCACTTAGTAAATTCCTTTCTTCACTTTTGCCGCTGGGGTCACCTACCATACCGGTAGCGCCGCCCACGAGGGCAAAAGGCTTATGCCCCGCTTTTTGTAAATGCACCAGTAATAAGATCGGAACCAGGCTGCCGATATGCAGGCTGTCGGACGTAGGGTCAAAACCAATATACCCGGAAACCATCTCTTTTTGCAAAAGCTCCGATGTACCTGGCATAATATCCTGGATCATACCTCTCCACTGTAATTCTTCGATCAGGTTCATCGCGCAGCTAATTTGTGCAAAAGTAAGGATTGAAGCATAAGGCGTAAGGCATAAGGCGTAAGTATTTTGCAAATTGGATTTTATGACTAAACCGGATACTTGCGACTTACGTCTTATGGCTTACGCCTATTCTTCTTACTTTTGCCGCATGCGAATAGTAGGCGATGGTACCCGGGCCCTGAATTTCTGTATTGATACGGTACTGATTTTTGGCGTAGCCTATTTTAGTTTCAAGGGATGGAACTGGTATGTGGTTTACTGGCGATATCCCTACTATAATTTCGGCTGGTTCTTTTTTGGAGCAGTGTTCCTGTATTACCTGTTCTTCGAAAGTATTTTTGCCCGTACACCGGGTAAATGGTTCAGCTTTTCAAAGGTGGTGAACCGTGATGGAAAGAAAGCAGGCTTCGGCGCTATCTTTATCCGAAGCCTTACCCGGGTTACGGTCATCGACCTGTTCTTTATTCCCTTTCTCGGAAAACCTTTACATGATTATTTCAGCAAAACGACAGTGATAGAATCCTGATGGCCAAAATAGCAATTAATATAGCAACCGGAAGTTTACAGCAGGCAGAAATGATCGTGGGTATCGATCTGGGTACAACCAATAGCCTGGTAGCCATTATACATCCCGGCAGCAGGCAACCGGTTGCGTTGAAGGAACATGATAGCAGCAGCCTGGTACCCAGCATTGTTCATTTTAATGAAGCAGGCGATCCCACTGTTGGCGAAGAAGCCAGGCAATACCTCGAAACAGAACCGCAGAATACCATCTTCAGCGCCAAGCGGCTGATGGGAAAAAGCTATAAGGATATACAGGAGAACGCAGGATTTTTTACCTATAAAGTAATTGATGATGCTACAGACAGCCTGGTAAAAGTACAGGTGGGCAATACTTTTTATTCTCCCATCGAATTATCTTCTTTTATCCTCAAAGAATTAAAACACAGGGCTGAGCATATCCTGAAAACACCGGTTACCAAAGCGGTGGTTACCGTACCGGCATATTTTAATGATGCACAGAGGCAGGCAACACGCGATGCAGGTAAACTGGCCGGGCTCGATATCTTACGGATCGTGAATGAACCCACGGCGGCCAGTCTTGCTTACGGACTCGGATTGAACAAGGAAGAACAAACCACCATCGCGGTATATGATCTCGGCGGCGGCACATTCGATATATCCATCCTGCGGATCACCAATGGAATTTTTGAAGTACTGAGCACCCATGGTAACACCTACCTGGGCGGTGATGACCTGGACAGGACGATCATTCAATATTGGATGCAACAGTTGGGTATTTCCCTGACCGATCTGCAGGCAAACAGGGAACTTTCGCAGGGATTGCGTTTGCGGGCGGAAGAAGCGAAGAAGTATTTAAGTAGTCATGATCTTTTTAGTGTGGAATGGAATGGGCATACACTATCCATCAGCAAAAAAATATTTGAAGAGCGCATTAAGCCGTTGATTGATCAAACTGTTCAGTCCTGCAGGAATGCGCTTGCTGATGCAAAACTTTCGATAGCAGATATTGATACCATTGTGATGGTAGGCGGCAGTACGCGTGTTCCTGCTGTGAAGCAGGCGATCAGCGATTTTTTTGGTAAGCCGGTGAATGATTCTGTAAATCCTGATGAAGTGGTTGCCCTTGGCGCCGCGGTTCAGGCGGATATTCTGGCAGGTAATAACAAAGAATTTTTATTGCTTGATATAACGCCATTAAGCCTGGGTATTGAAACAATGGGTGGATTAATGGATGTGCTGATACCGCGCAATGCAAAGATCCCTACAAAAGCGGGGCGGCAGTACACAACCCATAAAGACGGACAAAGCGATATGCGGATCTCCGTTTACCAGGGAGAGCGGGATTTGGTGAAGGATAACCGTAAGCTGGCCGAGTTCAGCCTGAAGGGTATTCCCGGTATGCCTGCGGGGTTGCCG
>JANXRX010000227.1 GCA_025352905.1 Bacteroidota bacterium | reverse complement strand
TAACTGCATGATCTCGTCGCTGGTTTCGGGGTCGAGGTTCCCGGTAGGCTCATCCGCCAGTATCAGCTTGGGTGAATTCAACAAAGCCCGGGCAATATCAACCCTTTGCTGTTCGCCACCGCTCATTTCAAAAGGCATTTTAAAACCTTTGCTTTTTAAACCTACTTTATCCAGTACATCATGGATCTTTTCTTCTACCAGGTGTTCATCTTTCCAGCCGGTAGCTTTTAACACAAATTTCAGGTTCTCATGCACGTTCCTGTCGGTAAGCAATTGAAAATCCTGGAACACCACACCCAGGTTCCTGCGAAGAAAGGGTACTTTTTTCCAATCCATTGTCAACAGGTCAAACCCTACCACCGAACCGGATCCTTCACGCAGGGTCAGTTCTCCATACAGTGTTTTCAGTAAACTGCTTTTACCAGTACCTGTTTTTCCAACGAGGTATACGAACTCACCTTTGTTTACGGTGAAATTTACATTTCCCAGGATAAGGCTATCTCCCTGGAAAATATTGGCATTCTGGATGGTTACAACGGCTTCTGACATACCTTAAAATTAATATATTTTGGTGAACCTGTTCCTACAGGTGTCTGTTAATATTCATAGAGCAGTTCTCCAAAACTCCCTTTTAGCAGCAAACTGGGTTCGGATGCGGCTTCCACACGGCCGATGATCTTAGCTTCTATTCCGAAATTTTCCGCTGCTGCTATCATTTTTGCGGCTGCTTTTTCATGGGTAAATACTTCCAGGCGGTGCCCCATATTAAATACCTGGTACATTTCCCTGAAATCGGCGCCTGAATTCTTCTGTATCAGCCCGAATATGGGCGGCACTTCAAACAGGTTATCCTTGATCACGGCTAATGGTTGCGGCAGGTATTTCATACACTTGGTCTGTCCGCCGCCGCTGCAATGGATCAATCCGTTAATGTCTGCAAAATTTTCTTCCAATAATACTTTTAGCAATGGTGCATAGGTACGGGTAGGCGATAACAACAGTTTACCCACGGTAGTTTCACCACCCGGTACGGGCATGGTATCTATCATCCTGCTCTGCCCTATATACACCACTTCTCCGCTTAATGATGGCTCGAAAGATTCCGGGTATTTCTCCGCATAATATTTACTGAGTACATCATGCCTCGCGCTTGTGAGCCCATTACTGCCTAACCCGCTATTGTATTCGGTTTCATAAGCGCATCTGCCGGAGCTGCCAAAACCAACGATCACATTGCCTGCAGCGATCCTGTCATTGGTGATCAGTTTATTTTTTGGCCAGCGGGCAGTCATGGTCCCGTTCACCGCAATGGTTCTTACCACATCTCCCACATCAGCAGTTTCGCCGCCGAGGTAGTGAATATGCACACCAAAAGAACGTAACTGGTCAAAGAACGCCTGTGTACCATTGATCACTGCTTCGAGCACGGCCCCGCTGATCAGCAATTTGTTTCTGTCGATAGTGGAAGAAAATAAAAAATTATCCGTTACACCCACACACAATAGATCATCCAGGTTCATTGCTATGGCATCCTGCGCAATACCCTTCCAGACAGTGATATCACCGGTTTCTTTCCAATAGAGATAAGCAAGGATACTTTTGGTACCTGCGCCATCCGCATGCATAATATTTACCCAGTCGGGATCGCCACACAAAAGATCAGGATAGATCTTACAAAAAGCATTCGGATACAATCCCTGGTCCAGTTTCCGGATAGCATGGTGAACATCTTCTTTCTGCGCTGATACCCCCCGTTTTGCGTATAATGACATCTTGGAACTCGGTAATTTAGTGATTGGGTAATTAGGTAATTGGCGAAGGTAAGAATTATGAAGGGTACCAAATTAACCAATTCATTGTTACTTTTGCCACCTGATATGAAAGTACACCGCGAACTCGCAGGCGCATTACCCTTATTCAACAAAGCAGTGGTTACCATCGGTACCTTTGATGGCGTGCACCTGGGTCACAGGCAGATCATTAAGCAGTTGAAAGAAGAGGCGGCCGGTATAGGCGGTGAAACCGTGATCATTACCTTTCATCCGCACCCACGTAAGATCGTTTCTTCTGTTCCGGGAGATGTAAAATTATTGAATACCCTCAACGAAAAGATCGCCCTGCTCGAGGCAGCGGGTATCGATCATCTCGTGGTGGTTCCATTCGATCATGCTTTTTCCAACCAGACTGCTACTCAATACATAGAGGATTTCTTATACAGGTATTTTAAACCGCATACCGTGATCATCGGGTATGATCACCGGTTTGGAAAGGGCCGTGAAGGCGATTACCGCCTGTTGGAACAGGCCGGGCACAAATGGGGATTTATCGTAAAAGAGATCTCCGAACAATTACTGCATGAGGTAGTGGTCAGCTCCACCAAGATCCGTCATGCCCTTACCGATAGTGATATTGTAACTGCGAATGAATTCCTGGGGTATGCTTATTTTTTTGAAGGACTGGTTATCGAAGGCAATAAACTGGGAAGAACGATCGGTTATCCTACCGCCAATCTTCATATCAGCAGTGAAGAGAAACTGATTCCGGGTAATGGCGTGTATGCTGTTGAAGTGGTGAGGGGAAAGGGAAAGGGGGTAAGGGATAAGGGGATGATGAATATCGGTGTCCGCCCCACGGTTGACGGGAAGAAGAAAGTAATAGAAGTAAATATCTTTGATTTCGACGAAGAAATTTATGGCGAAACGATACAGATTCATGTACATCATTATCTTCGCGGAGAAGTAAAATTTGACGGGCTGGATGCATTAAAAGAGCAGCTGCGAAAAGACAAAATAGCTGCAACAGAAAAACTCAACTGATCTGTGTAAGCCTTACGCCTTACCCCTTACGCCTTATCTCTTCTCCCTATCTCACACCATCATTTTCACTGTCATTTCTTTCATCAGGCCGGCATCTGACGTGCCTCCATCATGAACACCTACGCTGCGGAGATTGTATTGGTGCAGCAGGAGCAGGATCTTTTCAACACCATTGTAATCGTATTTCCTGGCAGCGCCGATATAATCCTTTACAAAATAAGGATTGATACCAAGTGCAGCGGCCACGCTTTTTTCATCGGGTTCGGGCAGGCTGTATAACATGAATACTTTACTGAAAAAATTGTAGAGTGCAGGCAATATCATCTGAATAGGGGCAGCTTTTGGATTGGCCTCGAAATACTGGATGATCCGGATAGCTTTCGAGAGGTTTTTTTGTGCGATGGCGGCCTGTAATTCAAACACATTGAATTCTTTACTTACACCGATATAATTCTCGATATCGTCTTCGTTGATCTCTTTCCGGGTACCGAGGTTTACTGCCAGTTTCTCTATTTCATTCTGGATACGGCTAAGATCGTTACCAATATGGTCTACCAGCAACAGCAACGCTTTTTGAGTGATCGTTAATCCATGCTGCTGCACCATATCATTGGCCCATGCCGGCAACTGGTTATCATACATTTTCTTGGTGGTAAGCATCTCTCCTTTCTGTTTCAACAGTTTTGAGAGTTTAGAGCGCCCGTCTACTTTCTTTTCTTTATAACTGACCACGAACACTGTTGAGGATAACGGGTTCTCGATATATCCTTCGATCTTTTCTATATCCCGCATCTGCTGCGCCTCTTTCAGCAACACTACCTGTCTTTCTGCAAACATCGGGTAACGGCGGCAGGCATTTACCACTGCCGCCCAATCGGCATCTTTGCCGTAAAAAACAGAGAGATTAAAACCTGCCTCCGATTCGCTCAGTATATTGTGTTCAGCGTGGGCCATCACCTGGTCGATGAAAAAGCTCTCCTCCCCCTCTAACCAGTAGATAGGTTTAAAAACGCCTCTTTTCCATTCTGAGATGATCTTTTCTGCCGACATTACCGCAAAGATGAAGCAGGAAGGGCTAGTAGCGAAAAATATATAAGTAAAGTTGTAAACATAAGGGCATAAGGCCGTAAGGCGTAAGGTAAGAGAAAATCGAAACGCAATTACGCTTATTGTGTATCTTAATGACTTATGCCTTATGCCTTATGCCTTACGCCTTATGACCCATGAACCATTTGGCATCACCAAATGAATTTTCTTCTTATAGAAACACTTCTGGCACGGTTTTCGCTTTTTTGTCCGAAAATAAAGACCGCCTGCCGGGAAACAGGGCAGAAAATCCCCGGGACGGGGAAGGATTACAGATCCGGCTATAAAAATCCGGTTTACATGATTAAATTGCAATTATATTATATACCCCTAAAACACACACTATGAGCAGTTTTGAACCCAATGCCTCCGGCTCCCGTTTCCAGTCAACGGAACAGAAAGACAACCGTAAACTTATATACGGAATCCTGATTGTAGCCCTCATAGGTACCTGGGCGTATATTTTCTACGACAAAAGCAAAACCAGGGAATCGGTGGCGCAGTTACAGACAAAAATTGTTACGGTAGACAGCGCACGTAATTCTATTCAGCAGGATTTCCTGGTTGTTTCGGCCAAAGCGGATTCGCTTACGCAGAACAATATCCAGTTACAGGGCAATCTCGCGGATAAGAGTTCGGCCATACAAAAACTGAAAAGCGATATCGGCAATATCCTCAAAAAGAAAAATGCGTCTGATGCTGAGCTGGCACAGGCCAAACAGATGATCGGCGATCTGAACGGTAAAGTAGACGGCCTGTTTACTGAGATCGAAAAATTAAAAGGCGAGAACAAACAATTAACCGCTGATAACCAGCAGCTGGGTACGGAAAAAACACAACTCATTACAGACAAACAGGGTCTTGAGCAAAACCTCAGCACCACTAAAACCGAAAAGAAACAACTGGAAGAAAAAGTGGATGTAGCCACCACATTACATGCCTCCGGTATCGGTATTTCGGCCCTTAAACTTAAGAGCAGCGGTAAAGAGAAAGAAACAACTACCGCCAAACGTGCCGACCTGATCAGGATCTCTTTCAACCTCGATGAGAACAGGATTACCCCAACCGGTACAAAAGATATTTATGTAGTGGTAACTTCTCCGGAAGGAAGTGTGATCAGCGATGGAACTTCTTCTTTTGTAACGCGCGAAGAAGGCAGTAAAACGTTTACCAGCAAAGTAAGTGTGAACTACGAACAGGGAAAAGTGATCCCGGTGAGTTTTGACTGGAAGCAGGCCGACAGGTTCAAAGAAGGCGATTACAAAATTGAAATCTATAACAATGGCTTTAAGATTGGCCAGGGTGTGAAAACACTGAAAAAAGGCGGATTATTCAGCTAAACGATAATGTATTCTTTTGGAAAAGAGGTAGTCGGTTGATGACTACCTCTTTTTTTGTAGCGGTAATCTGCCGATATCAATGCCTGATCCGTTAATTATTCTATTTTAGTTGTATGATACGCCAATGGTTCAACTGGAAGATCCTGCTGGTACTGATTGCCATTATACTGGTGAGCGGTACTATTTTTTATTCGCAGTATGTAGCGGGTAAGATAGCGCGGGAAGAGCGTAAGAATGTGGAAGCATGGGTAGAGGCACAACATACGATACTCAATTCGTCTGACAGCGCCAGTATCAACCTGGCTACCAAGATCTCTACCGAGAACACGCAGATCCCGATCATAGAAACCAATGAGAAGGACAGCATCACCGGCAATTATGTAAACCTCGATACGGGTAAGGTGCATACAGAAAAAGATTACCTCGCGCAAAAACTCGCAGAATTCAAGAGTCACCGGCGCAGGCCGATCGTGCTGATCCTGAAAGAGCATCCGTATACGGCCAATAAATATTATTATGGGGAGAGCCAGTTGCTGAAAGAAGTAAAATGGTAC
>JANXRX010000213.1 GCA_025352905.1 Bacteroidota bacterium | reverse complement strand
TTTTGTTGATAGCGATAAAACCTACCTGTATCTCTTTCGCTTTCACACCTTTTATTTTGATGATACGCTCCACGGCTGCTTTACACGCCGCTTCGGGTGTCATGCCACTACGCATTAATTCCACCACAAGATGAGAACCGCAAATGCGGATAACATCTTCACCTTGTCCCGTTGCTGTAGCCGCTCCCACTTCATTGTCTACAAATAATCCCGCGCCGATAATGGGGGAGTCGCCGAGACGGCCACGCATTTTAAAACCCTGCCCGCTGGTGGTGCAGCTGCCGCTAAGGTTGCCTGCTGCATCCATGGCCACCATCCCGATCGTATCATGGTTCCATTCGCCATTATCTAATTTCACCGGGGCGAAAGCAGTTTGTTTTTTGGTGTTCTCGATATTGATCACCGGTTTGTATTCGCTTTTCTTCAGCCAGTTACGGTAATTTCTTTCTGCATCATCCGATAACCTGGCGGGCTCCAGGGTAAAACCTTCTTCTAAGGCAAACTGTTGCGCGCCGCTGCCTACCAGCATCACATGCGGTGTTTTTTCCATTACTCTTCTGGCCAGTGATATCGGGTGTTTGATGCGTTCGAGGAAGGCCACGCTGCCACAGTTCGCGTTTTCATCCATGATGCAGGCATCAAGGGTAACAAAACCATCCCTGTCTGGATTAGCGCCCAATCCCACACAACAGCTCTGTTCCGATTCGGTTACCATCACCCCTTTCTCCACGGCATCGAGCGCCCTTCCGCCTTTGCCCAATACTTCCCAGGCAGCTTTATTGGCATTGATACCCGCATCCCAGGTAGAGATCACGATCGGCTTGCGAACGGCCGCATCGTTGGTAAAACCGGCAAATGAAAAGGAACCTAATCCGAGGGAACTTAATTGAAGAAAACGGCGGCGATACATGGAGAAGCGGTTTGGGGTTTGGAGTTTTCGTGAGGCCTTATGCTTCATGCACTTTCAGTTTCTGGATCATCTCATCGCTAACAGCGTCGCTGTATACGCCGTAGGCGCTGATGAGGACGCCTTTCATGGTGGCGTCTTTGGATTCGATCGCGTACAATACACTGGAGTCGGAAGGATTGGTATCTGCTTCAAAGCGATAATGTTCAACGATCTCGAATTGAGAAGGAGCCAGGCAGGTACCGGTAACGGCACAACTGATATTATCAAAAGCCATATTGAAATCGGTGGTAAATCCCCTGGATTTTAAACCTTTTAAAGCATCAATCATATTATCGTAAACAGGCATTGTTTTTTTTGAAAGCTACAAAAAATAGATGACGGATGACAGAAAATGGTAATCCCGTCATCTGTCATCTATTCTGTATTTTTCCGGAATGGATAAACAAACCCTTCAAAAGATCCGGCAGGCATACGGGTGGAAAGAACCGCAGTTGTTTGCGGTGGATTCGGGGTTGATCAACCATACCTGGAAAGTGGTGGACGGGAATGATGTTTACCTGTTGCAATCCGTGAATACAAATGTGTTTACCGCTCCGCGATTGATAGATGAGAACCTGAACCTGCTGGCGGATTATTTCAGGGAGAATGCGCCCGGTTACCTGTTTACTGCGCCTTTACAAACCCTGGCGGATGGCAGCCTGCCGGAGATCGGCAATATATTTTACCGCGTGTTCCACTGGGTAACGGGTTCGCATACGATTGATACCGTGAGCACACCGGCAGAAGCCTTTGAGGCGGCAAAAGCATTCGGCTTGTTTACTTCGCTGCTGGGAGAATTTGATGTGACGCGTCTTCATCCCGCTTTACCCAATTTCCATCATCTCTCCTTACGCTATTACCAGTTTGAACAGGCAGTACAAAATGGAGTTGCGGAACGTATTTCAGAATGTGCAGGCACTATCCAATACCTGCGGTCACAGGTATCGATTGTAAAACGATACGAAGCTTTCTGTGCGCATAGCGAGGTTACCAAACGGGTAACTCATCATGATACCAAGATCAGTAATGTATTGTTTGATGAACAGGGTAAAAGTATTTGCGTGATCGACCTCGACACGGTTATGCCAGGTTATTTCCTGAGTGATGTGGGCGATATGTTCCGCACCTATGTTTGCCCGGTTTCCGAAGAAGAAAAGGACCTCGATAAGATCCTCATACGCAAAGAATACATCCGGGCCATCGAAAACGGCTACCTCACAGATATGGGTAGTGAACTGACTGGTTTTGAAAAAGAGCATTTTCATTTTGCCGGGGAGATGCTTATCTACATGCAGGCGCTCCGTTTCCTCTGCGATTATCTCCTCAACGATCCCTATTACGGCAGCCGTTATCCCGGCCAGAATAAAGTGAGGGCGGAGAACCAGGCAAGGCTGCTGCAACTGTTTCGTGAGGCAGTGGGATCATAACGAATATCGAACACTGAATATCGAATGTCAAAGGGGCATTAGTCATTTTATCTTTCCTTTGACATTCGATATTCAGTGTTTACTATTTGATATTCAATATTCCCCGCCCATACAGAAATCCGGATTCCTGGTTTTCCATTTTCCCCTGGTAAAGTCCGGGATATCCTGGACCTGGCCGCCTTCGGCGATGGATTTTTCGGATAGGGGGGTGATGGAATACCAGGTGGCGAGATCGTATACGTCCATGGGGAAATGTACTTTGCGTTTGATGCACTCGATGAACGCATGGTCAACGAAGAAGTCCATGCCGCCATGGCCGGAGCCTTCTGCCGATTTTTCATATTTTTTCCAGAGCGGGTGATCGAACTCCTGCATGTATTTGTCGGGGTTTTCCCATTGATGCGCTTTGGCGCTTTTTCCTTCAAAATAGATCAGCCCGTCGCCAAAGCCACCCGAGCGGTTATCCTGCCAGATCCCTTCCGTTCCCTGCACCCTGAAACCGAGGTTATACGGGCGCGGCGAATTGGTGTCGTGCGTAAGCACTATCGTTTCGCCATTGATGGTTTGAATCTGGGTGGTAACGATATCTCCCAGCTTAAATTTTACTTTCGCATTCGGGTGATTTTCACCGCCTTTAGGATGGTTAACGATGTATTTATGTAAGCCGCGCGATTTGGTGGCGATGGAAGATACACGTGTAAGCAGGTTGCCGCGGTTCACATCGAGCATCATGGCTACGGGACCGAGGCCATGGGTAGGATAGAGTTCGCCGTTCCTGTCTACCGAATGTTGTGTTCTCCAGCGCGCCTCGCTAAAGGCTTTCTCGCCAAATTCCACCCCGGAATTATAGGGAGTGATGCCGTCGTTGAATTTTACGCCGCGCAGATCGTGTTCATAGCCACCCTGTAAATGGAGTAGTTCGCCAAACATGCCTTTGCGTACCATATTATATACAGCGAGGATATCCCTGCGGTAACAGACGTTCTCAAGCATCATTACAGGAATACCGGTTTGTTCACTGGTATTTACCATATCCCAGCAGTCCTGCAGCTTAACCGCGCCGCAAACCTCTACGCCGGGGATCTTGCCGGCTTTCATAGCAGCGATGGCCTGCGGAACATGCCATTGCCAGGGAGTGGCAATGATCACGGCGTCAATATCATCGCGTTTGAGAAGGTTATTGAAGTCGAGGTTCCCATTGGGGAAGGTTACAGGTGTTTTCTTGCCTGCCTTACTAATGATCGCCAGTGCATCGGCCATCATTCTGGGGTCGGGGTCGGCCAGGGCGATCACTTCCACATCTTCGCGTTGCAGCATCATTTCGAGGTGATTCTGGCCGCGGAGACCGACGCCGATCATGCCCACGCGCACTTTATCGGTTTTGGCAGCGGCAAAGGCCCTGATCCCTGAAACGGAAAAGCCAACGGCCATGCCGGCCATACCTGTCTGTTTAATAAAATTTCTGCGGTGAAGTGGGGTGGTCATACGATCGGTTTTAATTGAGAACCAAATTAAATGAAACCGGAATAATATCCGCTTTGTTTTATTTTTATTAAGCTGAAGCTATTGTTTAAGCTATCATGCGGGCCCAATCAGCTATTAGTTGAACGACACATATTCTGGATTCAATGTTCAAATACCTTCTGAAGCCTTATTTTGGTGTGCAGGATGAGAAGTATACTGTAAGCAGCAAGGTTGCTTTTCTATTGTATGCCTATGTCATTTCTATTTTTGTGACTATTCTGATCATGCGGGTAACGGAAGGAATGGATTATATCCTGACACACAGATTTCATCAGCCAGCTTTTTACCAGCTTGCAGACAAAGCAGATGCGAACTGGGACAAAGCCGTGGTGCAATACCGCCTGGTACTATTTGTTCTGGTAGCGCCATTGGGTGAAGAATTAATTTTTCGCCTACCGCTCGATCTCAAAAAGCGAAGTTTTGCTGTAGCAGCCTTCGTCATCACCGGTACTATTTTTCAAAAATATTTTTATATCACTGATTGGCGCACTGGTCAATTATGTATCGATTACCTGCTTGCCGCCTTACTTGCAATTGCAGTATATTATTTTCTGCCAGGCGCAAGCTTACAAAAACTGAAGGGTAAGAAATTTGGGGTCTTTTTTTATGGATCCGCTATTCTTTTCAGCCTGCTACACATAGGTAATTTCTACACCGGCCTGAATGCAGGGCTATTTTTTCTGCCGTTACTTGTAATACCTCAATTCGTTTCAGCGCTTTTTTTAGGAACGATCAGGATGCGCTATGGTTTTTGGTGGGGAGTGTTGCTGCATGTGTTATTTAATCTGCCGGGGGCACTTATTCTTTAAATTCTTGGAGGCTGGTGATTAAACAATAATTCAACTGTAATGGATAATAATCTATTGATAAGTAATGTACTTAATGGCGTAAAATCATAGTAGTTGAGGAGTAATTAAGATCAATAAGTCATCTTCAATTGATATTTCATTATTCAGAAAAACATATTCTATCAATAACAAAAAATGGCTTATTAATGGATTGATTTAATCGTTTGAATACCCGACCATAAATGCAGATCTTTTTTTCTGTATTAAGTTCATTTTTCAGCTTTTCGAACAATTCAACACTCGGACTTTTTATTGGTAGATAATATTTTTCGTTACCATCTGAAGTAACAAATGAAATTGCGGTGGTGTATTGACTGTATTTTATTTTTTTCCATGACTGGAGTTTTAAAAGTTCGTTACGTTGGCTGACTTTTCCAAAACTTAAATATAGCGCTGCCAATGAAATGGTGTCAATTTCGCTTTTATTTCCTGCAGTAAATACAGATTTATCAAAACGTTGCAAACAGTTGCATTGGCAAAGTATCTTTGCAGAAAAACAGCTACAGATGATGAATAATGATATTCCTTTCATTTGAAATGAATTAAGGCGCTAATAAATTTATGAGTTATTGATTCCTTTTTTGTTGTCCGACTTTTCCTAATCATCGGTAATTTATAATTTCTTGCGGAGCAGGATAGCTTGGGGTGGATGCAGTAAGGTTACAACATTATGTAAACGCAGATGTATATACTATTATAAATCAGCAAATTAAAATATTTATTTAACTTATAATTAATATTATGTTAAATGGCGCACAGTGTCATGCCCTACATAAAAAGAAAAGCCCTGCTTTATCGTAGCGGTCGTTTCATACGGCCTACGGCTTTTGATATAAGCGTAAGTAATCCATTCGTTGA
>JANXRX010000025.1 GCA_025352905.1 Bacteroidota bacterium | reverse complement strand
TTCCCGCATAAGGCAAGATTATGTATAGTGATCAATCCCGGAATCCAGGTCAATATCCTGTAGTTCCATATAAGTCATCACCGGGTATATTCCTTGTTCACCGGTATAATAATATGGAACTACAGGATATTGACCTGGATTCCGGGATTGATAACGATACATAATCTTGCCTTATGCGGGAACCGCCTGGTCAGCTATCGCGAGACCCGTCGGGGAACACGCCGCTTTTTCTGTGAATGGCTGATGGGCTGGATTAAAGGGTATGACTTATCTTTAAGGGTGACACCCTAGTGAGACAAAAAGAGATAAGACCTTTAAGTTACCCAAATTTTATAAAACTTTTTTATACATCCCGTGTTAAGATCTAACAATCAATAAATATCACCCCATGAAAGTTCCCCAAACCGTCACTATTGCAGCAAAGAGTAAAAACCCGCTTACCGTTAACCGTTTAGGATACGGTACCATGCGCCTTACCGGTGAAGGGATCTATGGTGAGCCGCCGAACAGGCCCGAAGCTTTGCAGATCCTGAAACGTGCCGTTGAAAGCGGCGTTAATTTTTTAGATACGGCTGACTATTATGGCGAGGACGTTACCAACCGCCTGATCGCTGAAGCTTTGTATCCCTACCCTCCTGACCTGGTGATCTGTACCAAAGTAGGCGCTACCCGTAAACCTGATAAAAGCTGGGTACCCTTTAATAAGCCCGAGAACCTGCGTACCAGTATCGAAAATAACCTGCGGACGCTAAAAATAGAACAGGTTCAACTGGTTCATTTAAGAGCCATGGGCGGCCTTTCCAACTTTGAGGAAGGGCTGGAAACCATGTTTGCCATGCAGGAAGAAGGAAAAATATTGCATGTAGGCATTAGCAATGTAACGGCAAAGGACCTGGAAACAGCGTTACAGATGGGAAATATTGCTACCGTTGAAAATATGTATGGCCAGGCCCAACGCGCTACGCTTAACCAGTATCATATGGAAACACATGGGGGAGATGAATTACTGGAACATTGCGAAAAACACGGGATCCCACTGATACCCTTCTTTTCACTGTTACATGCGATTGGCAAAAAAGACTCCCGGATAACCGAGATCGCAGCAAAATACCATGTTCCCGAAGCACAGATAAATATCGCCTGGTTACTGCATAAATCACCCTGGATCTTACCCATACCCGGAACCTCATCCCTGAAACATTTTGAGGAAAATATAAAGGCAGCCGATATCGAACTTACAGAAGACGATATGCAATTTTTGGAATAATAATTCGTATATTAATTCCGGATACTTAGATCAGCAACACTAAGGAAAATATTTCCAGACAATTAATATAAGCAAAAAATGAATATTGTAATCATCATCCTGCTTGTACTGGCAGCGATCATTGCTTTGCTGTTGCTCATGGCGCTTTTCAGGAAGAAAGAACACTATGTAAAACGCGAAATCGTTATCAATGCACCCCGGCAACAGGTATTCGACTATATAAAACTCCTCAAAAACCAGGACGAGTTTAACAAGGGAGCCATGGCCGACGCAGACAGAAAAAGAGAATTCAAGGGAACAGATGGAACGGTGGGATATATTTATGCCTGGAGTGGAAATAAGGATGCGGGTGAAGGGGAAAAGGAGATTATACACCTGGTTGAAGGGAAAAGTGTGGAAGCGGAAATCCGTTTTGTAAAACCCATGAAAACCAGCGCCCGTATTATCATGGACACAACATCTTTATCTGATACGCAAACCAACGTATCCTGGAGCAATGCCGGTGTATTAAGTTACCCGATAAACATACTGATACCTATGTTAGAAAAACATGTGGCGAAAGATATGGATAGCAGCTTGTTAATTTTGAAAAATATTCTCGAAAAATAAGGACACCTCTTTATCCCATCAAAACCTTATCCGGTGTAATGGGGAGATCCCGTAATCTTTTACCGGTGGCATTATAAATAGCATTGGCAATAGCTGCCGCACAACCGATAATGCCTACTTCGCCAATTCCTTTTGCGCCGCTGGGATTGCTGTTGAAGTCGGGCTTGTTGATAAATGCTACTTCTATAATGGGTGCATCGGCATTTACGGCGAAATGATAACCGGCAAGATCGTTAGCGAGCAGGCTGCCCAGTGCATTATCTGCATTCTGTTCTTCCATCAATGCCATGCCTATACCACCCACGGCAGCGCCGGAGATCTGGTTGGCCGCAGCTTTGCTGTTCACTACTTTACCCGCATCTACTGTGCAGACCATGCGCTCGATTTTTACTTTACCTGTTTTGGTATGCACACGCAGTTTGCAGAAATGGGCGGCGGAAGAGCAGAAAGAAAATTTCTGACGCTCATCACCCGGCCCCGCACTGGCTTCCACTGCAATAGTATCGATGTGATTGGTATCGAATAAGACAGTGAAACTGATGGAAGGCGCATTACCGGACCTGGCAGAAATACCCGTTTCTGAGATCAGCAGATCTGCAATATTCATCCCTTTATAGGCATTGTCAACAACCGTTGCATAGTCGACCAGCTTTTGTTTCAGCGCATTGCATACTGCTGCTATTGCGCCGGTGATGGAAGACAACCCGGTACTTCCTCCCTGACTTGGCGCCGGGGGTAAGCTGGAATTCCCTAATTCTATTTTGATCCTGTTTTTCGGAATACCGGTACTATCATGTGCTACATTCTGTATACCCGTTCCTGTGCCTGTTCCGATATCGGTCATAGCTGTTTGTACCAGTATGCTGCCGTCTTTCTGCATTTTGATACCCGCACTTGCGTTTTGTCTTCCTGCTCCCCACATACCCACGGCCATGCCATAGCCGATCTTCCAGTCACCATCCGTAAGCTGCCCTGACCCCGTCGGCCGGTTTTTCCATTCAATGCGTTCCGCTCCCCTGCTAATGCATTCACTCAGGTAGTTGGTAGACCATGGCTTACCTGTTTCAGGATCTTTTTCATTGGAAATATTTTTGAGCCTCAGTTCCACCGGGTCCATTTTCAATAAATAACTAAGCTCATCAACGGTACTTTCTATGGCAAAATCACCGGAACAATCGCCCGGGCCGCGCATCCATGTTGGCGTAGACAAATTCAATGGTACCGTGGCAGACTCGGTTTTCAGATTTTCGACAGTATAAATGAGCCTGCACTCACGGGTAAATCCTTCGGAAAAATTTTCATACATCGATGTGCTGTTCCTTCCCTGGTGATACAGGCCCAATAGTTTACCATTCTCATCCGCACCCAGTTTTACCCGTTGCCAGCATTGCGGGCGGTAACCGGTAAGCATAAACATCTGCGGCCTGCTCAGCATTAATTTCACCGGGCGCTTTACCTGCATGGCGCCCATGGTGGCAGCAAGGGTATTGCTCCATACCCGCAAACCAGAACCAAAGCCTCCACCCACAAATTCGCTCATCACTTCAACGTTATCATTGGGTATGCCAAATAAACGGGCCATCGTTCGCTGCACATTGTTCACACCCTGTGTTTTATCATACAGCTTCAGTTTATTATCAGCCGTCCAGTGTGCAATCGTGGCGTGCATTTCCATAGGATTATGTACCTCGTTACGGATCGTATATTCCGCCTCTACCATCCTGGGCGCCTGCTGCCATGCCTGTAAGGAACCCCTTTCTTTTCCATCCGGTTTTAAGGCCACTTTGGGATGCGACAGTTCAAAATCTATGTTGTGTGTTTCTGCATGATAGATAGCCGTTATCAGGGAAGCTGCATACGTTGCTTCTTCCAGTGTTTCAGCGATGATCAGTGCGATCGGTTGTCCTTTGAAATAAATTTTATCGGTATGAAACACCGGCAGGCCGAACCGTGATTCTCGGATCTTTGTTTCGTCTGCAAGGCCCGGTACCAAAGGTTTGTGCTCATGGGTAATAATATCAATGACGCCATCTGCCTGTTTTGCCAGGGTGGTATCAATCGAAACAATCTTCCCCGCAGCCACGGTACTGGTCGCAAAAAAACCATAGCAAAGACCGGGCGCCTGGTATTCAGCCGAGTATTTCGCCTTCCCGGTTACTTTGGCCATAGCTTCTACCCGGCCATCGGTATCTGCAGGAAAATAATCGGTTGCTTCAAAGAATGGTTGCATGGTAACTGGTTAAGCGTTTAAACAATTTTGCAGCGCTACTTCAATAGCGCCTTGCAGCATGGTGGCTTTGTATACATTATGGGGAAGCGTTTTTATTTCTTTTTGTACAAGTGTGGCTGCTTGCTGAAACACCTGCGCATTCGCCTGTTTTCCTTCCAGGAACTGTTCAACCGAATACCAGCGCCAGGGCTTATGCGCTACGCCACCGGATGCCAGCCGCGCCGATACAATGGTGGTTCCATTCAGGTGCAGTGCAGCCGCTACGGAAATCAAAGCGAATGCGTAGGAATCCCTGTCGCGCAGTTTGAGATAAAAGCAATTTTTCTGAAAAGCGTTCCCGGGTATCTCCACTGCAGTGATCAGCGCATCGGCGGGCAGGTTATTATCCTGTTCCGGCGTGTTGCCGGGTAAGCGGTGAAAATTTTTAAAAGGAATGGTCTTTGTCAGTTGGTCTTTTCCGGTTATGATCACGTTTGCATCCAGCGCGGCCAGTGCCACGCACATATCGGAAGGATGAACCGCCACGCAGTTTTCACTCCAGCCCACAATGGCGCTCATCCGGTTATCGCCTGTAAGGGCGCTGCAGCCGGTACCGGGATTCCGTTTATTACAAGGCAATGTGGGATCATAAAAATAGGGGCAACGCGTTCGCTGCAGCATATTACCACCCGTAGATGCCATGTTGCGGATCTGTGGCGATGCGCCGGCGAGTATGGCTTTTGACAGCAAGGGATAAGCCGCTATTATGTCGGGGTTCGTGGCAACCACGCTATTGCGTGCCATGGCGCCTATCCGTATACCGGCAGCCTTTTTCCCGATGGATGCGGGCACGGATCCTGAAATGTCGATCAGTTCTTCCGGCTGCTCAATGTGTTTTTTCATGAGGTCAACCAGGTTGGTTCCACCTGCAATAAAACGACCCGTTCGTTTTTTCTGTTTTACCGTTTGGGTACCCCCGGCCGCCTTAATAAAATTAAATGGTTTCATGATGCAACTTTTTGAATGGCCTCAACAATACCGTTATATGCCCCGCAGCGACAGAGGTTGCCGCTCATGAATTCTTTGATTTCCGTTACAGAATGCGTATGCCCTTCCTGTACACAGGCCACTGCAGACATGATCTGCCCGGGCGTACAATAGCCGCACTGAAAGCCATCACATTCGATAAAAGCCTGTTGCATCGGGTGAAGATGCTCGCCATCCGACAGCCCCTCGATCGTAGTAACTTCTTTGCCGGGCACCATGGCCGCTAATGTGAGGCAACTTAATACGCGCTTCCCATCTATATGAACGGTGCATGCACCGCATTGCCCATGATCGCATCCTTTTTTTGTTCCCGTGAGCTGGAGATTTTCACGCAGCAGATCCAGTAAAGTGGTTCGTGTATCCGCTTCAACCGTGTATAGCTTTTTGTTGACGGATACCGCCAGGCTGCCTGTTTTTTTGGATGCGACTAAGAAATTCCTTGTTTCAAGATAAAAAGCCTTTACGCTTCGCGGGATAAAAGCCAGTGAGGCAAGCATGGAAGAAGTCTGCAGAAATAACCGCCTGCTGTGTGTGTGGGCTTTTTTCATAATATGCCGTTGGTGTTAGAGGTGCCTGCTTTAAAGCTAAGCAATTCCGGAGAATAAAATTTGCCCAATATGGAATATGAATCCATGTTTGTATATTTATTAGGCCCGTAGTTGCGTAAATAAGACCCTATGGTAATTAATATCAGACCCGCCACCAAATTGTATTTACTGGTATTTGTCATGTCCGTTTTTATATTGGGGGTGGGCATTTTTGGCGTTATCGGCATGAGAAAAATGAGCCGGAATACAGAAACCATGTATGCCGACAGGATGCTGCCGCTGCAGGAACTGACCCAAATACGGTATAGCTACACCACGGGTATCCGGATTGTTGCGGAAGCATTGGAAAACCATACGCTTACGCCCGTGATGGCAAATACTAAAATTGAATTGGCCCAAAGAATAATTGAACAGAACTGGCAGGCGTACCTGCAAACCTACCTGACCCCGGAAGAAACACAGTTGGTTAAGCAAACAAGCCTTTTAAAAGAGCAGGCTGATAAGGCGATCAGCGATCTGAACCAAAAAATACAAGACCTGGAATCCGGTGTGCCTGATAAAATAGGTAAAGAAAATA
>JANXRX010000150.1 GCA_025352905.1 Bacteroidota bacterium | reverse complement strand
ACACATCTCTGTGCCGACCTGAACATCATGGTGGAGGGCCGCGCACTTGATGACGATGGCAACGTATTATTAAAGTTCGACAATGGCGCCGCCGGTGTACTGATGGCATCGCAGGTAGCAGCCGGTGAAGAGAACGCTTTACAAATCCGGATCTATGGCGAGAAGGGCGGGCTCGAATGGGCACAGCATGAGCCGAATACTTTACTGGTAAAATGGCTCGACCAGCCCACACAGATTCTCCGCGCAGGCGGTAACTATGGCGATCGCCTATCAAGCTTTGCCACGCACAATTGCCGTACCCCGGGCGGTCATCCCGAAGGCTATCTCGAAGCATTCGGTAATATCTACCGGAACTTTGCGCTGACGCTGTCCGCCAAAATAGATGGCACCACTCCCTCCAAAGAAGCCCTCGACTTCCCCACATTTGTCGACGGCATCAGGGGCATGGCATTTATCGACAACGTAGTCGCTTCCGCGGCGTCGGATAAGAAATGGACGGAGTATGTATTTTAGGCATAAGGCGTAAGGCATAAGGAAAACACTTATCCCTTACCCCTAAATCCTCTCAACCAGCAAAACCCTACTACTATGACTACCCTCAAAGGCCCCGGTATTTTTCTCGCACAGTTCATGGGCGATAAAGCTCCTTTTAATTCGCTTGCGGATATTTGTAAATGGGCCGCTTCGCTTGGTTTTACGGGGGTGCAGATCCCTACCTGGGATGGCCGCTGTATTGATCTGCAGAAAGCTGCTGAAAGCAAAACCTATGCAGATGAGATCAACGGCATTGTGCGTGAAGCGGGTTTGGAGATCACAGAACTGTCTACTCACCTGCAGGGACAACTGGTTGCCGTAAATCCTGCCTATGATGTTTTGTTTGATGGGTTTGCGCCGGAGCATCTCCGCAACAATCCCAAAGCACGAACAGAATGGGCCGTGCAGCAGTTGAAGTATGCTGCGAAGGCTTCAAAGAATTTAGGGCTGAATGCGCATGCTACTTTCAGCGGCGCTTTATTATGGCATACAGTGTATCCCTGGCCGCAACGGCCTGCCGGTTTGGTGGAGACCGGTTTTACAGAACTGGGTAAACGCTGGCTGCCCATATTAAATGTTTTTGACGGGGAGGGCATTGATCTCTGTTATGAGATCCACCCGGGCGAGGACCTGCATGATGGCGTTACCTATGAAATGTTCCTTGAAAAAGTGAATAACCATGCAAGGGCCTGTCTGTTATACGATCCTTCGCATTTTGTATTGCAGTGCCTGGATTACTTAAGTTATATCGATCATTATCATGACCGCATAAAAATGTTCCATGTAAAAGATGCAGAGTTTAATCCTACAGGCAAACAGGGGGTATATGGCGGCTACCAGAACTGGGTAGAAAGAGCCGGGCGTTTCCGTTCTCTGGGCGATGGGCAGGTAGATTTTAAATCGATCTTCAGTAAACTGGCCGCATATGATTACAAAGGCTGGGCGGTGATGGAATGGGAGTGTGCATTGAAGCACCCCGAGGTGGGTGCCGCAGAGGGCGCGCCATTTATAAAACAGCATATTATTAAAGTAACAGAAAAAGCCTTTGATGATTTTGCGGGAACGGGTTCGGATGAGAATTTTAATCGAAGTATTTTAGGAATTCATTGATACCTTTAAGTTCTAACTATTAAAACAACCTGTCTTGAAAAAGTATTATGTAGCGATCGCATTACTGGCCATTATGTGTGCCTGCGGCAGTAACAGCATCGAAAATAAAGATGCAAAAGCAACCGCCGCCACCCCGCCAACCGTTGGCCCAGATCTCAGCGCCAATCCCGATTACCAGAAAGGTCTTGAACTGATTGCCAAGTCGGATTGTCTTACCTGTCATAAAGTTAGCGAGAAAGTGACCGGCCCCGCTTACCGCGATGTAGCGGCAAAATATGAGGCAACCGACGCCAATATTTCCCTGCTTGCCGGTAAAGTGATTAAGGGTGGTTCTGGTGTTTGGGGCACAATACCCATGACCCCGCACGCAACAGTAAGCGAGGCCGATGCCAAACAAATGATCAAGTACATTCTCTTACTTAAGAAATAAATAAACATGCAATCATTCATCGCAGGCGTTTTGTTAACTGCCGTATTACTGGGTGTATCGCCCGGAACACCTAAACCGGTTATGGCACCCGTTCAGGAAAAAGGTTTTACTTCTTTGTTTGATGGTAAAACAACAAAAGGCTGGCACTCTTACGGAAGGCCGGTTGCCGGCAACTCATGGAAGGTGTTGGATGGCGCTTTGTATAACGATCCCACTTATAAAAAAGATGAGTCGGAAAAAAGGGGCTCCTGCGATTTGCTGACAGATAAGGAATATGAGAACTTTCACCTGAAAATAGACTGGAAGATCTCGAACAACGGGAACAGCGGTGTTATTTTATGGGTACAGGAAGACACGGCTAAATACAAGCAGACCTATTTTACCGGCCCTGAAATGCAGGTACTCGATAATGATGGTCATGCGGATGGAAAAATATTTAAACACCGCGCCGGTAACCTGTATGATCTTGTAGCAGGTAAGGAGGGTGCTGTAAAACCTGTTGGTGAGTGGAACACTTCCGAGATCATCAGCAATAAAGGTAAACTCGATTTTGTACTGAATGGCGTAACGGTTATGTCAACCGTTTATGGAGATGATAACTGGAAACAAATGATCGCCGGTAGCAAGTTCAAAGCCATGCCCGATTTTGGAAAAATATTCCGGGGCCATATCGCCCTGCAGGATCACGGCAATGAGGTTTGGTACAAAAATATTATGATCAAAAAATTGTAGCATAGCCTTGTTTGTGAAGACACAAACAAGGGTACAAATAATCATATATGCCCAAACCCGATAAACGCATAGATGCGATGATCGCGAAGTCGGCCGATTTTGCAAAACCCATCCTGATACATCTGCGCAAGCTGGTACATATTGCCTGCCCCGATGTGGAAGAAACGATCAAATGGTCGTTTGGCGCTTTTGAATACAAAGGACCGCTCTGCGGTATGGCTTCTTTTAAGCAGCATTGCACCTTCGGTTTCTGGAAAGTGACCCTGATTCCCGATCCGAAAGGAATTCTGCAGGAAAAGAAAGACGATGCATCCGGTTCATTCGGCAGGATCACCAGTTTGAAAGATCTTCCCGCTGATAAAGTGATCATCGGTTTTATCAAAGCCGCTATGAAGCTTAATGAGGAAGGGGTTAAACTTCCTGCGAAAAAGATCGTGCCCAAAAAACCGATCCCTGTTCCCGATTATTTTACAAAGGCCCTGCTGAAGAACAAAAAGGCAGCAGCCGCTTTTGAAGCATTCAGTCCCGCGCATAAACGGGAATACCTCGAATGGATAACGGAAGCCAAAACAGAAGAAACCCGCCTGAAACGGCAGGCCACCGCTTTGGAATGGATTGCCGAAGGGAAGGGCCGGAACTGGAAATACCAAAGAAAGTAACGCCGTGTTTGTGTCTTCACAAACACCTGCAATATTCATCAGCAACTTAAAAAACTACGTGTTCTTATAGATACAAGAACGGCCGTAATTTTGCCATATGATCGAATTTGATGATGAATACTTTATGCAGCAGGCGCTTAAAGAAGCCGTGATTGCTTATGAGAGAGAGGAGGTTCCTGTTGGGGCAGTGATCGTAATGAATAATAAGATCATCGCCCGTGGGCATAACCAGGTAGAACTGCTGAATGATTCTACGGCACACGCCGAAATATTGGCCCTCACTTCTGCCTATAGTTCTTTAGGCTCGAAATATTTACCCGAAGCCGCTTTATATGTAACCGTTGAACCCTGCTTGATGTGCTGCGGCGCTATGTACTGGGGCAAACTGGCGCGGGTTGTTTTTGGGACGCCTGATGAAAAGAACGGTTTTAAACACATCACGAAAGAAAACTGGCCCTTCCATCCCAAAACAGAACTGATTGGCGGTATTCTGAAAGATGAGTGCGCGCAGCTGATGCGATCCTTTTTTAAGCGTAAGCGGTGATGATTTTGGATAACCATTAAACAATTACACAATTCCAGCCGTTTAACAGTTAATTTTACACCAACAATAAACCCTAAACCAATAGCCATGTCATTCACACTCGCACCCCTTCCCTACGCTTACGAAGCCCTGGAACCGCATATCGACACAACCACCATGCAGATACACCACGATAAACACCACCAGGCCTATGTCGATAACCTGAACAAGGCAATTGCAGGCACGCCTAATGAAGGAAAATCATTGGCTGAACTGGTTGCTGCGGCCGGCACGATCAGTCCTGCTGTACGCAATAACGGTGGTGGGCACTGGAACCATACTTTTTTCTGGGAAAGTTTAGCTCCTCATGCGGGCGGTACGCCTACCGGCGCCCTGGCGGATGCGATCACTGCCGCTTTCGGGTCATTCGATGCGTTTAAAGAAAAATTTGCCGCAGCGGGTATGACGCGTTTCGGAAGCGGATGGGCATGGCTGATCATAAAGGAAGGAAAGCTGGAAGTATCTTCCACACCCAACCAGGATAATCCCTTAATGGATGTTGCCGAAGTAAAGGGAACGCCGATACTGGGTGCGGATGTTTGGGAACATGCGTATTATTTAAAATATCAAAACAAGCGCGCCGATTACCTCGCTGCTTTCTGGAACGTGGTTAACTGGAACAAGGTTAGTGAGCGTTTTGGAGCGAAATAATCTGGAAAAAATTTTAGCCACAGATGGCACAGATTAGCACAGAAAAAATCTGTGGTAATTGGTGAAATCTGTGGCTTGTTTTAAAACTTCTGTTATGAGAAAACTGATCGCATTTGTTTCTATCCTTTTTGCTTCCTGCTCAGGTGGCGACAAGCGCATTGTTGTTATGAGTAAGGGGCCGGCGGAAATCAATACAGATGCAAAGACCATTACAGCGAAGGATGGAAGCGGACACGAAGAAAAAGATGCCATCCTGAATGGCAATAAGATAACGTTTGCACTATCTTCTCCCACAGGTAATGCCAATGTGGAGCTTGTTGAGAACGGTTTGTATGTGATCAATGTTAAGAACGATACGATCATCGGCAGCTACCAAACATACGGCGATCCCAAACTGGCGCAGAATATGATCATGCAGGCGAAGCTGTTACATGATCTTGATTCGCTTCGTTTATTGGTGGAGGGAAAGAATGTGTCTGTTGCAAACCGGAATTTTTATATTCTTCCCAACCACGCTGCCCGTATCAGCGAAAATATCAAAGCTGATGTGATTGGCCCCTATCACCGGATGCGTACTGCCGAAAAAGTAGACGGCAAGGACCCGGAGATCTACCGCTTTTACAGTATTAAGGAGGTAAGAGAGTCTATTGCAAAATTAGAAGCGCTTACTGAAGTGAAGAAAGTCTGAGAATCAAGGCACCGGATCATACCCATGTCCACCTCCCGGCCTGCAACGGCTGATCCGTTTAATTGCCAGCCACCCTCCTTTGATCAATCCATATTTTTCTAATGCCTGTACCCCGTATTGCGAACAAGTGGGCGTGTACCTGCATTTGGGGCCGATGGCGGGAGAGATCACGTATTGATAGATCCTGATCAGTAGTATAAAAGGATAGCTGGCGATGACCAGCAACCAGGTAAAAAAATTACGCGGCATTTTTAGTATAGGATCTGTTTCAGGCAAGGGATGTTTCCAGTTTGGTTAAAGCCAGTTTCATTTTTTCTGTAAGAAAAATATAGTCGGGCAGTTCCTTCCCGGTATATAAAAAAAAGACGGCTATTTTTTTCCCCGACCGATCAATGGCTGTATGTAATGATTCTTTGTTTAGCCGGTAACACTCGCGTAATAACCGTTTGATACGATTGCGGTCAACCGCTTTGCGGAAGTTCCGCGCACTCACACCTACGCCTGCCTGAACAGAAGACGTTGCGGTTTCTGCCAGGGGCATATAAAAAACTTTTACGGGAAATACAGCAAATGTTTTACCCTGCGCAAACAGTTGCTGCAGCAGTTTCCTGCTCTTCAATTTTTCCGTTTTTTGATATGTAAAAGCTCCTGCCATTATCCTGCTAAACTAAAAAAGCCCCATCAAAAAAGATGAGGCTATATTATTTGTACCTGTCTCTCAACCCCCTCCCAGGGGCCCAGGGGGTAGGGTAGGGTAATTATTTTAATCCTTTCTCGCTCGAAACACTTAGTTTCTTGCGGCCTTTCGCTCTGCGGCTGGCTAATACCTTGCGGCCGTTGGCAGTTTCCATACGTTTGCGAAAACCGTGAACGGTTTTTCTGCGTCGTTTATGTGGTTGGAATGTCCGTTTCATTTTATCGTTTTTTTACTAACCCGGTAATATTGTTACGTTTCATGCCTGCAGTCACCATACTGCTGCTTGTGAAAGGACGGCAAAGGTAAGGAAATCCACTTATTCACACAAGGTTAAAAAGCTGTTTTTTGAAGAAAAGCCCCGCCAATCCTGGTTTTTGCCTCATTTTGCCTGTAGGTCAAGGTATTTGGAAGCAACCGCCCCCCCGAAAAATATCGCGGCATGGTTATCAAAATCGGTGGTTGAATCCGTTGTATAAAAATCGATCTTGCCGTTTTTTGAACATTTTTTTGCCAATTCCCGGTGCTTGTCCAGGTACCGGGCCAGGCTCTCCGCCACGATCTCGCCCTGCGATACCACGGTCACCCCATCCCGTATATATTGCCGGATCTTATGCATCAGCAGCGGGTAATGCGTGCAGGCCAGCAGAACCGTATCTATCGCCCCCGAATTCGCTGATAGCTTGTCGAGATGCTTTTTCACAAAATAATCCGCCCCTGGCTCATCATACTCATTATTCTCAACCAGCGGCACCCACATAGGACAGGCTTCCTGGTATACTTTACACGCAGGAAAGAATTTTGCGATCTCTATCGGGTAGCTGTCGCTTTGTACCGTGCCTGCGGTACCCAGGATGCCTATCTCCCCTGTTTTTGAAAACCCGCCGATGATCTCCGTGGTTGGCCTGATCACACCCAATACCCTTTTAGAGGGATCAATGCCCGGAAGATCCTTCTGCTGAATGGTACGTAGTGCTTTGGCGGAAGCCGTATTACAGGCAAGGATCACGAGTTCGCAACCCTGTGCAAAGAACCACTTAACACACTCCAGCGTATACTGGTAAACTGTATCAAAAGAGCGGGGGCCATAGGGTGCGCGGGCATTATCGCCCATATAGAGATAATCATACTCCGGCAGCTGTTTCACAATCTCTTTCAAAACCGTTAGCCCGCCATAACCGCTGTCAAAAACACCTATCGGGGATCTTTCCTGCATGGCACAAAAATAAGCACCCCATCGCTAGGAAGGGGTGCTTAACAAATAATATTCAATATCTATCGGATACTATCCTTTACCTGCCGGTTTCACCGGTGGTTTGCCGGCACCTGCAGGAGCAGATGTTGGCAGGCCTGTACCACCTGCTGCTCTCCATGCGTCTTCATATTCTCTCGGAAGCGTTAATTTCATCCGGATAGCTACGCGTATGGCCAGGTTATCCAGTAATGGTTTTTGAACATACGGAGAAAAAGAATCATCTTTTAATACCATCGTATATTTTCCTTCGGCCACGATAGCGGTCAGGGCTTCAAATATCTTCTGCCTGAATGGCGTTAACAGGGCTTCTGTTTTTGCTTCTGTCAACTGTTGTGAATACTGTTGCCAGTAAACCAGTTTGTTACGCAGTTTCACCAGGTCGGCCATAGCCAGTTCCCTTGCCTTGGGTGCGAGGCCGGCAGAGTCCTTCTTCCACAGGCTGTCCTGGCGCTGGTAATCTTTGATGGTATAATCATACTCTACCTGCAAAGAATCTTTCTGGTAAGATTCCAGCATCGGTGATACTTTTTCAATCCCGGGCATCAGGGATAATACGAGTTGATCATCGAAATACCCAATCTTCTGGGTCTGTGCGCTTGTATTATTGGAAAATAAAAGGCTTGCGGAAAAAGCCAGGCACACAAATAGTAATTTCTTCATTGTTGTGAGTTTATAATTGATTTTGGTTTCTACTAAATTTTAATCCCCATCTCCTTCAGTATATCGTTACTCTTGTCCAGTTTGGGGTCGGCAAATATAACGGTAATTCCTTCACTTTTATCCAGTACAAAGTCGTATTCCTTTGCCACGGCTATTTTCTGGATGGCATTGTATACTTTATCCTGCACAGGCTTAACCAGTCGTTGCCGCTCTTTAAAAAGATCACCCTCATATCCAAAACGTCTTTTCTGCAGGTCACGGATCTCTTTTTCCTTTACAAACAATTCATCTTCCCGTTTCTTTTTCAGTTCATCGGTGAGCATAAATTGTTCGGCTTCGTAGTTCTTATACATCTTGTCCAGAACGGCCTGTTTATCGTCTATCTCTTTCTGCCATTGCTCGCCTATCAGCTGCAGTTTTTTATCCGCATCCTTGTACTCTGGTATCTTACTCAGGATATACTTGGTATCAATGATTGCATACCGTTGCGCCCGGGCTGCCATGGCAAACCCTGCAAAAGCGATAAGAAGCAATACTATTTTTTTCATAACGGTTTTTTTGCATGCTGATTTACACACATCCCTATTCAGGCTCAAATCCAAGCATAAAGGTAAACCTTGCTGCGTCTTTAAGTGCCGTTCCCGGTGTTAATCTGTCCAGCCCTATACCATAATCAAATCCAAGCAACCCGAACATTGGCAGGAAGAAACGCATACCCAAACCTACAGAACGTCTTAACCGGAATGGATTATAATCCTGGATCGTGTACCATCCATTGGCCGCTTCATAGAACGCCAGGGCATAAATGGTACTGCTCGGATTCAGGCTGAGCGGGTACCGCATTTCCATGGTATACTTATTAAAAATGGTAAAATATTGTGTGGCATACTGTCTGTCGGGGTTAATACTCGGGTTTGAATTATCATACACAGGATACCCCCTTTGTGCAATGATATCATATCCCAATAAAGCAAACTGGTTACTCAACCCTGCATCACCCACCTGGAATCGCTCAAAAGGTGATATCTTCAGATCCGGGTTAAACCGTCCGAGGAACCCGTATTTAGCGGCTACTTTTAATACAAACTGTTTCCTGTCCTCTCCATGAGGCCTTCCGAATGGTATGTACCACTCGCCGTTGAATCTCCATTTATGGTATTCCAGTAATTTGTATGGGTTCGCTTCCTTGGTAATGCTTTCATCTATCAGTGAATACGGCGGTGTTATCTGCAGGCTTAACAGGAAAGTTGATCCCGAACGCGGGAACAACGGCGCATCTACGGATGACCTTTGCAGGGCTATCCGGAAGTTCAGGTTGTTCACGATCCCATTATCAAAACCGGGCAGATTGGTTGGATCGATGGCGTAATTGCTCAGTGTATACCGCGTATAGTTCACGCCCATCGATCCAACCAATCTGCCCGGTTTTGATAATGGGATCGTGAACAACCTGAACTTCCGGATAGCCCTGCAAAGGTCATCCGTAGATGCGCCGTTGTTCCCGCGTTCGG
>JANXRX010000139.1 GCA_025352905.1 Bacteroidota bacterium | reverse complement strand
ATTATAAGCGCCCGCTCATTTTGAGCGGGCGCTTTTTTTTGAGGATAGTTGATAGTTAGCGGTGGGTTTAGGGTCAACGGTTTAAAGTTGTTGATGGTTGCAGGTTACTTAGGACAGTAAGTTGTGATCAATCCATCTGCTGCCGTATACCCCTTCGCCTTCGACATCTGCAGCAGTACACAAGCCTCATCTTTCCGGTTCAGGTTAATGAGTGCAGCGCCTTTGAAGTATTCTGTTTTGCCATCGGCGGCGGTTCTCATGGCCAATACCCTGTCGAAATAAGGGAGTGATTGTTCCCATTGATGCAAATTAAAATAGCAGATGGCAATATTTTCATAAACACCATACGTACCATTGCTCAGTTTAGACGACTGAATAAACTTATCAGCGGCGGAAGCAAAATCGCCTTTGGCAAAAGCCGCTGCTCCTTCGGCAAAGATCTGGTTGGCGCGGATCACATCTTTATTCTGGGCCGGGTTCTGCGGAAGCGCATTAACGGGCATAGTATTAAAGATCTCGCTTCTTCTGATGATCAGCTCTTTATCCTTAGGGAAGAACCCCAACGCGCTGTCTGCCATTTTTAATAATTCAGGATTGCCCTTTGTCTTTACGTTAAGCATACCCTGTAAGTAAAGGTTCCACGCAAGGGATTCTCTCGGGCGGAAGCCATGGAACAGGGCAAAAGCTTTCTTGATCGTCATACTATCCCCGCGCTTGGCAGAAACAGCAATCAATGTTTGATAATAAGTCTTGGCCCTCGGTTTGGTATAATAGGCGAGCGTTGCATATTTGTAAGCGCTGTCAAACTGGTTATCTGCATAATATACATCGGCTTTTAAGAACTCGCTGTACATGATATAGGGATTGGCCTTTGCACCTTTATCGAGGTAAGTGATGGCCTCCTTATACCTTTTTGCTTCATACAAATACCGGCCCAATACCGCATCAATGGGTTGGGCGGAGGAAGACAGGTTGGGGATAGAAGGAAAAGCGGTAATTACATCGGCAATAGGCAGTTTAAGGGGCTCATTGTTCAGATCTGGAATTACACGGTTTTGTACAACAAGGGATTGGTAAGTAAGAAAAGCAATATAGGCACTGGGCATCAGGAGAAGCATGGCCGAAAAAGCAAAAAGGGATTTAGCGGAACTGGAAGCCTGCTTTGGCTTAGCCGTATCCTCCTGCGAATCCCTGGCCGCATAATAAGCTACCACACAGATAGCGGTTATCAATGCAAAATAGAGCTGGTTCACCGGTCTTTCTATCGGAAAGTTGAAGAAGGCATCCACTGCATAGCTACCCAGTGCGAGCAATGCAAAACCAGACATTAACTTCCATTGCTGATCTGCCTTTGAGCGCCAGATACGGATCGTATAAATCAGGATGCATACAAACAGACTGATATATAACAAACCGCCCCCGATCCCCAACTCTGCCGAGAACTCCAGGAAATCATTGTGGGCGTGGATCGGGACAGAAAGATCATCCACCATGGTTTTTGTATACGGAATGGAAGCTATTTTCCAGTTGCCGTAACCGCAACCCATCAGCGGGTGGGCTTTTATGTACAGTAAGGCGTGCTTCCATAGAAATATACGTTGTTCACCATTACCTGCAGGCGGGATATTGGCCAGCGATCGGGCCAGTTTTGATGTATCGGGTTTGCTTGTATCAGCGGGTGCTATCCCTACTATAGAAGCAAGCCTTTCGGTTACCGTACCAAATTCACTGGCACTTTGGTTGTCATCAATAAAACCTTCTTTTGCAGCAGTTAACGCGAATTGTGAAATAGTCAAAGCAACGATAACGGAAACAACCATAGACCCAATGCGAAAAATGTTTTCCTTATTCCTGGTCTTCATATACTGGATAACACAAAAACCAATGAAAAAGCCCATTTCAAGGAACAGAGAGATATAGGAAGTTCTTGCGTTAACAATAAAAATGGTCAGCGTTGCCAGTAAGAAGATGGCCACATTAAGCAGTTTACCTGTAAGCCGCGATGTATAAATGCAATAGAACACAAAAGGCACTTTGGCAACCAGGCTGGCAGCATAGATGTTCTTGTTACCCGCCTTCCCCTTCATGCTCAGTACCAGTTCTACGATATGGTAATTGCCTATCTGGGAAAAGAAGAGATACAGCGATTGCAGGCACTGGATAAGCAGGATGATACCCAATACCTGCGCCAATACTTTGAATAGGTTGATCCTGCCATAGAGAAGAAGGGCAATGTTAAAAAAAGCGATAATGGTGGCGATGAACCTTACATAATTGACCCATGCTTCTACCCGGTTGATCGCAAAAAAAGTAGAGATGCCGGCAAGCGCGAACAGGGCAAGATAGATCCTTGAAAAACTACTTTTAAAGAGAGAAGCGGCCGGGAACTCAAAATCATTTTTTTTATCCAGTATGTAAATGGCTACGACAAGATCCAGGATGATCAGGTAGAACCATTGCATACCCATGTCGTCGATACCCCCTAAACCGGGCATGAATTCAACAACAAGGTAGAGAACACAGAAAATGCCGGGCAGTATATCTGAACCGGGAAGAAGGAATTTTGTTTTTTTTACCGGCGGGATCGCCCGGGCAACAATAGTCTGTGGTATTTCCTTTTTATAGGTTTTTTTGGCCATTCTTCGAGTATTACCGTAAAAATATCAATTTGGATCAATAACGGAACCCAAAATTAAAAATTGCGCTGTAGAATAACAAGTTATGATTAGTTTATGCCTTCCTGCGAAAAACCGGGCAAGCGCTGCCTGTATAACAAAGTACTGATGCCTGTTTATCAAGACTGAAGTCGTAATTTTGTGGATATCAAGCGTTTTTGGGTATAATTTTCCAGGTTAAAGGAAGAATTCCCCAAAAAAACTACCAAAAAACTTGTCTGTTCAGTTGCAGCCGCCTACCTTTGCAACCCCAATCAGAAAATTGGGTTTTGACTATGTCTCAGCGAATCAGAATCAAATTACAATCATACGATCACAACCTGGTAGATAAATCTGCAGAGAAGATCGTAAAAACTGTCCGCAGTACGGGAGCAGTTGTAACAGGGCCTATCCCTTTGCCAACGCACAAGCGGATATTCACCGTTCTCCGTTCACCACACGTGAACAAAAAGAGCCGTGAGCAGTTCCAGTTATGTACGCACAAACGTTTACTGGACATCTACACGTCTTCTTCAAGAACCGTGGATGCACTGAGTAAACTGGATCTTCCATCAGGTGTGGAAGTTGAGATAAAAGCCTGACCCCGGGCCCCGGGAGGGGTTAAGGGTAGCATACGAGTTCTTAATTAATACATCATCTGCCAATCCGCAAAGAAAAAGCAGCTCTGATTCGAATCGGTCCGGGTTTAAAGAGAAAGCATTAATCATATTAATCCTTTCAAAATCATTTAATCCGCGATCATAACATATAAACAGGCCCTTCGAGGTTTGTTTGCTTCCGGTACTTCCATCGTCCGCCATAGCTTCAACGAAGGCGGAGAAAGACAAAATCACCTTCGCTAAAGCTACGGTGATCAAAGGGAAAAGGTCGGCAGAAAACAGGGATTGAATTCCGCTTCATCGGCGGAATGTCCTAAACAACCACGCGCGGGGCTATAAACCGCAAACGATGAAAGGTATTATTGGTAAAAAAATCGGGATGACCAGCGTGTTCTCCCAGGATGGCAGGCAGACCGCCTGTACCATTATTGAAGCTGGTCCTTGTACAGTTACCCAGGTTAAGACCGCAGAGTCTGACGGGTATACCGCATTACAATTAGCATTCGGCGACAAGAAAGAAAAGCACTCCACGAAAGCCGAACTGAATCACTTCGCAAAAGCGCAGACAGCCGCTAAAAAATTCGTAAAAGAATTTCGTAATTATTCCATAGAAAAAGCATTGGGTGAAACCATTACCGTTGACATTTTTGCCGAAGGCGATGATGTGGAAGTAGTGGGTACCACCAAGGGTAAGGGTTTCCAGGGTGTTGTAAAACGCCACGGATTCTCCGGTGTGGGTGAAGCTACACATGGTCAGCACGACCGTTCAAGAGCGCCGGGTTCTATCGGCGGATCTTCTTATCCTGCACGTGTATTTAAAGGAATGAGGATGGCCGGCCGTATGGGTGGCGACAGGGTGAAGATGAAAGGCCTGAAAGTGGTAAAAATATTCCCTGAAAAGAATTATATACTCATCAGCGGTTCGGTTCCTGGAAACAACGGGTCCATCGTTTTAATCCAGAAGTAATCACATTTTAACTGAAAGAACATGCAAGTAGATGTATTAGACATAAAAGGACAGAAAACCGGCAGAACGGTTGAATTACCTGAGGATGTATTTGGTATCGAACCCAATGATCATGTGATCTACCTCGCCGTTAAACAATACCTGGCACAGGGCCGTCAGGGTACGCACAAGGTAAAGACCCGTGCGGAAGTACAGGGTGCGAGCCGTAAGCTGCACAAACAAAAAGGAACCGGCGGCGCCCGTAAAGGGAATATCCGTAACCCTTTATATAAAGGGGGTGGTACCATATTCGGACCAAAACCGCATTCTTACGATTTCAAACTGAACCGTAAAGTGAAGGACCTGGCCAAGATCTCTGCACTTAGCTATAAGGCAAAAGACAACGCGATCTTCGTAATCGAAGAGATCAACCTGGAAACACCAAAAACCAAAACACTGGTTGAGATCATGAACAGCCTGGATCTTGGCGACAAGAAAACACTGATCGTGTTACCTGAATACAATGATAACCTGTACCTGAGCACACGTAATATCCCGAACATCGGAAGTACGTTACTGGCAGATATCAACACCTATGAGATCATGAATGCAGATGTATTGGTGATCACAGAGAACACGGCAAAAATATTCGTAGACGAAGAAACTGCTGTAGAAGCATAATTTACGTAACGTTTCAAAAAGATATTATGAAACTGTCTGAAGTATTGATAAAACCCATTTTAACAGAAAAGGCAAATGCCCAACAGGAAAAATTAAGAAGGTACGCCTTCAAGGTTGACCGTAAGGCCAACAAACTGGAGATCAAAAAAGCGGTGGAAACATTTTACGGCGTAAGTGTTGTAGATGTGAACACAGCGGTGGTACCCGGCAAAAACAAAACGCGTTACACCAAGGCAGGTTTCATACAGGGTATGAAAGGTGCCTATAAAAAAGCCCTGGTAACAGTGGCTGATGGTGAGAGTATTGATCTCTACGCGAATATGTAAACACCGGACCCCAGCCCCCGGGAGGGGGTTCCAAGAATGGCAGCAACTGCCGCGAAAGTTGATTAATAACAAGACCCGGTCGTAAGGCCGGGAAAAAAAGAAGAACAATGGCACTTAAAAAGTACAAACCAATTACCGCAGGTACCCGCTGGAGAATTGGCAATGCTTATGCTGAGATCACAACCAATGAACCTGAAAAGAGTTTGCTGGAACCTCAGAAGAACACAGCCGGCCGTAATTTCCAGGGCCGTCGTGTTTCCCGCTACATGGGTGGCGGTAATAAGCACCATTACCGCATCATCGATTTCAAAAGAAATAAAAGAGATTCGGCCGGTACTGTGGTATCTATTGAATACGATCCGAACCGTACAGCGTTCATTGCCTTACTGCAATATGCTGATAACGAGAAAAGATATATCATCTGCCCGCAGGGTTTACAAGTTGGAACCACTGTAGTAGCCGGTGATGATGTTGCGCCTGAAATAGGAAATGCATTGTTGATGAGGAATATACCCTTAGGTACTATGATCCACAACATTGAAATGCAACCCGGTCAGGGCGGTAAAATGGTGAGAAGCGCAGGTTCATCTGCACAGCTGGCCAATAAGGAAGAGAAATACGCAGTATTAAAAATGCCTTCAGGCGAATTAAGAAAAGTATTGATTAACTGCTATGCTACTGTAGGTGTGGTTTCGAACAGCGATCATAACCTGGAAACGGCGGGTAAAGCAGGTAAGAACCGCTGGAAGGGTATCCGCCCGCGTGTTCGTGGTGTTGCGATGAATCCCGTAGATCACCCGATGGGTGGTGGTGAAGGTAAAGCTTCAGGAGGCCATCCGCGCAGCAGAACAGGCAAGTATGCAAAAGGCGAGAAGACACGTACGAAAGGGAAAGGAAGCGATAAACTGATCATACAACGCAGGGACGGAAAGAAACTGGCTAAATAATTTTCAAATTTTCAAATTAACTCATCAATTATGGGTCGTTCGATAAAAAAAGGTCCTTACGTAGACGCAAACTTAGAAGGTAAGATTGTTGCGATGACCGATGGTAAAACCAAGAAAGGTGTTATTAAAACCTGGAGCCGTCGCAGCACGATCACTCCTGATTTTGTAGGACATACTTTCGCCGTGCATAACGGTAACAAGTTTATCCCGGTTTACGTAACAGAATTTATGGTAGGTCACAAATTAGGTGAATTTGCCCCTACCCGTAATTTCAGAGGTCACGCAGGAACTAAGAAATAATTAAAACAGTTTGAAGTTTGGCATCAGGGGTTTGAAGCTAACCCCAAACTCCAAACTCCAAACCCCAAACCAATAAAAAATGGAAGCAGTAGCTAAACTGAACAATTATCCAACAGGGCCGCGCAAGATGCGTTTGCTGGCTGATGTGATCCGCGGAATGGAAGTGGAGAAGGCATTAGCTATCCTGGAGCATCATCCGCAGCATAATGCCACACCGCTGGCAAAACTGTTGAAGAGTGCCATCAATAACTGGGAGCAGAAGAACAGCGGCGCGAGTGCAGCAGACAGCGGTCTCTTAGTAAAGACTGTGTTTGTTGACGGAGGACGTACATTGAAACGCATGCGCCCGGCACCACAAGGCCGTGGCTATAGGGTTCGTAAGCGCAGTAACCATGTAACATTAATCGTAGATTCTAAAAACTAATTGTAAAACCATTATATGGGTCAGAAAGCAAATCCAATTGGTAACAGGTTAGGCATCATCCGCGGATGGGACAGTAACTGGTATGGTAGTAAGAAAGACTATGCATCCAAACTGATCGAAGATCATAAGATCCGTACCTACCTGAGTGCCCGTATCAACAAAGGTGGTATTGCCAAGATCGTTATCGAGCGTACGCTCGGTAAACTGATCGTAACCATTCATACTTCCAAGCCAGGTATCATTATCGGTAAAGGCGGTGGAGAGGTTGACCGTATCAAGGAAGAACTGAAGAAATTAACGAGCAAGGAAGATGTTCAGATCAACATCCTCGAGATCCGTAGGCCCGAACTGGATGCCACCATTGTTGGTGACACCATCGCCAGGCAGATCGAGAACCGTATCAACTTTAAACGTGCCACCAAAATGGCGATCGCTTCCACACTCCGTATGGGTGCTGAAGGGATCAAAGTAAAGGTAAGCGGCCGTTTGGGTGGATCTGAAATTGCCCGTAGCGAAGAATTCAAACAGGGTCGTACCCCGTTACATACTTTCCGTATGGATATCGATTATGCAAACGTATTTGCACAAACGGTTTACGGTAAGATCGGTATCAAAGTATGGATCTGTAAAGGAGAAGTATTGGGCAAACGTGAACTGAACCCGAATTTTGTGGGTGGTAAGAATGACCTGAGCGACAGAAGAGAAGGTGGCGACAGCCGCGGCGGCGACAGAAGGCCGGGTGGCGACAGGAGAGATGACCGCAGGGGTGGTGGAGACAGCAGGGATAACCGTGGTGGTGGCGGACGTGGTGGAGATAACCGTGGCGGTGGCGGCGGAAGAGGCAGATAATAATTTTCAAATTTTCAAATTAGACTAGATGTTACAGCCTAAAAGAAGCAAACATAGGAAGCAGCAAAAAGGACGCATCCGCGAAGTAGCAAAACGTGGTACTGCCATTTCATTTGGTTCATTTGCCCTGAAAGCACTGGAACCAATATGGTTAACCAACCGCCAGATCGAATCAGCGCGCCAGGCTATGACCCGTGCCATGAAAAGAGAAGGAAACGTATGGATCCGGATCTTCCCTGATAAGATCATTACCCGCAAACCTGCCGAAGTGAGGATGGGTAAAGGTAAAGGTAACCCCGAATTCTGGGCAGCTGTAGTAGAACCAGGACGTATCATTTTTGAATGCGATGGTGTTACAGAAGAAACGGCTAAAGAAGCCATGAAACTGGCAGCACAAAAATTGCCTATCGCAACCAAATTTATCGTAAGAAGAGATTTGCAGGCTTAATCATAAAACGAATTTGCAATGGCTAACAAACAGACATACGAATTTAACAGGTCAATCAAAGATCTGAACATAACAGATCTGAAAGCAAAGATCCAGGAAGACCAGCTGAGGCTGAAAAAACTGGAGTTTGCTCACGCGATCTCCCCACTCGAGAACCCGATGAATATTCGTGGTCTTCGCAGGGATGTTGCCCGTTTACAAACGGAACTGAAGAAAAAAGAACTGGGTATTTAATTTTTGGTCCCGGGTATTCGGGACCGCTAAAAGCTAAAAGCTTAAACAATGGCTGAAGTAAGAAATTTGCGTAAAACAAGAACGGGTGTGGTAACCAGCGACAAGATGGATAAGACCATCACGGTGGCTGTGGAAAGAAAAGTAAAACACCCTATCTATGGTAAGTTCGTAAAGAAAACCACCAAGTTCCATGCTCATGATGAAAAAAGTGAGTGTACCGTTGGTGATGTTGTAAAGATCATGGAAACCCGTCCGCTGAGTAAAACAAAGCGTTGGAGACTGGTTGAGATCGTTGAGAAAGCAAAATAAGCTGTTGGCTGTTAGCTGTTAGCTATTAGCCATCAGGAAGTAAATAAATTTTTTGGTCCCGGGTACTCGGGATCGCTAAAAGCTAAAAGCTTAAAAAAATGATTCAGCAAGAAAGCAGATTAAACGTAGCTGATAACAGTGGAGCAAAAGAGGTCCTTTGTATAAGGGTTCTTGGAAACAGCGGCCAGGATTACGCCAGGATAGGCGATAAGATCGTGGTTACTGTGAAAGATGCGATCCCTGCGGGCGGTATCAAAAAAGGTACTGTATCCAAAGCGGTGATCGTTCGTACTAAGAATAAGCTGCGCCGTAAAGATGGTTCTTATATCCGTTTTGATGATAACGCAGTTGTGTTATTGAACAATTCAGATGAGCCGCGCGGTACACGTATATTCGGACCGGTAGCAAGGGAATTACGTGATAAAGGATACATGAAGATTATTTCATTGGCTCCTGAGGTACTGTAACCCCCTGAGCTCCTGGGAGGGGGTTTGGAGAAGACAATAATTTTTTAAGCCAGCTATTTGGCGGAAAGTATAAGCATAATCAAATGAGTACAAGATTTAAACCCAAATTCAACATCAAGAAAGGCGACACAGTTGTTGTGATTGCCGGTGATGACAAGGACCTGAAAAAGCCGCGCAAAGTGCTGGAAGTGATCGTAGACAAAGGGCGTGTGGTGATAGAAGGTGTTAACATCGCTACCAAGCATACCAAACCTTCTGCCAACAACACAAAAGGCGGTATCCTGAAAATAGAAGCTTCTATCAGCATCAGTAATGTGATGTTATGGGATGCCAAAACAGGTGAACCTACCAAAGCAAAACGCACCAGGGAAAACGGTAAATTAGTTCGTGTCTCTAAAAAATCAGGGGAGGTAATCAAATGAGTACGGTAAAATACACTGCAAGATTAGCAGACAAATACAGCAAAGAGGTGGTACCTGCTTTGATGAAGAAGTTTTCTTACAAAACAGTTATGCAGGCACCCAAACTGGAAAAGATCTGCATCAACCGCGGCGTGAATGGCGCTGTAACGGATAAGAAATTAGTTGACGTTGCCGTAGAAGAACTGAACCTGATCACCGGTCAGAAAGCAGTTCCTACCATGTCTAAAAAAGATATCTCGAACTTTAAATTACGTAAAGGCATGCCTATCGGCGCCCGCGTAACTTTAAGAGGAGAGAAAATGTTCGAATTCCTCGACAGGCTGGTATCGGTGGCCCTGCCACGTGTACGTGACTTTAAAGGGATCAGTGATAAAGCATTTGACGGTCGTGGTAACTACACCCTGGGTGTGACTGAGCAGATCATTTTTCCTGAGATCGATATTGACAAGGTGAATAAGATCACCGGACTGGATATCACTTTCGTAACAACTGCAGACACCAATGAAGAAGCTTACGAGCTTTTAAAAGAACTGGGTATGCCTTTCAAAAACGCTAAAAAAGAAAACAACTAATACATGGCAAAAGAATCTATCAAAGCCAGGCAAAAGAAGCGCGAGAAAATGGTCGCCAAGTATGCACAAAAACATGCTGCGCTTAAAGCGGCCGGTGATTATGCAGGTTTGGACCTTCTCCCGAAAAATGCTTCACCTGTACGATTGAAAAACCGTTGTGCTTTAACCGGTCGTCCGAGAGGATACATGAGATACTTTGGTATTTCGAGGATCATGTTCCGTGATATGGCGCTGAACGGTTTGATACCCGGTGTGAAGAAGGCAAGCTGGTAAAACAAATTTTTGAAAAAGACTTAATTCTAATAAACATGGTAACTGATCCTATAGCAGACTTCTTAACCAGAATTCGTAATGCTCAGTTGGCTGGCCACAGGCTGGTTGAAATTCCTGCTTCCAATCTGAAGAAGCGTATGACAGAGATCCTGTACGAACAGGGGTATATCCTGAAATACAAATTTGAAGACGACAGCAAACAAGGGCTGATCAAGATCGCGTTAAAATACGATCCGAACACTAAACAGGCTGCTATCCGTTCCCTGGAAAGGGTTAGCCGCCCGGGTTTGCGCCAGTATGCAAAACCGGCCGAGATCAAAAGAGTGATCAACGGGTTGGGTGTAGCTATCCTGAGTACCTCTAAAGGTGTATTGACTGATAAACAGGCCAAGGCACAAAATGTGGGTGGTGAAGTATTGTGTTATATAAGCTAATAAAAAATCCCGTCTGACAATTAAGCTTTTTAGTCGGAGCTGAACACGGACAGGAAATTGAACTAACTAAACATTTAAAAAGTAATCGACTATGTCTCGTATTGGTAAACAACCGGTTGTGATCCCTGCAGGTGTTACGGTTTCCGTAAGTCCTGAAAATGTGGTTACAGTAAAGGGCCCGAAAGGCGAACTGAAAGAAAATATTGACAGGGATATCACTGTTACGGTAAAAGATGGCGAAGTATTGTTTGCTCGTCCTACCGACCAGATCCGTCACCGCGCCATGCATGGTTTGTACCGTGCCCTGGTAGGCAATTTAGTAAAAGGTGTTACAGAAGGATATAAGAAAGACCTGGAGCTGGTGGGTGTGGGTTTTAAAGCCGCCAACACCGGTAATGTACTGGATCTTGCGTTAGGCTATTCTCACAATATCGTTTTTGAGATCCCTAAGGAACTGAAAGTATCCACACTTACTGAAAAAGGACAGAACCCCAAGATCATGCTGGAAGGTATCGACAAACAACTGATCGGCCAGGTAGCTGCCAAGATCCGTGGTTTACGTAAACCTGAACCATACAAGGGTAAAGGTGTGAAATATGCCGGTGAAATACTGAGAAGGAAAGCAGGTAAAGCAGCAGGAAAATAATCAAACTAAAACTGGCTTCCGCAAAATCGGAGGTTATAAATACAAAACAATGGGTAAATTAATTCAAAGGCAGAAGATCAGGTACCGTATCCGTAAAAAGATCGCAGGTACTGCTGTAAGACCGCGTCTGTCTGTGTTCAGGAGCAATGCTGATATCTACGCGCAATTGATCGATGATGACAATGGCGCTACACTGGCATCTGCTTCTTCAAGGGATAAGGATATCGCTGCACAAAAAGTTACCAAGATCGAAAAATCCAAACTGGTTGGCGCTGCGGTTGCCCGTAAAGCGGTCGAACTGGGTTTAACAGCCTGTGTGTTTGACAGGGGTGGTAACCTGTACCATGGCCGCGTTAAGTCGGTAGCTGATGGTGCAAGGGAAGGTGGTCTCCAATTCTAATTTGCTAACAACAATTTTAACCGTTAGATAGATGTCTAAAGTAAACGTAAATAAAGTAAAATCCGGTGGCGAACTGGAACTGAAAGAGAAAGTGGTTTCCATTAACCGTGTGGTAAAAACAACCAAAGGCGGACGTACTTTCAGCTTCTCTGCCCTGGTAGTAGTGGGTAATGAAGGTGGTGTGGTAGGTCATGGCCTCGGTAAAGCCAAAGAAGTTCAGGAAGCTATTGCCAAAGGAATTGAAGATGCCAAGAAGAACCTGGTAAAAGTTCCGATCATGCATGGTACCATTCCGCATGAGCAATGGGCAAAAGAAGGAGCCGCCAAAGTACTGATCAAACCAGCAGCGCACGGAGCAGGTGTGATCGCCGGGGGCAGTATGCGCGCCGTTCTGGAAAGCGCCGGTGTAACCGACGTTCTCGCCAAGAGCCTGGGTTCTGCCAATCCGCATAACGTGGTAAAAGCAACGATTAAAGCACTGGGTCTTTTAAGAGAGCCTATACAGGTTGCAAAGCAGCGTACGATTAAATTGAGTAAAGTATTTAACGGATAAATTAGTCATTGGTTATGAAAATAAAAATTACACAGGTTAAAAGCGGGATCGACAGATCGGAGCGTCAGAAACAAACTTTGATCGCTTTGGGTTTGAAAAAACTGAATGCGACCAAAGAAGTAGAAGCTACTCCGCAGATCCTGGGTATGGTTAATAAAGTTAGCCACCTGGTGAAGGTTGAAGAGATCGCTTAAAACCCATTAATAATTAGTAATTAATAATGAATAATTGAGAGGGATCTTCGTTATTCATTTTTGTTTTCAATTACTGATTATTAATTACTGATTATTAATTAAAACAACGCGAGGGGTGATTCCCCGTAAGTTCAAAATCAACAAAAAATGAAACTACACACACTCAAACCTGCAGAAGGTTCAACGCACAAAGCAATCCGTATCGGTCGTGGTGAAGCATCCGGTAAAGGAGGAACTTCTACAAAAGGTAACAAAGGTGGACAAAGCCGTGCCGGTTACAAAAGCAAAATGGCCCACGAGGGCGGACAAATGCCTATCCAGCGCCGGATCCCTAAACGCGGGTTTAAAAATATTAACCGTGTTGAGTACAAAGTATTTAACCTGGGCCAGATAGACCAACTGGCAGAAAAATATGCATTCACCGAGTTTACACTGGAAAACCTCTATATCAACGGGTTGATCAGCCGTACAGACAAAGTGAAATTGCTGGCAAACGGAGAACTGAAAGCCAAACTTTCTTTCAAAGTGAATGCCGCCAGTGAAAAAGCAAAAGGGGCTATTGAAGCAGCCGGCGGTACCGTTGAAATTATCAAATGATTTTGATGTAATTTGCCAGACGCACCGTGTGCGTCTTTTTGGTTTTTTGAGTATTAACGCTTTCAATTGCATTTAAGTGAAAAAATTAGTTCAGACTTTACAAAATATTTGGACCATTGAGGAGCTACGCAACAAGATCGTTGTTACGCTTGCCCTGGTTTTTACGTACCGCCTGGGAAATCACTTTGTATTACCCGGTTTGGATCCCAATAAGATAGAAGTGGCGCAACGTGCCGCTAAAAGCAATGGCCTGCTCGGTATCTTTGATATGTTTGCAGGTGGTGGTTTTTCACAGGCGTCTATTCTTGCCCTTGGTATCATGCCTTATATCTCCGCTTCCATCTTTATGCAGCTGATGACCATCCTGGTTCCGCAATTGCAAAAAGTTCAGAAAGAAGGAGACAGCGGCCGCAAAAAGATCAACCAGTGGACACGCTATCTTACCGTTGTGGTAACTATATTCCAGGCAGGCGCTTATGTAGCTTACCTGAACAGCCCCGGTTATGCAGAAGCCATATTACCGGCTTATAAAGCTTTCTTCGGTTTTTCTACGGTCGTCACTTTAACAGCAGGTACCCTGTTTGTTATGTGGCTGGCTGAAAAGATCCAGGACAAAGGATTGGGCAATGGTACTTCTATCATCATCATGGTAGGTATCCTTTCCCGTTTACCGGTTTCTGTGATACAGGAATTCAGCGCCAAGGGCCAGAAAGGCGGCGGTGGTTTATTGATCTTCCTGATCGAAATAGCCATACTGGTTACCATTATCATGGGATTGATCATACTGGTACAGGGTGTACGCAAGATCCCTGTGAACTATGCAAAACAAATTATTGGCAGCCGGCAGTTTGGCGGCGCCAGGCAGTTCCTGCCAATTAAAGTGAACAGCGCCGGTGTTATGCCGATCATCTTTGCGCAGGCGATCATGTTCCTGCCAACACTGGTATCCTTTACTAATATTGACTCGGCACAGGGTATCGTAAAGATCTTCAATGACCATAGCAATGTATGGTACATGATCATTTATTCGGTAATGGTGGTTGGATTTACCTTTTTATACACCGCGTTGATCTTTAATCCGAAACAGATTTCCGAGGACCTGAAACGTAATAATGGCTTTATTCCGGGTGTTAAACCGGGCCAGCCCACAGCTGACTATATCGGTTCTATCATGGATAAGATCACTTTACCGGGCGCTATTTTCCTGGCATTCGTAGGTATCCTTCCGGGTTTTGCCCAGCGTTTGGGTGTAACACAGGGTTTCAGCTCATTCTTCGGGGGAACCTCACTGCTTATTATGGTGGGTGTGATACTGGATACTTTGCAGCAGATAGAAACCTACCTGTTGATGCGCCAATATGATGGATTGATGAAAAGCGGACGGATTCAGGGAAGACAAACGGTTTCCACGACCACTATTTAATACAAATAATTGACGAACTTTGAAACCTGTCACCCCCTCCGGCATTAGCGGAACGGGACGACAGGTTTCTTTTTTTATAAATGACACGACGGAATAATATGATGATCCACAAAACAGAAGCGGAGATTGCTTCTATGAAGGAAGCGGCTACCCTGGTAAGCAAAACACTTACCGAAGTAGCAAAGGTGCTGAAGCCCGGCATGACTACTTTACAGATAGACAAGCTCTGCGATGAATTTGTAAAGGATCATAAAGCCATCCCTTCATTTTACAATTACCGGGGATATCCTTTTACGGTATGCGCATCGGTAAATGATGTGGTGGTGCATGGTTTTCCCAATAGCGAACCGCTCAAGAACGGTGATATTATTTCTATCGATATGGGTGTGATATTGAATGGCTGGCATGGAGATCATGCTTATACATTTGTTATGGGAGAAGTGACTGAAGACGTACTGCAACTGGTACGTGTAACCAAAGAATCTTTATATAAAGGAATCGAAAAAGCAACGATCAATAACCGTGTGGGCGATATCTCTTATGCCATACAATACCATACAGAAATAAAACACGGTTATGGCGTGGTAAGAGAACTGGTAGGTCATGGATTGGGCAGGAGCCTGCATGAAGATCCGCAGGTGCCTAATTATGGCAAACGCGGAACCGGTCCAAAGATGAAAGAGAATTTGGTGATGGCCATCGAGCCAATGATCAACCTCGGATCAAAAGAAGTATATACAGAAGAGGATGGCTGGACAGTAAGAACACGCGATGGTAAACCTTCGGTGCATTTTGAGCATGATGTGTGTGTTAAACGTAATCAGGCGCTGATATTGTCTGACTACAGTATAATTGAGGCTGCAGAGAAAGCAAATGATAACCTGAATACAGCCTACTACTAACAGGATAAAAAATTATCTTACAGAAATAAAACACACCTATGCGGAAAATAATTTTCACAGGTATTTTTATTTCTATCGTGTGTGCAATCTCGGCACAATCACCCGAAACACAAAAGATCCGTTCTTACAGGGAGCAGCACGAAAATACCTGGCTCAGTCAGTACCTGTCTTTTTTATCCATTCCCAATATTGCTTCCGTTCCTGCAGATATGCAATCCAATGCAGCCAGGATCATGGACCTGATGAAAGAACGCTCCATTCAGAATATACAACTGCTGTATCCCACTACTAAAAATGCACCGCCTTCTGTATATGGCGAAGTGATGGTGCCGGGCGCCAGGCAAACGATCATCTTTTATGCTCATTACGATGGCCAGCCGGTAGACAGTACCAAATGGGCGAAAGGGCTTCATCCTTTCAAACCTGTGATCATTAACGGCCCTTTGCGTGAGCAGAATGAATTTATTACCTATTCCAATTCAGTAAAACCGAATCCGGAGTGGCGGATCACCGGAAGGGGTTCTTCTGATG
>JANXRX010000124.1 GCA_025352905.1 Bacteroidota bacterium | reverse complement strand
AACAGCAGCTGTAGTTGCCTCACTCGCAGGAAAAGCAAACAGTATTGCTACCATTTTTACGCTGGATATTTATAAAAAGAAGGTCAATCCTGAGGCTAACGAAAAGAAATTGGTTAGCGTAGGAAAAGTTGCCGTGGTAGTAGCACTGGTACTCGGTGTGGTGATTGCTCCATTTATGGGCATCGATAAAAAAGGCGGGTTCGAGTTCATACAGGAGTACACCGGCTTTGTATCACCGGGTATTTTTGCCATGTTCATTCTCGGGTTCTTCTGGAAGAAAGCAACTTCCAGTGCGGCCATGTTTGCGACGATTGGTGGGTTTGCATTTTCCATATTCTTTAAATTGCTTCCCAAGTTCATGGATCTTGCTTTTTTACAACCCTTTGGTTTTGCGGCCAAGGTTGATAACGTGTACGAAATTCCTTTCCTCGACAGGATGGGTTTTGTATTTGTGATCTGTATCATAGGCATGTGGATCATCAGTAAAATGGATCAGAAACGCGGTATCAAAACAAATGGCCTCGAAGTGGATAGAAGCATGTTCAAACTCAGTCCTGCTTTCGGGGTGGGGGTATTGATCGTTTGCAGTATCCTTACGGCTTTGTATGCGATCTTCTGGTAACTGGTTTTTTGCCACAGAGACACAGAGGCACTGAGGTCGTTTCTCTGTGCCTCCGTGGCAAATCTTTATATAACATTAATCAAACAAAGAAATACTCATGGCAATGGAACATACAATGCGCTGGTACGGACCGGATGACCCGGTTGATCTATGGGATATCCGCCAGTCGGGATGCACAGGCGTGGTAAGCGCACTTCACCAGGTACCGGTAGGAGAGATCTGGACAGTTGAAGAGATCAATAAAAGAAAAGCGCTGATAGAAGCGGCCGGTATGGTATGGACCGTAATCGAAAGTTTACCTGTTCATGAAGACATCAAGCGTCAGTATGGAAATTTCCAGGAATGGATAGAGAAGTACAAAGTTAGTTTGAAAAATGTGGCGGCATGCGGATTGAAAGTAGTCACGTATAATTTCATGCCGATACTTGATTGGGTACGTACAGATATATCTTACGAAATGCCAGATAAAAGCCGCGCGCTCTACTTTGAAAAAGCGGCATTCATTGCATTCGACCTGTTTTTATTAAAACGGCCGGGGGCAGAAAAAGATTACACACCCGAAGAAATAGAAAGAGGGAAAAAGAAACTCGAATCGATGTCGCAGGAAGAAAAGGATCTTGTGTGTAAGAACACATTATTAGGCCTTCCCGGCAGCCGCGAACAGTTTACACCCGAACAGATCTTTGAAGCCCTCAAAAAATATGAAGGTATCGACCGTGCCAAACTAAAACAACATCTTTTTTATTTCCTGAGAGAAGTGGTTCCCGTTGCCGAATCTTTGGGGCTGGTGATGGCCATCCATCCGGATGATCCTCCGTATTCAGTATTGGGATTGCCTCGTATTATGAGTACCGAAGAAGATGCCAATGACCTGCGCGCGGCCGTTGCTTCACCCGCCAATGGGTTTTGTTTTTGCACCGGTTCTTTTGGTGTGCGGCCTGATAATGACCTGCCCGGTATGGTAAAACGGCTTGGCGATTATATTCATTTTCTCCATTTAAGAAGTACCAAACGCGATACAGAAGGCAATTTTTATGAAGCCGATCACCTTACCGGTGATGTGGATATGTATGCCGTAGTAAAGGAGATCGTGCTGGTACAAAAGCGCCGCAATATTTCCATCCCCATGCGCCCCGATCATGGGCACCAGATGCTGGATGACCTGAAAAAAGTTACTTATCCCGGTTATAGTGCGATTGGCAGACTGAAGGGTTTGGCGGAATTAAGAGGATTGGAACTGGGGATTGAGAGAAGCGTTTAAGTGCTTATTCCAGTTAAGCATTTCATGGTGACGTAAAAAGAATTATTTTTTTTGCTTCAGGCTACGGCCTTGGGCCTACACGGCAGGGGGGGGCAGTTACTTATGGTGGCTGCCCTGCCTGTTTTTATGCGCAGATCCGGATTTTTGTTAGGATAAACATCACTCAATAATTTTTACGAAGAGTATACAGACGTTGGTATTATATAATAACTTTCCTTGAAGAAAATCAAACAGGTAAAAATGAAAACATACATCGTCGATTCATTCACAAAACAACCCTTCCGCGGTAACCCCGCGGGGGTATGCTTCCCGGAGCAGGTATTGTCTGATGAAACGATGTTACAGGTTGCACAGGAATTCGGGCTTTCTGAAACTGCGTTTGTGCAATCAACAGATAAAGCCGGTATGTATACGATCCGGTATTTTTCTCCCAAAAAGGAAATACCGTTATGCGGACACGCAACCCTTGCCTCCGCAAAAATCATCTTTACCCATACCACTGAAAGCGAAATTCATTTTATAACTGTTGAGAAACTGGACCTGCTCATCAAACGAAACGGTGATGAGATCATTATGGAGTTCCCGGTATATGATACGGTTGCTGCAACAGTACCTGATAAGATGTTACAGGCATTGGGATTAAATGGAGTAGTAAATGTGGCATTAAGTCCTAAGAACAAAATATTGCTGTTAGAGATCAGCGATACAAGTATGCTGGCCAACCTGCGCCCCGATTTTACCTCCCTGCTTACCACCCACGATGCAATTAATGGTGTATTGGTAACCGCGCCATCAGATAGTATCTCATATGATTATCATTACCGCTATTTCTGGCCCTGGGCCGGCACCAATGAAGACCCTGTTACCGGCGGCGTACAAACTTTCCTTGCCAAATACTGGTTCGAAAAGCTTGGCAAAACCCGTATGAAAGCTTTTCAGTCCTCCACCCGTACAGGTTTTATGGATGTGGAGTTGAAGGGTGATAAAGTTTTGCTTATTAGCCAGGCGGTAATCGTATTGGAAGGGAATCTACTTGTATAAACCCTGCATGCCCCGCAGGGCAGAAACGTAGCGAAATGCAAGTTTAGTTCTCCTGCATGTTCCGATGGAACACGTTAATCTGGTACCGTTGGCTGCGTAATGAACCGAACCCTGAAGTGTGCGACGCAACCATCGCTGCCACCTGGTCCCAGAGCCCGGCCATAAAAATTCATAATTCATTGATAATCAATAAGAAATTATCCAAAACCTATTTTGAAACGCAACATTCAGCGTTGAATATTCGATATTTACCCGGTTTCAGCCCCAAAACTGCTAAAACCCTTCTCAAATTCCCCGCCTTTTCCTACCTTTGCAACCCCGAATTAAAACCGTCGGGTTTACTATGAATTTAATTAATAAACAACTAAACGCAGATGCACAGGAGAACGCAACGGCTTCAGAAGCTGTAGAAGTTCCTACTGCGACAACAAATGCACCTGTAGCTGAGGCTGCCCCGGTGGCTGCAGCGCCTGCGCCTGTTATTGAGACAGCGCATGACGATTTCGACTGGAGCATCGACAAACGTAACGTGAGTCATTATGCCGAAACCGAAAGAGTAAAGTACGACAAAGTGTACGATGAAACGTTTGTACAGATCGAAGATGGTGAGATTGTAAAAGGATCCGTAGTTGCTTTAACAAAAACAGATGTGGTTGTTAACATCGGTTTCAAAAGCGATGGACTGGTTTCCCTGAACGAGTTCCGTGATGTACAGGGTTTAAAAATCGGTGATGATGTGGAAGTGATGGTGGTAGAAAAAGAAGACAGGGGTGGTAACCTGAACCTGAGCCGTAAATCTGCCCGTATCTACCGCGCCTGGGAAAGGATCGTAGAGGTTCACAAAACAGGTGAAGTGATCACCGGTACCGTTACCAGCAAAACAAAAGGCGGACTGATCGTTGACGTATTTGGTATGGAAACCTTCTTACCGGGTTCACAGATCGACGTGAAACCTGTAACGGATTACGACCAGTTTGTTGGCAAGACCATGGAATTCAAAGTGGTTAAGATCAATGAAGCCATCAAGAATGCCGTTGTATCACACAAAGCACTGATCGAAAGCGATATCGAGGCACAACGTGCCGAGATCATGAGCAAACTCGAAAAGGGCCAGGTACTCGAAGGCGTGGTGAAGAACATCACAGACTTCGGTGCATTTATGGACCTGGGTGGTTTGGATGGTTTATTATATATCACCGATATTTCATGGGGCCGTATCTCTCACCCGAGCGAAGTGGTGAAGATGGACCAGAAATTACAAGTGGTGGTACTGGATTTCGACGACGACAAAAAACGTATCAGCCTCGGCCTGAAACAACTGACCCCGCATCCATGGGATGTGCTGCCTGAAGGTTTGGCAGAGGGAAGCGTTGTGAAAGGTAAAGTGGTAAATATTGAAGATTATGGTGCGTTCCTGGAAATTCAGCCTGGTGTTGAAGGACTGGTACACGTATCTGAGATCACCTGGGCCAATACCCCGATCAATGCGAAGGAATTCTTCAAACTGGGCGATGAGTATGAAGCCAAAGTGGTTACCCTTGATAAGGATTCACGCAAAATGAGCCTGAGTATCAAACAAATGAGCCAGGATCCATGGAACACGATCGAGACCAAGTTCCCTGAACACAGCAAACACAAAGGACTGGTAAAGAACATCACCCCGTATGGTGTATTTGTTGAACTGGAGCCGGGTATCGGCGGTATGATCCATATCAGCGACCTGAGCTGGTTAAAGCGTTTCAATCACCCCACTGATTATACCAAAGTGGGCGAGCAGATCGATATCATTATCTTAAGTATTGATAAAGAGAACCGCAAACTGCAGTTAGGACATAAACAACTTGAAGAAGATCCATGGAATGCGCTGGAAGATACATTTGCTGTTGGCACTACGCACGAAGGCACTGTTACCCGTAAGGACGACAAAGGCGCCCTGGTTCAGTTGCAGTATGGCCTGGAAGGCTTCGCCCCTAACCGTCACCTGAACAAGGAAGATGGCAAACAGGTTCAGCCCGACGAAACCGCTCCATTTATGGTGATAGAGTTTGACCGTAACGAAAAACGTATCGTGTTGAGCCATGCCCGTATCTGGGAGCAGCAGGAAGCCGACGTAAAAGAGGCAGCCAAGAAAGAAGCCAAAGTTGATTCTGATAACACCAAAAAAGCGGTGAAAAACATCCAGGCCAAAGTTGAAAAAGCTACCCTGGGCGACCTGGGTGCCCTGGCAGAGATCAAGGCTAAACTGAAAGAAGGAGAAGAAGACAAGTAGTCTGATTCTTTATAAATAAGATGCGGAAGGCTGCCTTATATTTTAAGGCAGCCTTCCCAATTTTGGAATTTGTTCCCAAATCGCTCCTTTTGGCTATTTCTTAACTATCTGGAGCCTAAATTGCCCGCAATTAACTAATTTTGTCCCCTTGTATGAATAGGATCGTTCTTTTATTGTTACCGGTGTTGATGCTTGCCGCTTCCTGTTCGAGTAAGTTTGGTAAGATCCTGAAGAGTAAGGATTATGAGTACAAGTATAAAATGGCCGAACAGTTCTATGCAAGCAAGAACTACGGATACGCACAACAGCTTTATGAAGATATCTTCCCGTATGTAAAAGGAACCACGCGCTACGAGGACATGTATTTTAAGTTTGCGTATTCTTATTATTACCAGAAGGACTATATGAATGCGGAAAATCTCTTCAAAACATTCGTAGAGAACTTTCCAACCAGCCCGAGAACAGAAGAGTGTGATTATATGCGCGCTTTTTGCTTTTACCGCCAGTCGCCTAAAGTGGAGCTGGATCAGACAAATACCAACAGGGCGATGCAGCTGATGCAGGCTTTTATTAATACGCATCCGGCTTCTGCAAGAACCAAAGACGCCAGCGAGATCATTGATAAATGCAGGGAAAAACTGGAAGCAAAGGAATATAAGAGCGCAGAATTGTATTATGACCTGGGTTACTTTAAAGCTGCGGCCATTGCGTTTGGAACCGTATCAGACAATTTCCCGGATTCTAAGAAAGGGGATGAGTATAAATTACTCGTGATCAAATCGTACTACAAATACGCTGAAATGAGTTACGAGGAAAAACAGAAAGAGCGTTATGAAAAAGTGCTGGCAGAGTGTAATGATTTCTCGGATCGTTTTACGGATAGCAAACACCTGGATGAAGTAAATAAGATAAAAATACAAACCAATAACTTTTTAAAACCCCTGAAAAATAAATGAGCAAGCTAAGAAGACAAATGAGCGCTAATACCGCGAGTGTTGTTGAGACCAAGAGTCTGATCGACATTAAGTCAAAGACAGGCAACCTGTATGAGTCTATCGCCATCATTGCCAGGAGGGCCAACCAGATCAATATTACCCTTCGGGAAGAACTGCATAACAAGCTGGAAGAGTTTGCGAGCCATACCGATAGCCTGGAAGAAATTCATGAGAACAAGGAGCAGATAGAAATATCACGCGCCTACGAAAAAATGCCTAACCCGGCTATCCTGGCTACCCAGGAATTCATGGAAGCCAAAGTATACTACCGCAGGAACAACGAGAGCGATCTGTTCAGATAAGCTAAATCTTCCTCAAATGATATAAAACGACAGTGATGAACTGTCGTTTTTTGTTACTTTGAGGGAGCAGGATATAGTTCCTGGATCAGGGCACATAATAATGACCTGGTTCAGTTATGAACTATGAACTATGAACCCATGCTGATAGGAAAAAAAATACTCATAGGCATCACCGGCAGCATTGCTGCTTATAAATCTATCCTCGTGGTACGGTTGCTGGTAAAAGCGGGCGCCGATGTGAAGGTGGTGATGACACCCGCTGCCAGGGATTTTGTTTCGCCGCTGGTGCTGTCAACGCTCTCCCGCAATAAAGTGATCATTGAAATGGCGGAAGGAGATGAATGGTCGAACCATGTAATGCTTGGGCGCTGGGCAGATGTATTCCTGGTGGCGCCATTAAGTTGTAACACGCTTGCAAAAATGGCGCATGGCCTGTGCGACAATATATTGCTGGCCGTATATCTTTCTGCCACCTGCCCGGTGGTAGTGGCGCCTGCCATGGATGAGGATATGTGGCAGCATCCCGCTACACAAAAAAATATTTCCGCACTCGCAGAATTTGGAAACCATATCATTTCCGTAAGAAAGGGAGAATTGGGCAGCGGCCTGTTTGGTGAGGGAAGGATGGCCGAACCCGAAGAGATAGTAAACTACCTGGTAGAACATTTTTTCAGGGCCGCTACGCTGAAAGGTAAGAAAGCGATCGTAACCGCCGGTCCCACTTATGAAGCCATTGACCCCGTCCGGTTTATCGGCAATCATTCATCGGGCAAAATGGGATTCGCGCTGGCAGAAGCGCTTTACCTGCAAGGCGCCGATGTATTACTGATCACGGGCCCCACACATGAGTCAATCCCTTATGAAGGTTTGCGTGTGCAGCGGGTTGTTTCTGCAGCCGAAATGTTCAGCGCCGCAGATACTGCTTTTGCTGATGCCGACATTATCGTAATGTGTGCCGCCGTTGCCGATTTCAGACCGGTAGAAGTGGCCAAAGAAAAGATCAAAAAGAAAACCGCAACACTGGAACTTTCTTTGACCAAAACCGGGGATATACTAAAACACCTGGGCAGCCGGAAGAAGAAAGGCCAGTACCTGGCAGGGTTTGCCCTTGAAACAGAAAATGCAGAGGCTAATGCACGTGAAAAGCTCAGTGCAAAGAATGCAGACTGTATCATACTCAATTCTTTACAGGATAAAGCCGCCGGGTTTGGGGTGGATACCAACCAGGTAACCATCTTTGACAGGTCGGGAACTGTGTTATCTTTGGGTCTTCAGTCAAAAAAAGAGATTGCAAAAGAAATTGTTTCATTTATCGTATCAAGGATCCATGAATAAAAAATACATCCTATCCGCGCTACTTGTTTGCCTGGCATTTACAACTGCTTTTTCACAGGAGCTGCAGGCTAAGGTGAGCGTGGTGGCAACCAGGGTAAATTCAACCGTTGATAAAAAAATATTTATCACACTCCAGACGCAGCTGAATAATTTCATGAACACGCGCAGGTGGACAAACGACCAGTTTCAGCAGAACGAAAAGATCGAGTGCAGTTTTATTCTGAACCTGGAAAGTATCGTGGAACCGAATGTGTACAAAGCCACGCTTACAGTGCAAACTGCCAGACCTATTTATAATTCCACTTACCAGTCGGCCCTGGTAAATTATCTTGATGCAGATGTAACTTTTAAATATGCTGAATTTCAACCCGTGGAATTCAATGAAAGCAGGGTACAGGGAACGGATGCTACTGCCGCAAACCTGCCTGCAATATTTGCTTACTATGCCTACATGATCATTGGCCTGGATTATGATTCTTTTTCGCCGAAAGGCGGTGATGCTTATTACCGTAAAGCGCAGAATATCATCAACAATGCCCCGGAAGGTAAGAACCTGACCGGCTGGCGTGTGTTTGACGGGCTGCGTAACAGGTATTGGCTGAACGAGAACCTGATCAACAGCCGTTACAATATCATACATGATGTGATCTATTCGTATTACCGTTCCGGGCTTGACAAAATATATGAGAATGAGGCAGAGGCGAGAAAGAATATGCTACAGACCCTGACGCAGTTACAGGCTTTTAACAAGGAGAATGCCAATACCATGATACTACAGTTCCTGATGCAGGGTAAGGCACAGGAACTGGTTGGGCTCTTTAAAAAAGGCACCAGCGAAGAAAAAGCAAGGGCCATTGAAATATTAACCGAACTGGATATTGTGAATGCACCACTTTACAAACAGGAACTGCGATGAGAAAGATTGCATGGATGATGTTCATAGTATGTTTGGCAACCACCGGTTGCCGGCATAATGCCGATGATAAACCATTACCGATACCCACGATGAAATTAGTGATGTGGGATATGATGAAAGCAGATGAATGGTACCTCAGTATTATTTCGAAAGACTCAACGGGTAAAAAACGTAAAGACAATATCCGCCTGTACGAGCAGGTATTTTCAATTCATGGGATCACAAGGACACATTTTTATAACAGCTACAAATATTATGAGGCGCATCCCGTGCAGATGAAAATATTAATTGATTCGATAGACCAGTTCTCTGTTCGCGAGAGAAATCTCCTGTTTGAGAATAATGATCATGGCCAGGCGAAGGCGCGTTGATGCGTATTTTGTAAGATTAACGATCTTTTTATGAATAAAGTTTTTGCAAATGCCGATGCGGCCATTCATGATATCAGTGATGGGGATACGTTGATGCTTGGAGGTTTTGGACTGAACGGCATTCCTGAAAACTGTATTGGAGCGCTGGTCCGTAAAGGAACCAGGGAACTGACCTGTATCTCGAACAATGCCGGGGTAGATGATTTTGGGTTGGGTCTTCTGTTAAAGACGCGGCAGGTAAAAAAAATGATCAGTAGTTATGTGGGTGAGAATGCAGAATTTGAACGACAGCTGCTAAGCGGAGAACTGGAAGTGGACCTGGTACCGCAGGGAACCCTTGCCACAAGAATTCAAATGGCAGGAATGGGGATCCCTGCTTTTTATACGCCCGCCGGTTATGGTACTGAAATAGCCGCCGGAAAAGAAACCCGGGAATTCAATGGAAAAATACACCTGATGGAGCATGCGCTGCATGCGAAGTTTGCTATTGTAAAAGCCTGGAAGGGGGATACGATGGGTAACCTTGTCTTCAGGAAAACCACCCGCAATTTTTCCACTTCCATGGCCAAGGCAGGCGATATTACGATCGCAGAAGTAGAACACCTGGTACAACCCGGCGAACTCGATCCCGAGCAGGTGCATGTGGCAGGAGTATATGTACACAGGATATTTGAGGGAAAGAACTATGAGAAACGGATCGAAAGAAGAACGGTAAAAATTAATTAAAATGCTCGACAAATACGGAATCGCTAAACGCATCGCGCAGGAAATGAAAGACGGCATGTATGTAAACCTTGGCATTGGTATTCCTACGCTTGTGGCAAATTATATCCCGGAAGGGATGACCGTTATTTTTCAAAGCGAGAACGGTATACTGGGCATGGGCCCTTACCCCGAAGAAGCAGTGGTAGATGCGGACCTGATTAATGCGGGAAAGGAAACGGTAACGCTTGTTCCCGGGGGAGCCTTCTTCGACAGTGCAGAAAGTTTTGGTATGATCCGTGCCGGTAAAATAGACCTGACCGTACTGGGCGCTATGGAAGTAAGCGAACGCGGCGATATTGCCAACTGGAAGATCCCGGGCAAAATGGTAAAAGGTATGGGCGGCGCCATGGACCTCGTGGCAAGCGCAAGAAATATTATTGTTGCCATGATGCATACCAACCCCAAAGGAGAAAGTAAATTATTACCTGCCTGCGGCTTACCGCTTACCGGTATAGGCTGTGTTAAAAAAGTAGTGACCGAACTGGCTGTGCTGGATATAACGGTTGAAGGATTTGTTTTAAGGGAATATGCGCCCGGTGTAACGATAGACGAGATCATAGCAAAAACAGCGGGTAAACTGGTTGTTTCGGAAGATGTTAGGGAGATGAAATTGTAAAGCATTTTATTTTAATAATATAGTAAACTTTTACCATGAGCAAACAACCCGGAGAAAAAATTCCCGACATTAGCCTGTTCGATACAGAGAAAAAGAAAGTATCCTTAACTGACCAACAGGGCAAGAACCTGGTGATCTTATTTTTTCCGTTGGCATTTACCGGCACCTGTACAATCGAACTCTGTACCATACGCGATAATATTGCGGATTATAACAATACCGATGCACAGGTATATGGTATCTCAGTTGATTCTTTATTTTCTCTCGGTAAATACAAAGCAGAACAAAACCTTAATTTCCCGTTGCTGAGTGATTTTAATAAAGAAGCTTCTGCTGCTTTCGGGGTATTATATGATACTTTCCCTGCGTTTGAAATGCAGGGTGTAAGTAAAAGAGCGGCTTTCGTGGTAGATAAAGCAGGTGTGATCCGTTATGCCGAAGTTTGTGCGATGCCCAGTGACCTCCCAGATTTTGCAGCCATTCAGCAAACATTACAATCTTTACGTTAAACAGCCTGGTATAAACCGTGCCTTTGTGCCTACGTGTGCAAATTGGTTTTCTCACACGGAGGCACGGTTTGAGAAGGGCTTAATGTTAAAATTCTTACGGTAATTTGTTAAAACCGGATTCTTTGGTATTTTTAGTGCCGATATAGTGCACATGCGTAAAAGTTACTTACCCATTTTATTATCTTTCTCTTTTCTTATCAGCAGTTATATGCCCGATAAGGATAAGGACGCATATGCACCATTTGGCGACCCTGAACCCAAGATCACACATTTCTATCCCAATCCCGCCACTACCTATATTAATTTCAATTTTGATAAATCGGTCGACAAAACCTATACGCTACAGATATACAGTTTTATCGGTAAGAAAATGACCGAAACCAGGGTCACCGATTCTAAGCTCACCATTACTTTAGACGATAGCTATTATCGCGGCATCTACGTTTACCAGCTCCGTGATCAGAGCGGCCGGATGATCGAGTCGGGGAAATTCCAGGTGATAAAATAAGTAGTATGTTATCTCTCAGAAACTTCCACAATTAGAAACTTCAGGTAATTTGTATTCTCCATTCCCCAGATAATGGGGTGATCGCTGGATTGTTGGCGGAAAGTTACCTGGCGAATTTTTTTGCGGGCATCATTGGCGGCCATTTCAATGGTCTGCATAAACTGGTCGGGGGTAACCAGGTTGGTACAACTCGAGGTAACCAGGAAACCGCCGCTGCGTAATAATTTCATCCCCCGCAGGTTGATCTCTTTATAACCTGTCAGCGCCTTTTGTATATTTTCACGACTCTTTGTAAAAGCAGGTGGATCAAGCATCACCACATCATATTGCCTGCCTTCCTTGCCCCATTTTTTTAAAACATCAAACGCATTCATCGTTTCAAAACGACAAATATTGGATAGCCCGTTTAAATCGGCATTCCTGTTTGCCTGTGCCACCGCTGTTTCTGAAATATCGAGCCCCAGTACAGACCTGGCCCCGTAATGTGCCGCATGAATTTCAAATGTTCCTGTATAAGTGAACACACCCAGCACATCGGCTCCTTTTACAATATGCTCTATAGCGTTACGGTTGTTTTGCTGATCGAGGAAATAACCTGTTTTCTGGCCATTCTCAATATCAACATAAAATTGCAATCCATTTTCACGAATGATGATCGTTGTATCAAACGATGCGGATAAAAACCCTTTTAGCTGCGGCAACCCTTCCAGTTCCCTTACCGGCACATCATTGCGTTCATATATCCCTTTTGGTGTGAAGATGGAGGAAATGGCTTTTACAATGGCCGCCTTCCATTTGTCTATGCCAAGCGACAGGGTCTGTATCACAAAATAGTCGTTGAACTTATCAATGACAAGGGCAGGTAACTGGTCGGCCTCCCCAAAAACAAGGCGGCAGTTTTCTGTATACCCGATCTTTTGCCGGTAATGCCAGGCTTCTAAAATGCGGTTATAAAAGAACTGTTCATCAATGGTTTCCTTTTTCCGGGTCAGTAATCTCACCAGGATCTGTGATTTTGGGTTAATATATCCTATCCCTGCAAATTTCTGGTCGCCATAATACACTTCCACAATATCGCCACCCTCCACAGTGCCATCTATTCGTTCTACTTCATTTCCATAGATCCAGGGGTGCCCATGGGCAATTCTGGGCGCGATCTTCTTTCTGAGGTATACTTTCGTCATGGAACGAAGATAGGGAGCTTTTTTCCTGCCATTTTTTCCCTTTTCTTTGCCCCGGCAAAATTTTTGACAGTATTGATACACAAAGAATAATGATCATGGAAGAACAAGAAATGGCGCAAAACGCCGAAACGGTGGACACAGGGGCGGGATTTGATATGAATACTGACGAAAATGCAGCCGGTACCTCGCATTTGAACGCCGCTGTAGATGAGGGCGGTGAAAGCGAAAAACTGCAGGCAGAATTACAGGAGCAGAAAGACAAATACCTGCGCCTGATGGCTGAATTTGACAATTTCAGGCGCAGAACAGCAAAAGAACGGCTGGAACTGATGCAGACTGCCGGAAAGGACGTGATCGTTTCCCTGCTGGATGTACTGGATGACTGTGACCGTGCCGAAAAGCAATTGCAGGCAAATGATGATATCGCTGTACAGAAAGAAGGAATCCAGATAGTGTTCAATAAACTGCGCACCACGCTTACCAATAAAGGGGTAAAAGCAATGGATAGTATGCATACCGATTTTGATGTGGAAAAGCATGAAGCCATTACAGAGATCCCCGCACCAACTGAAAAATTGAAAGGAAAAGTACTGGATGAAGTAGTAAAAGGGTATTACCTGAACGATAAGCTCATCCGTTTCGCAAAAGTGGTGGTGGGTAAATAATAAAAAGATAAAAGTTAATGGCAACCAAAAGAGATTTTTACGAAATACTGGGTGTAAACAAATCAGCCCCGGCCGACGAAATAAAGAAAGCCTACCGCAAAGTTGCCATGCAATTTCACCCCGACAGGAACCCTGGTGATAAAGAAGCGGAAGAAAAGTTCAAGGAAGCGGCAGAAGCATACGAAGTATTGAGCGACGGGGATAAGAAAGCAAAATATGACCGCTTTGGTCATGCTGCATTTGGCCCCGGAACCGGAGGCGGGTATGGTGGTGGAATGAATACGGATGATATCTTTAGCCAGTTCGGTGATATTTTCGGGGACGATGTATTTGGTAATTTCTTTGGCGGCGGCGGGCGACGCGGCGGTGGTGGTGCAGGAAGGGCAAGGGGCCAGCGTGGAAGCAACCTGCGCATCAAAATGAAACTTACCTATGAAGAAATAGCCAAGGGAGTAGTAAAGAATGTAAAGGTGAAAAAGCATGTACTATGCAACACCTGTGGGGGTAATGGTGCAAAAGATAAGAACAGCCTGCAAACCTGCCATACCTGTAACGGCAGTGGCCAGGTACGCAGGGTAACGAATACTTTTTTAGGACAGATGCAAACCGTAACTACCTGCCCAACCTGTAATGGCGAAGGAACCACTGTTACCGCAAAATGCACCGCCTGTAAAGGGGAGGGAAGGGTATATGGAGAAGAAACCATCAGTATCGAAATACCGGCAGGTGTGCAGGAAGGCATGCAGTTGAGTATGAGCGGTAAAGGTAATGCTGGTGAAAGAGGTGGGCCGGCCGGCGACCTGATTATACAGATAGAAGAAGAAGCGCATAGTGAACTGCATAGGGATGGATTGAATGTTGGCTATGACCTGCATATCTCATTTCCCGATGCCGCTTTTGGTACACAGGTGGAAGTACCGACTATTGATGGAAGGGCCAAGATCAAGATCCCGCCAGGTACACAAAGCGGCAAGATCTTCCGTTTAAAAGGAAAAGGATTTCCGGAAGTACAGGGTTATGGCAAAGGAGATCAATTGATACAGGTGAATATATGGACACCGCAACACCTGAGCGCAGAAGAAAAAGACCTGCTGGATAAAATGAATCAAAGCGAAAACTTTAAGCCTAATCCAAATAAGGCCGACAAGAGTTTTTTTGAGAGGGTACGGGAAGCTTTTAATTAAACGTTAGCGATTCTCTCCTTTTCTTTTTCTTTGTTTTACCGGGTGATAAATTTTGATCGCTTTTTCTATTAAATACAAAAACTCCTGCTGGTGCATATCATTGATATTAGCCGCACTCCTTGCGAGCGAAAGCACATCTTCCAGCAGATAACCGTTTGTATACTTCGATTGCTTTAATACCAGGCCGAACATAGCAACAGAAGCGGCGAACCGATAACTTGAATCCGCATTTTCGAGTCGCGTCATATCATATAAAGCAGCAAACTGCTGTTTACGGGTGTTTTCTGTTTTGGGTTCCTTGTATTGGAGTGAAATATTTGCCAGGTTCCTTTGCTTTGCCAGGCTGTCTTTCAGGGCAGGGCTCAGTTCAAAAATGGCCATCACAGAATGCCCGCTACCTATTTCACCGCCCTCCAGTTCACTGGTACTGTCTTCCATCGCATTCTTTATATTATCAAAACCGATCAGCCTGTATTCTTTTACCGTGCCCGGATCGAAACTTATTTTGAGGTAGGCATTATCCGCTACCGAATACATTGTCTGCGTAAATTCGGTTACCAATACTTTCTGCGCTTCTGCTAAGTTGTCTATATACGCAAAGTTCCCATTTCCCTTTTTGGCCAGCGTCTCCAGTTTACTGTCTTTGTAATTACCCATACCCACACCGAGGCAGGTTAGGTAAATACCGGTTTGCCTGAAACCAACGATCATGTCTTCCAACTCTTTTTCAGAAGTTTGCCCGATGTTAAAATCGCCATCGGTAGCCAGTATCACGCGGTTATTGCCTTTGGGTATAAAACTTCTTTTGGTAAGTCCGTAAGCAATCCGGATGGCATTCTCTCCGGGTGTATCACCGCTGGCGGTTAATGAATCGATGACCGCTTTTATTTTCTGTTTCTGATCCCCGCTGGTTGGTGGTAAGGCAATACTGACCCCGCCACCATACGTAACCACCGAAATGGTATCCCGCTGCCGCATATTATCTACCAGCATCTTAAAAGCGGATTGCAGTAACGGCAGGCGGTTGGGTTTGTCCATCGACCCCGATATATCAATTAAAAAAACAAGGTTAGACGGCGGGATGCTGTCGAGGTTCAAACGCGGCGCCGCTACCTGGATAAATAATAACCGGTTGGCCTGATCCCATGGACAGGTAGTTAATTTGGTGGTGCAGCTGAAATCTTTTTTAGGTGCAGTTGTATTTTCTTTTGAGAGGCTGAAATAATTCAACATCTCTTCAATGCGTATCGCATCTGCCGGAACTTTCATTTCATTACTGATAAAGCGCCTGGTATTACTATAGGAGGCTTTGTCAACATTCAATGCAAATCCGGTTTCAGGGTATTTGCCTGCGTCAATAAAACTGTTCTCGACCAGGTTGCTGTAACTTTCTCCCAACACAGAAGACAGGCTAACCGAAGTAGCTTTCAGGTTGGTAGTGGCAGAAGATAATTTCCGTTTGTATAGCTGGGCGGTGGAGGGAAGCATTTTTAAAACGAAAGACTGGTACTGCCGGGCATCTATCGGTTTTTTGGTCAGTATTTCATAACCATCCATCGATAAAGTAATGCTATCGGAAGCCTGTGTAAGTGAGATCCCGAAATTACCGCTGCTGCCACTAAAGTAAGGAATGGTGCCGTGTGAAGCGAGAAGGATTTTAACCCCTTCCAGAAGGCGGCCCCTGTCATCTTTTATTTCGCCACGGAGATAATACTGGCTGTACAGCGGGCAGATGGCAAGGCAGAACAGAAAGACCCAAATGACCTTTTTCATCAGGTAAGCAGGTATTTTTAACAATGTAATACAGAAAACAGGAAAATCAGTGAGCTTCAGCCATTATTAGCAGAACATTAGGCTTCTTCCAATTGATAGATCTCGCGGATATTTCTTCCTAACCCATCATAATCAAGGCCATACCCCAGTACAAATTTATTGGGTATCGAAAAACAGCAGTAGTCGATGGTAATCGGAAATACGGTCGCATCCGGTTTATGCAGTAACACAGCTACTTTCAGCGATGCCGGATGCTGGTTATATAACTGTGGCAGGAACTCGTTCATGGTCTTGCCCGTATCAATGATATCTTCGAGGATCACTACGTGCCTGTCGGTTATATCCGTATCCAGGCCAATGGCCGTTATCACATGGCCCGTTGATTTGGTGCCTTTATAAGATGCAAGTTTGATAAAACAAATCTCAGCCTCGATACTTATCTCTTTAAAAAGGTCTGCAGCAAACATGAACGAGCCATTGAGCACGGCGATAAAAAGCGGGCGTTTACCTGCATAATCCGTGTTCAGTTGCCCGGCCAGTTCACTTATCTTTTCAAGGATCAGCTTTTCAGGAAGGTAGGGTACAAATGTTTTGTCGAACACCTTTATTATGGCCATTGACAGTTTAGTTTTGAAGGGATAAGATACTGAAATTATTGGGAAACGCTTGCCGAGCCAGCCGACAACGCATGTAAGGCGCGCAGGTAAACCTTATCGCCGGCAGACACCAGCGAATTTTTTTGCAGGTTATTGTATTCGAGGATACTTTCCAGGCGAACCCCTTCCATCTGGCTGATCTCGTATAAGGTTTCGCCATCTGCCACCAGGTGAAAATCATTGGCGCCTTTTTTTAGTTTCTTTTCAATAAAGATCAGCCGGTCATTGGACAGGATATCTGTTTCAGGCAGTTCATTAAAATCCAGCAGCTTGGCCAGCGGAATATCATATTGACTGGCTAATGCTAAAAGAGAAGTGCCACTGCCCGCATAGATCACTTTTGAATGGTTAATGGTAAAAATACCCTGCGGGAATACAGTGTTCTTCGTGATTTGTGGGGTTGCCGGCTGACTAACCATCCCTGTCATGTTTGTATTGGCGGCAGTCAGGGTTCCATTTTTTTGCCTGGCCAAAGCTTCGAGACTGTATTGCTGGAGATTATAATCATTGATCACTTTTAATAACTGTTGCGGGTAAGTAGAGCTGGTGGCATAACCTGCTTTCTTTAAACCCTTTGCCCATGCTTCATAATCGGCGGGGTCCAGTTTAAAAAGTTCTGTATAGTAAGGGCGGTTTTTTAAAAAATCAGAATGGTCGCGGTAAGAATCCGCAACGGTAGGGTATACCCTGAAACATTCGCCTTTTTCATCATCATCATGGTAGGTTTTTGGACCTGTCCATTCTGTTTTGCACTTGATGCCAAAATGGTTGTTCGATGTTTTGGCGAGGTCGCTCTCGCCCGACTGGGATTCAAGAATACCCTGTGCCAGGGTAATGGTGGCGGGCACGCCGGAACGCATCATTTCAGCAATGGCCAGTTCTTTATAGGCAGCAACATATGCTTCTGCCTTTTCTCTTTGCGCCTCTATAGCGGTTGCCAGCAGGAGACAGGAAAATAAAACCCATTTTTTCATTCCGATTTCTTTTTGATCATCAATACACCATCCCTGATAGAAACCAATACCTGTTCCGTTCTCGGGTCGTTCTGTACATGTTTATTAAATGCATCAATTGCCTTCCCGTTCTTTCCGGATACCGGTTCCTGCAGAACCTCTCCGTGAAAAAAAACATTGTCGGCCAGGATAACTCCCCCTGCCCGTAACCTCGGCACCACCAGTTCATAATAATCGATATAGGATGGTTTGTCCGCGTCAATAAATACAAGATCCCAGGTATACGGTAATGCCGGGATCACTTCTTTGGCATCACCCCGGTGCAAATGTATTTGCTTATTCGTGTAGCTTTTGCTAAAATTTGATTGGGAAAGGATCACATCTTCTTCCCTGAGTTCAATGGTATGAAGTTCCCCGCCGGGAGCCAGCCCTTCGGCAAGGCAGAGGGCACTGTAGCCAGTAAATGTGCCTATTTCCAATATGTATTTCGGTTGCAGGATGCTGCTGATAAAGGATAGGAACCTACCCTGTACATGCCCGCTCAGCATTTGCGGTTGTGCATGGTGATGGGTGGTTTCATCATTCACCTGTTTTAACAGTTCGTTTTCAGGAGAACTGATCCTGGCTGCGTAGGCTTCTGCCAGTGGGTGTACAAGGTCCATAAGCAAATATCAAATTTTCTGTTAAAAAAACTCAGTTTATCTGTTCAGCCCGTTTAGAAATCAGCAGCAACCCGAGATAGGTGAGCAGCCCATTAATAATCAGTAACTCAATACCTATCTGGTAATTATTGAACCAGGTTTTTGCGTTAATGCTGAGAATATACGAAACCACGGGAGCGAGTAAACACACAAAAGTTACCATCCATGTATTGGGTAATTTCCTTTTGGTCATGATGCCGAAAGAAAACAGGCCGAGCAGCGGCCCATAGGTATAGCCGGCAAGATCAAGTATGATATCAATGATACTGTTATCATTCAGTTTATAGAACACCATGATACAGATCAAAAAAAGAATGGCGAATAATAAGTGAACGGTTAAGCGAAGTCGTTTCTTTTGTTTCTCATCCAGATCCGCCCTTTCACGCAATCCGATAATATCGATACAGAACGAGGAAGTAAGCGCCGTAAGCGCACCATCTGCACTCGGGAATAAAGCGGAAATCAGGGCGATGATAAAAATAATGCCGATCGCCGGCGGAAAATAACTCAATACCACGGAAGGGAAAGCTTTATCGCCAATGATATTGATATCATGTAATATAAATTGTTTCACCATTTTGCCATTTACCAGTATTTCCTGGTATTGTCCGCCCTGGGCCTTGGCAAACAGGTATAACAGGCCACCTAAGGATAAGAACAGGGCCAGTACGGAAATAAAGATAACGGCAAGTGTAACGATATTCTTTTGTGAATCCACTAATCTTTTTACACTGATATTTTTTTGCATCATTTCCTGGTCAAGCCCGGTCATAGCAATCGTGATGAATGCCCCTCCGATGATCTGTTTTACAAAAAAGCCTTTGCTGTTCACATCGGTATTAAAAATGGTGAGATAGCCGTTGCTACGCAATTGCCCCAGGGCGCCGCCAACAGAGAGATGCAGGTTATTGAGTATGTATACAATACAGATCACCAGTCCAGCGATCATTAAGGTTGTTTGCAGGGTATCTGTATACACGATGGTCTTTACACCGCCTTCAAATGTGTACAGTAATATCATTAAAAGGATCACGGCAGCAGTAACAATAAAGGGAATGCCCATTTTATCAAGGATAAAGAACTGGATCACGTTGATCACAAGGTAAAGCCTGGCCGTAGCGCCGAATGTTCGGCTGATGATAAAGAACAGGGCGCCGGTTTTATAAGCCATTTTTCCAAAACGTTGCAGCAGGTAATTATAAATGGAAGTAAGATTGAGCCGGTAATAAATGGGGAGCAGTACAAAAGCGATCACAGCATAGCCCAGCATATTGCCTAAAACAACCTGCATATAGGCAAAGCCTTTAAAACCATGCGCGCCAAAATCGCCCACTCCGCCCGGAACGCTTACAAAAGTTACGCCGCTAAGCGATGTGCCGATCATCCCAAAAGCTACCAGCATCCAGTTGCTGTTCTTGTTCCCGATAAAAAAGGAATCGTTATTGCTGTTCCGGCCTGTGTACCAGGCCACCGAGAGCAGCACCAGGAAATAAGCGATCACAAACGTGAATAAAAGTGTCGGGGACATAAGAGAAATGATTGGCCGTTAATAAACTATTGAAAAGTAGTAAAAATAATTCACCTATTTTGCCTTGTGTAAAACAGTTTTATGGACCCTAAAAGTATTACCGTTTTTTGTGGATCAAAGACAGGCATAAATCCTGTATATGCAGCGCATGCACGGGAACTGGGTGTATTGCTCGCAAAAAAGGAAATAAAGCTGGTGTATGGAGGCGGTAAAAAAGGACTGATGGGCGCCGTAGCAGATGCGGTAATGGAAAACGGCGGGGAAGTAATCGGTATTATTCCCGAATTACTGATTAGTTGGGAGCACCAGCATGAGGGTATCACCGACCTGCGCATAGTTGCCGATATGCATGTCCGTAAAAAAATGCTGTATGAATTATGCGATGCTGCCGTGATACTGCCGGGCGGTAACGGCACGCTTGATGAACTGTTCGAAATGCTTACCTGGAACACCCTCAATATCCATAATAAAAAAGTGATACTCCTTAACTCTGGTGGGTTTTACGATCACCTGATCGCACATATAGATAATATGTCGCAGGAAGGGTTCCTGTATAACGACTGGCAAGAAAAATTAGTGGTCTGTAACAACCCGGTTTCGGCCATTAACGCCTTGGGTGGAGATAAAATCCAAAACCTGCCCTGAGTACAGGAAGGGGATCGCTGCTATTCTGATCACGATAAGGGGAATTGGTATTCTGGAGGATATCGATCATCAGGCTGAAATAGGAATAATGGCTGCCCATCAATTTCGTACCGTATCCGAGCCCTACCAATAAACTGCCCGCATTGGTACTATAGCTATTTTGAATGCCGGAGTTTACATCTTTGCGGGTAACACGTGTCCAGTTAAATTCAGGCTGTACCTGCACAAATAAAAAGTTGATCGGCCATAATCTTACAAACGGACCGCCGCCATAATTGAAATTATGAAAGCTGGTATTGAAATTGAATTGAGAAGCTGTTTGAGAAAAATAATTGACATTAAAAGCAATACCCGCATCAAACCAGTGTGCAATGCTGTAACCTATTTCAGGATTCAGACCTACATTAAAAGAACTGCTGGCCAGGCCAAGATTCAACCCAGACCCTATAAAAATATTTTCCCGTTTGAACCTGCCCTTGCTGTCATCAGCATCGTTTTGCTGCGAAAAACAAGCAAAAGACAGGGATAAAAGGGTTAGTAAAAGCAGGGTTTTCCGGTTGAACATGGATCGCATTTATTGCAAACGTAATTATAATATAAGATGTTGTTTCATACCTGATATACAAATAAATGTTACTGTTTTAACAGATATCGGGAGATGACAATTTAACAACGCCCCAGGCTTGTTCATTTTTTATAAATCATTCAAGATTGGCAGGGTATCATCTAATTTTTGGCAAAATACCGCCGATGATTTTGATTTTATTCAATTTTTTCCTTTAAAATTTAATAATTACTAATATCTGATCGATATACTTATCAAACAGGATATAGCCGAATGGGTTACTTTTGTGCTAACTAACGATTGTTCGTATATGATTTTGTCTCCTGTTATGCCATCAAAAGAAAGATTCTCCGAATTCGGCCTACGCATTGATGCTATGGTGCATTACCAGTTAAACCCTTCTGAACTGGTTGAACAAACCGTTAGCCGCGGTCAGGGTGTTTTGAATGATACCGGCGCCCTGTGCATCAGTACAGGTGAATTTACCGGTCGCAGTCCGAAAGATAAATTCATCGTAAAAGATACGGTTACGGCAGGAACGGTAGACTGGAACAACTTTAATCTCGCTGTGAACGAAACCTGTTTCAAAAAACTCAAACAGAAATTACTGGATTACCTCGGTACGAAAGAAGAGATCTGGATACGCGATGCCTATGCATGTGCCGATCTTTCTTACCGTTTGCCGCTACGGGTGATCAATGAGCATCCATGGAGCAACCTTTTTGCGTACAATATGTTTTTACGCCCTTCGGAGGAAGAGCTTCATGCCTTTGAACCCGAATGGCAGATCATACAGGCGCCCGGTTTTAAAGCAGATCCTTCGGTTGATGGAACGCGTGCGCAGAATTTTGCGATGATCTCTTTTACGGAAAGAACCATTCTGATTGGTGGTACCGGTTATACAGGCGAAATGAAGAAGGGGATCTTCAGTGTTCTTAATTTTTTATTACCGGTTACACATGAGGTACTGAGTATGCATTGCAGCGCCAATATGGGTGATAAAGAAGATGTGGCTGTTTTTTTTGGTTTAAGTGGAACAGGTAAAACCACATTGAGTGCTGATCCTTCACGTAAACTGATCGGTGATGATGAACATGGGTGGACCAATACAGGTGTGTTTAATTTTGAAGGCGGTTGTTATGCCAAAACAATAGATCTAAACGAAGAAAAAGAACCCGAAATATTCCGGGCCATCCGTTCGGGCGCATTGGTTGAGAACATTGTATTTTTTCCAGGTACCCATAAGATCGATTTCAGTAACAGCTCGGTTACAGAAAATACACGCGTCAGTTATCCTTTGGAGTATATCAGTAACGCGTGCATACCCGCCACGGGCGGACTACCGCAGAATATTTTCTTTCTCACCTGCGATGCCTATGGTGTGTTGCCACCGGTAAGTAAACTGAATGCTGGCCAGGCTATGTACCAGTTTATCAGCGGTTATACGGCCAAGGTAGCGGGAACGGAGGCTGGTGTAACAGAACCCAAATCTACTTTCAGCGCCTGCTTTGGCGCACCCTTTATGCCCTTACACCCCGGTAAATATGCAGAGATGCTTGGAAGAAAAATGAAAGAGAACCGCGTAAATGTATGGATGATTAATACCGGCTGGAGCGGCGGCCCTTATGGCATCGGCAACCGCATTAAACTCAGCTATACCCGTGCTATGATCACCGCTGCACTGGAGGGCAAACTGGACCAGGTTGATTATAAGCCACATCCTGTTTTCGGGATGATGATCCCTGTTAGTTGCCCCGGCGTTCCTGCGGAAATATTAAATCCGCGCAATACCTGGGCCGACATGGCCGCCTATGATGCGAAATCAACAGAACTGGCTGTACAGTTTGTACAGAATTTTGAAAAATATGCAGCGGGAGTGTCAGCAGAAATATTGGGAGCGGCGCCTAAAATCTAATTAATAAGCCATCAGAATAACCCGAACAGCGTGCTGTCGATCTTGGTGATGATATCCCCGAAGTTCTCCTCATTTTCGGCGAACTTGTTTTTATCGCAATCAATGATCAGTAACGGGCCTTCCTTGTATCCATCAATCCACTTATTATAGTATTCATTGAGGCGTTTCAGGTAATCGAGGCGGATATTTTCTTCGTATTCCCTTCCCCGTTTCTGTATCTGTGCAACAAGCGTTGGAACAGAAGCTTTCAGGTAAATTAAAAGATCAGGGGGCTGCACCATCGTCTTTAATGTCTGGAAAAAAAGATAATAATTATCAAAATCCCTTTTACTCATCAACCCCATTTCGTGCAGGTTGGGCGCGAATATATTAGCGTCTTCATAAATGGTCCTGTCCTGGATCACCGTTTCCGTTCCGTGATGAATATCCAGTAACTGGTTCAAACGGCTGTTCAGGAAAAATATCTGGAGGTTAAAACTCCAGCGCGGCATATCCTCATAAAAATCCATCAGGTAAGGGTTATGGTCCACATCTTCAAACTGTGGTATCCAGCGGTAGTGCTTACTCAACATCTCCGTTAAAGTGGTCTTTCCCGCACCGATATTTCCGGCCACTGCTACATGTTTTGGTTTCTTTGCTTTTGCCATAGTAATTGAAAGTACGGAAAATTTGGTTTGGAAATTAGAGACTTGGCTTGGAGTTTGGAGTTTAGAGTTTTGGGTTGTTGTTGGTTTTTTTGTACAAGGTCAAAAGCAGAGAAATAACTACTAACAACCTCAAACCCCAAACTACATATACTTTATTCCGATAGCCGAACGTACCAGCTTCAGTGTTTCACTTGCGCTGGCTCTGGCTTTATCAGCTCCCTGCCGGATGATCCTGTCAAGAAGCAGCTTATTGTTTTGAATATCAGCGGCTTTCTCCCGGATGGGTTGAATAAAGGCGGCCATATCTTCCGCTAATTGTTTCTTCATATCACCATACCGGATGATACAGTTACCGGCGCTGCTGGCATTAAAATCGTCTTCAAATTTCTGTACCGTACCCGGCGCACTTACCAGGCTCATTAAGGTGAACAGGTTCTCAATATAATCCGGTTTTACCCCATTCGGTTCCGATGGCCCCTGGTCGGTCTTGGCTTTCATGATCTTTTTACGGATACTGTCCCCATCATCAGCGAGGTATAAGGTAGCCAGTTGATTTTCACTTTTACTCATTTTGCCCGATCCATCCAGGCTCATGATCTTTACCAGGTTATCTCCATAATTAAAAGCATGCGGTAAAGGAAGCACGTTTCCATAACGGTAATTAAAACGCTCGGCAAAATTCCTGGCCATTTCCAGGTGCTGCTCCTGATCCTTACCCACCGGTACTTTTACCGCACGGTGAATTAAAATATCAGCCGCCTGTAAAACAGGGTAGGTTAATAAGCCGGCATTTGCATTGTCTGGCTGCCTGCGTAACTTCTCTTTAAAAGTGACCGTCTTTTCCAGCTCGCCTTTATACGCAAGCATATTCAGGTACAGGTACAGTTCCGCAATTTCCGGAACATCGCTCTGGATATAAAGCGCCACTTTATCAGGATCGAGTCCACAGGCAATATTCTCCGCTATCACGCGCAGAACACTGTTGCGCAGTTCCGTTGTATCCGGGTGCGTGGTAAGGCTATGCCAGTCGGCTACAAAGAAATAACAGTTGAACGCATCCTGCATACGCACATAATTTCGCAATGCACCAAAATAATTACCCAGGTGCAGGAAACCTGTAGGACGAATACCACTGAGAACGATCTCTTTTTCCATGACGGCGAAGATAGGTAAATAGGTAATTGGTCATGGTCATTGGGGAGTTGCTGGATGCGTAAGTTAGAGATAGTCAGTAATATTGCAGGAGACTCATCCATCTTACCTTATGACTAATGAACCAATGACCCCTTGACCTCCAACAACTCCATACTATCCACACCCATCGAATTCCTCAAAGGAGTGGGTCCGCTGCGTGCGGATATGCTGAAGAAGGAACTGGGTATTTTTACTTTCCAGGATCTGCTGGAACATTATCCCAACCGCCATATTGATAAGACCAAAGTAAACAGGATCAGGGAGATCACTCCGCAAACGGAGTACATACAGGTTGCCGGCACTTTGGTGGATTATGAATTGATGGGAGCAGGCAGGGCCAGGCGGCTGGTAGCACACCTGCGAGATGCTACCGGTATCATTGAACTTGCCTGGTTTCAGGGGATTAGCTGGATAACCAAAAACCTGCATGTAGGATCCGATTACCTGGTCTTCGGGAAAACAGGATTCTTTAACGGCAAACCCCA
>JANXRX010000086.1 GCA_025352905.1 Bacteroidota bacterium | reverse complement strand
GGGGATGGCCTGGTCGGTATAATGTTTTACTTTATACGGATCGAGCATATTCATTTCATCGCCGCCTTCAATAGAATCTACCAGGTGCGGCGTATAATACCATCCTTTGTTTGCAATGATCGTCATTACATTGGCCAATTGTACCAGCGTGGTATTCACTTCTCCCTGCCCGATAGCGTTAGAGATAATATTGCAGGAATACCATTTGGGCCCAAAGATCTTCCGGTAATATTCCGATACGGGAATAATACCTTTCTGCTCCGCAGGAAGGTCAACACCCAATTTATTACCCAGGCCAAAAGAATACGCATACCGGTTAAATACTTTTAAGGCGCTGTCGGCGCCATGGTATCTTGGCTGGTCAAGAATCCGCTTATAAACGGTTGAAAAATAAGTGTTATCGCTATGCGCCACTGCGCTGATAAAACTAAAGGTTCCTTTATCCAGGCATTTGGGTTTACCGGTTCCGCAACCCGTGAAAAATCCCGGGCAGGTAACGGTTGTTTTTTCATTGATCACACCTTCTGTCAAACCCACGATACCCACTACTGTCTTAAAAGTGGAACCGGGCGAATACTTGGTTCCCAACCCCCGGTTATTAAAAGGTTTGCGCGGATCGGTCAGTAATTCATTGATATGTTTTTTCCGCTGGTTGCCGGTGATATCATTGGGGTCGTAAGTGGGTGCACTGATCATGCATAAGATCCCGCCGGTTCTCGGGTCGATGGCCACAATGCTTCCCACTTTATTGTTCATCAGCTGTTCACCCAGTACCTGCAGGTCTACATCCAGGCTCAGGTGAATATTTTTTCCGGCAATCGCGGCCGTATCATAGATCCCCTTTTCATATTCACCCAGGATACGGCTTTTATTATCACGTATATAATTCTTTACACCTCTCTGGCCCATCAGTATTTTTTCATAGGTTCTTTCCAGCCCTGTGCGTCCGCGGTAATCACCCATCAGGTAACCCTCATCGCGGTGCTGGCGGAGAAAACCGGTATCCACTTCATCAATATAACCCAGTACATGGCCGGCAACATGGTAAGGATAGCTTCTTACCGAACGCTCTGTTAAAGAGAAACCCGGAAACTTATAGATATTTTCATTCAGGCGGGCATACATTTCAGGGCCGAGTAACGCTTCAAAAATGCCCTGGCGAACAGTTCCCGTTTTGAAAGCGATATCATGCATTCTTTTTTTATACTCGGTTGTATCAATATTTAGCAGGCTGCAGAATGAAAGCGTGTCGATCCCTTTTGCTTCAGAAGGAATAACCACCAGATCGTAGCTGTTGATATTTTCCAGGATCGCTTTCCGCTTACGGTCGAAAATGATACCGCGGTCGGGATAGATCACTTTGCGGAACAGGGCATTGTTTTCAGCGGCCAGTTTGTATTTGGCAGAAAATACCTGCAGGTTGATCAGCTGTCCCGCGATCAGTATAAATACCGCTACGAAAACGATCTGTATAATGCGCCCCCTGCTTTGATTAAATGCCGGCATAACGGTTCCTGTGAAGTATGAGAATGGATATTGGTACAAAGTTGCCGAATTGACGGGCAACTTGCATCAATCATCTGTAAAAAAGTTATTAAATGATGTGAACAGCTACGGTTACTTGTTGGCGCGGTACCTGCCTTTTCTTACAAAAAGCAATTCTGTAATAAAGATCATGAGCAGGCTTATGGCAGTAGTACCGGTTACTTTTCCGATGAAATAGATAAAATTGCCAAATTGCAGCCACTCGATCAGTACCAGGTAAAAGTGATGAACAAAACTGAGAACACCGATATACAGAAGATAGGGCGCCCAGCCCATGCTTTTATGACCCGGTTCCACGTAACTCTGTTCAGTGGTTTCCTGGGGTATCAGCAGGTTAAGCAGGTAAGGACGGATATAAGCGATGAGTACACAGGGCGCAGCATGCAGGCCGGGGGTGCCGGTAAAATAATCCAGTGTTAGACCAAATACAAAACTGATCAGCAATAAAAGAAAACGGTTAATATTAAAAGGCAGCCAGAGAATATATAAAAAGTAGATATAGGGAACGATGAACTGGTGCAGGGGCGGTACCTCATTCAGGATAAGTACCTGGAACAGGATAAAGAATACAAAACGGATAATATTTTTAGGAATGACGCTCATTGATTTTTTTGAGAATTACTTTCTAATTGTACCTGTTCTGTATAACGCGCATTCTCGATCAGGTTAACATACTGGATATTGAAAAAATTAGTAGCTGTTTTTATTTTCAGGGTATAAAAATTACTGGACGATTCAGAACTGATACCCGCCACAGTACCTATCACGAGATGTGAGGGAAAATTAGCGGAATACGTGCTGGTAACCACCGTATCACCATTGGCCACTTTGGCGCTTTTGGTCACGTTGCGCAAAGTAAGATAAGACGGGTCAGTGCCATCCCATTCAATACTGCCCGAATTGTTATCTTTCTTGAGCATAGCGCTCACTTTACTGTTCCGGTGCAAAAGGCTCATCACCTTACTGATATTCGGGCTTGTTTCAACCACTACGCCCACGATACCCTGCGGGCCGCAAACGGCCATGCCTTTCTTTACGCCCTGGTTGCTTCCCCGTTCAAGAAAAAGAAAATTGGTTTGCAGTGTAACGGTATTGCCGATCACTTTGGCGGGTAAATACGTGTATTTGCGGAAATGGCCAAGGCTGTCTCTGACAAGGCTGTCGATCACGATCTTTTTACCCTTTTCAATTACGGGGAAGTTGATGGATAAAGCGTTGCGCAACCGGGCGTTCTCCTCGGCCAATAAGCGGTTGGTCTCTTTCAGACCGAAAAAATCTTTCAGCCCGCTATATTTTTTATTGATCGATCCTGTAATCTCGTTGGCGCCGGATGAAAAGAAAGATTCGTGTGTCTTACTCGCACTGCTCAATAACACGATAGAAATTACCTGGAACAGCAGGAAGCTGAAAAAAGTAAAATAACGGCGTATGAAAAGAAAAATATTTTTCAATCAGGTGACAGTTAAAATTGATCTGCCCTCAAAAGTTATCGCATAATGAACGGAAAACGCTGGTAATTTTTTAAAGCCAGCCCTGTACCGCGCACCACGCTCTTCAGTGGATCGTCTGCAACATGTACGGGTAGTTTTATTTTGGCGCTCAGCCTTTTGTCTAAACCGCGTAATAAGGCGCCGCCACCTGTAAGGTAGAGACCCCTGCGGTAAATATCCGCTGCCAGTTCGGGCGGCGTGGTCTCGAGCGCTTTGAGAATAGCTTCTTCAATTTTGAAAATACTTTTATCAAGTGCCTCTGCTATTTCCTGGTAGCTTACCATGATCTGTTTCGGGATACCGGTAACCAGGTCTCGCCCGTTAACCGGGAGATCATCGGGTGGGTTATCGAGGTCTTTCATAGCAGCGCCAACATTGATCTTGATCTGTTCAGCGGTACGTTCACCAATCAATAAACTATGGTAACGGCGCAGGGCCTCCATAATATCTGCCGTAAATTCATCACCGGCAATACGAATACTTTGGTCGCAAACGATACCTGCCAGCGCGATCACCGTAATACCGGTGGTACCACCGCCAATATCAATGATCATATTTCCTACGGGTTCTTCTACATCTATGCCAATTCCGAGGGCGGCTGCCATCGGCTCATGTATCATATAAACTTCTTTGGCGCCCGCCTGTTCGGCGCTGTCTCTAACGGCGCGTTTTTCAACTTCGGTAATGGATGACGGAATACAGATCACCATCCGCCAGCTGGGTGGGAACAATGGTTTTTTGGGATAGATCATTTTGATCAGTTCCCTGATCATCAGTTCAGCCGCATTAAAATCTGCGATCACACCGTCTTTCAATGGTCTTACCGTACGGATACTTTCATGCGTTTTTTCGTGCATCATCAGGGCCTTCTTGCCCACTGCCAATACTTCCTTCATATTATTGCGGTTAAGCGCAATGATTGAAGGTTCATTTACCACTACTTCATCATTATGAATGATCAGGGTATTTGCGGTACCCAGGTCCATGGCAATTTCCTGTGTAAAAAAGTTAAACAATCCCATTGTATATAAAAAGTTCGAATGTGTTAGTGAATGTCAGCAAAGGTGATTGAAATTACTTGAATTAACAAAGCCAAAATAGTGATTTTTCAGGGTTTTGGAGAAAAGGGAAGGGAAGAAAGGGATAAGGCATAAAGCGTAAGGGGTAAGTTGTAGCAGATGGTTAAGGAAGACGCAGTTGTTTTCGGTAAGACTTATTCCTTACGCCTTATGCCTTATGCCTCCTACCCTGTCACTCTCTAAACTCATACCCGATATCACCCCGGTAATACATCCCTTTAAACGATATCCTTTCCAGTATTTTCTTTGATTTGGCCACTGCTTCGGTAATATTTTTTCCAAAAGAGGTTACTGCAATAATCCTGCCACCGCTGGTCTTGATCTGGCTGGCTTCTATTTGCGTTCCTGCATGGAAAATAATAGAATCGCCTGTTTCAGCGCCTTTCAATCCCTTAATAGGCAGTCCGGTTGTATATTTTCCCGGGTAACCACCGCTTACCGCCATTACCGTGGCGCAGCTTTGTTCACTAAAAGCGATATTGGTATCGGCCAGGGTTCCGTTATCCATGGCGGCGAATAAGGCAACGAGATCGGTTTGCAAAAGCGGCATTACCACTTCTGTTTCCGGATCGCCCATCCGGCAATTGTATTCGATCAGCCAGGGCTCGCCCAGCACATTCATCAATCCGAAAAAGATAAAACCATGGTAATCGAGGTTCTCTTTGGCCAGCCCTTCCACCGTTGGCCGGATGATCTTTTCTTCTACCTTTTGCATAAAGGCGGCATCCATAAAGGGCACAGGGCTTACGCAACCCATACCACCCGTATTCAGACCGGTATCCCCCTCGCCAATTCTTTTATAATCTTTTGCATGGCCTATTACCTGGTAGGACTCCCCGTCTGTCAGCACAAAAACACTTACCTCAATACCCTGCAAAAATTCTTCGATCACTACTTTGCTGCCGGCATCGCCAAACTGTTTGTGAACGATCATTGCTTCAAAAGCAAGCAGCGCTTCTTCGTGCGACGCTGCAATCACCACCCCTTTCCCGGCAGCGAGCCCATCCGCTTTTAATACAACGGGTAAGGAATGTTGCGAAATATACTTTTTTCCTTCTTCATACAAATCGTCCGTAAACTCCGCGTAGTCTGCCGTGGGGATATGGTGCCTCGCCATAAATTTTTTGCTGAAAGCTTTACTGCCCTCCAGTTGCGCAGCTTCGGCCGATGGCGCCACAACTATGATATGCTGGAGTTCGGGATCATTGCGGAAAAAATCGTAGATCCCCATTACCAAAGGCTCTTCAGGACCCACCACCATCATCTGTATGTTATATTCGAGGCAGACATCCTTTACGATCTTAAAATTCGTAATCGGGATCTTGAGATTAGTGCCAAATTCCAAAGTGCCTGCATTACCCGGCGCCGTATATATTTCATCGCAATGATGGCTCTGCGCCATTTTCCAGGCCAATGCATGTTCTCTTGCGCCCGCACCTATTATTAAGATATTCATTGTATGGTTTAAGATGCAAGATTAACAGATAAACCTTAAACAGCTTCCTCTACACCCACATAACTTTTTTCTGGCAGCCTTTTCGCCACAAACAGGTACAGCACAAAAAAGACCGTGATAATGCCAATGAAGAGCCAGTAATAACGGGCACCGGTATATTGTGCAAAGAAACCGTTATTGGAAATGCTTTTATTGACCAGGCTGTCAAAATAATTGCCGATAGAAATGCCCAGTAAATACAATGCACTCATGGTACTTTTCATGGATTTGGGCGAATGGGTATACGCATATTCCAGGCAGGTAATCGATACAAGTATCTCGGCAGCGGCCAGTATCAGGTAGGCCAGCACCTGCCACCAAACACTGGGATGACCGCCCTTATCAATCGTTTCCTGTAACAAGGCAATGATCACAAACGTGAGGGCCGTGAGAAATAATCCTGTCCCTATCTTCCTGAGCGGGGTAACTTTTATCCCGATCCTTTCTATTAGCGGAAATATGCCATAGGTGAATACGGGGATCAGGCTTACTAAAAATAGCGGGTTAAACGTCTGGATCTGCTCTGGAAGGAATTCGTGGCCGAATATATGCCTGTCGAGTTTGGTAGCCTGTAATACCCACTCAGAAAGGTTCTGATCCCACAGCGCCCAGAAGATAGGGGTGAATGCAAAGATCATCAGGATCCGGTAAACAGCTTGGATGCCATCGATGGATTTAGGAGAAAAATTACCGCTGACTGCAACCTGCTCCCAAAACGGTTTTGCCGGATCCTTCTTTTTGAATAATTGAGCGATGGCGAAAAAACTGATCATCACAAAATTCTCTCTTTTCGTTCCCGATGGCGGCACTTTCACATATTTTTTCCTGCCCAGCCAGAAAACGATCGTGGCCATACACATCAGGATCCCCGGTATACCAAATGCCAGTTCAGGGCCATACTTATTATATACTACCGGAATGGCCAGCGTAGACAGAACCGAACCGGTGTTGATGGTAAAATAAAACCATCCATAGATCTTGGATAAAAGATGCTCATTCGATTTATCGAACTGATCGCCCACATTGGCAGAAACACAGGATTTGATACCACCCGCCGCCGCCGCTATCACCACCAGCCCAATGGAAAAAAAAGTAAGGTTATGGGTAGACAGGGCCAACAAAAGATTGCCTATGGCATAAACGATAGAAACCACCAATATCAGTTTATATTTTCCAAAGAACCAGTCGGCCAGGATACCCCCGATCAAGGGTGCGAAATACGCGAGTGTTACAAAAAGGTGTACCATTTCGTTTGATCTTGCCTCGGCCACACTTTGTAACAGCGGGTTATGGGCGGGATTAAAGAACTGCGCCACCAGGAACGTGCTCATGATAGAGCGGATACCGTAAAAGCTGAACCGTTCTGCGGCCTCATTGCCAATGATATACGGGATGGCTCTTGGCATTCCTTTCTTTACCTCGTGTTGGCCGTTCTGTATTTCACTCATATGTTGTATTTTGGGTTTTTAAAGATATTGGAAAAAACAGGTAAACGTTCACCTGTCGCGTATTATCCCCTCAGCCCTCTAAACCCCAGTTATGTCAGAAACCAAAAAAACGTTCAAACCTTTCGTATCACCGGAAACGAATATGAAGGAACTTACCTTGAAGTCAATACTCGTGGGCAGTTTATTTGGTGTGATCTTTGGCGCATCAACCGTTTACCTGGCGCTCAAGGCTGGGTTAACGGTATCCGCTTCCATACCTATTGCGGTGATCGCCATTACACTAGGCAGGAAATTTTTAAAAACCACCATTCTCGAGAATAACATCATCCAGACAACAGGTTCTGCCGGAGAAAGTATTGCAGGAGGTGTGGCATTTACGCTTCCGGGATTCCTGTTCCTTTCTTCACCCAGCAGCGCCGACTACTTTAATTACCTCACTATACTGATACTGGCGATCGTGGGCGGGTTATTGGGTACTTTATTGATGATACCGCTGCGGAAAGCGCTGATCGTTAATGAACACGATACGCTTCCTTATCCCGAAGGAACGGCCTGCGGCGATGTATTAAAAGCAGGGGAGAAGGGAGGCGATTTTGCCAAGACGGCTTTCTGGGGACTGGGCGTTGCATTTGTGTATGCGCTATTGCAAAAAGTATTTCATGTAATAGCCGAAACGCCTTTTTATGCAACTAAACAAATCAATAAATTTTTTCCTTCTGCCAAAATCAGCGGCGAGATCACGCCCGAATATTTAGGGGTAGGTTATATCATAGGCCCGCGTATTGCCGGGGTGCTGGTAGCTGGTAGCGTGCTTAGCTGGCTGGTGTTCATCCCCTTATTATCCTCATTGGTATCACCGGATGTGATAGCCCGACAGTTAATGAAACTGGGGTATCTCGCAGACGTTGCGAAAGCAGGGGGTAAGGGAGGCTGGGATCCCGTTACGCATACATTTGCTGATTATGCTTCTGCCGTATATTATGCTTTTGTGCGCCAGGTAGGTGCAGGCGCGGTAGCAGCCGGGGGCATCATAACCCTGTTCAAGACCATTCCCACCATTGTAAAATCGGTAAAAGGCAGCCTTGCTTCCCTGAGTGCGGGTAAACAAGCAGGTGCGCCGGCGGTATTGCGTACCGAGAAGGACCTGAACCTGAAAGTGGTGGGTTTTGGCAGTCTCGCCCTGATAGCCCTGATCACTTTTTTGCCACAGGTACCCGGAGACAATATCATTCAGAAATTATTGGTAGGTATACTGGTACTGCTTTTCGGGGCCTTGTTTGTAACGGTTGCTTCGCGTATTGTAGGGTTGATCGGTTCATCCAACAGCCCGATCAGCGGTATGACCATCGCTACCGTTATGGGTACAAGCCTGATCTTTTTAAGTGTGGGCTGGGGCGGCAAAGCATTTGAGCCATTGGTGCTTGTGGTAGGTGGCATGATCTGTATCGCCGCTGCCAATGCCGGCGGCACATCACAGGATCTGAAAAGCGGTTATATCGTAGGCGCCACACCCCGTAACCAGCAGATCGCTTTGTTTATCGGGGCCATTGTTTCGTCTATCGTGATCGGGATCACTGTAAAATTCCTGGATAAGCCCACTGCCGAAATGGTTCAGCAGGGAATTCATCATGCCATCGGAACAGAAAAATATCCCGCACCACAGGCTACGTTGATGGCTACTTTGATCAAAGGAATTTTATCGCAGAACCTCGACTGGCAATATGTAGTAGTGGGTGTTTTCCTCGCCATCACGATGGAACTCTGCGGCATCAAGGCATTGAGTTTTGCCATTGGTGTTTACCTGCCATTGGCCACTACCTTACCTATTTTTATCGGCGGCGCCATCAGGGGTATCGTGGAAAGAAAACAGAAGAAAGCCCATATTAAAATTAATGCAGAGGAGGAAGAACTGGGTAAAGGCAACCTGTTTGCCACGGGTCTTGTGGCCGGTGGTGCAGTGGCAGGTGTGCTGATCGCCTTTCTTTCCGGATCGGATAGCGGGGAGCGGTTATTGGCGAAGACAACGATGGAAGGAGGATTCACGAGCGCACTATCGCAAGGGGGGTACTTTTTGCTCGGAGCCGCATTTTTCGCACTAATGGGATTTATATTATATAAGGTGGCGATGAAAAAAACAGAACCGCTGTAAATACCGGTGATTCACCATCAGCAACCAACCGTGACTTTGGCCTTCGTGTAAAGAAAACTTGTACATCGAGGCACAAAGTCACGGTTTTTTGGTTCTCTTTAAACTATTACCTGGTAAACCCGTCTTACCTCAAATCCGTGCGTATGAAACTTCGCCTTTTTTATAAAGTATTCAGCATCGCCGTTCTCCTGGTAGTGTTGTCGGCGTTTGTACCCGGCAACTATTATGCTTCTGAGCCGCGCATTAATATGCCTTATAAGAAGATGGGCCTTACACCGGAACAGGCTGCCGCGCATTTACTCGGCCGTTTTACTTTCGGCGCCACTCCCGGGCAGGTAAAAGAAGTAGTGGATATGGGATTAGATAAATGGGTTCAGCAACAATTGGAAGGAAACCTGCCTGATGATGAAGTGGCCCGACGTTTACCGGCCAAAGATTATGATGCTTTAACACTCAGCAATGAAACGATCGTAAACACTTACCTGAATGCAGGGCAGGTGATACGGGTGGCGGCGAAGAATAACCTGTTTAACAAAGACTCGATCAAAAACCTGGATAAACCAGAATACCGCGCACAATTAAAAACATTGATGGATGCGCAGGGTTTTAAGCCGCAGCAGGAACTGCAGCGACAACTGATCAACCAAAAGATCGTTCGGGCGGCTTATGGTCAGAACCAGTTGCAGGAAGTGCTTACTGATTTCTGGTTCAACCATTTTAACGTATCACTCAGTAAGGGGCAGTGCCAGCAATTTGTACTTCCTTATGAGCGCGATGCGATACGCCCTAATGTACTCGGCAATTTTGAAACCTTACTGGTAGCCACGGCCAAACACCCGGCCATGCTCGAATATTTAGACAATGCAACAAGTATCAGCAATGAGAATGATATGGCGCGTAAACAGGAAGCAGGTGCATTAACAAGGTTAGCGAGACAAAGAATGGATGCGATGGCCAAAGACAGCACAGGTGCAAGCGCTTCGCTGATCGAAAAAGCCATGAACGCAAGAAAAGCACAGGGCCTGAACGAGAACTATGCGCGCGAAGTAATGGAACTGCACACGATGGGGGTTGACGGCGGATATACACAACAGGATGTAACAACGGTTGCCAAAGCGCTTACCGGCTGGACCATTATACCCATGTATAAAGAAGGACCTGGTATGAAGGCATTGGAAGCAGCCGGCCCTGCCTTACTTGCACAAAAGGGGTTTGTAGTAGAAGGCGATTTTCTTTTCCGCGCCAATAAACATGATGATGAACCAAAGACCATCCTCGGTAATGTATTCCCGGCAAATGGCGGATATAAAGAAGGAGAGCAGGTATTGCAGATGCTGGCCAACCATCCTTCCACCGCTAAATTTATCTGTACCAAGTTAGCCACCCGTTTTGTGTGCGATACACCTTCAACAGAATTATTGGGTAAGATGACGGAAGCCTATTTAAAAAGCAGGGGCAATATCAAAACCGTTTTAATAACCATGATCAACAGCCGCGAGTTCTGGGATAAAAAAGCATTGCGTGAAAAAGTGAAGTCACCTTTTGAATTTGCCATAAGCGCGATACGCGCCACCAATGCAGATGTGCAACAGCCTTTTCAGATATATAACTGGGTAACACGCATGGGTCAGCGGTTCTATTATTACCAGGCGCCTACAGGGTTCCCCGACAGGGCCACTTACTGGATCAATACGGGGTCCTTACTTAACCGGATGAATTTTGGACTTGCTTTTGCAACGGAAAAGATCCCCGGTGTGAAACTAAACCTCGCAGCGCTGAATGATAACCACGAACCCGAAAGCGCGGAAGCGGCATTGACCATTTACAGTAAAATATTATTACCCGAGAGGGACCAGGAAGATAATATCCGGAGATTGACGGCGATGGTGCGTGATGCTAACCTGGAACAGAAGATCA
>JANXRX010000080.1 GCA_025352905.1 Bacteroidota bacterium | reverse complement strand
CCAAGGATAACCGCAGACTTTATCAGGATAGATGGCAATGTCATTTTTTGGGTTTTGAACGATTAACTACATCAAAAGCCGTACCGTATTGCAAGCCAACCCTGTGAACCTCCGTGTTAACTAAAGATCACACCCTGCCTCACATGCTTTCCCCTGCCCGGGATACCCAATAGCACGCTGCCACTACAAATACAATCATTTCCGATAACAATAGCATCATTGGTTTTTGAAACAGATAGAGGTCTTGTTATAGAATATTGCTTAGTTAAGATTCAACCCTACCGATAAACCGATCCATGGTTTACCCTGGTAGATCCATACTGCATGGTTTTTATCGAGGAGGTGGTCAACGCCAACCGTAAGACCGAAGGTCAGTTTATCAACCGCAAGTATGGCGGCCAGGCCGGTAGGATTTACCAAGCCATCATATTCGATGCTTAATGCGTTCTTCGTAACATATTCATCAATCCGCGAAGCGCCCAGGCCGGTAAACACGCCAAAGCTGAACCCGTAATGAGTAAGGTCCCTTTTGAATGTATGAAAAGGTGTAGCGTGGTAACGCAGGTGATAGAGGTCTGTCCGGTATCCAAGAAATATCGCGCCATTCAGTATCGAGGTATTTAACTGGTTGGGGAATCCCTGCAGGTAGGGCCTGTATTTAACAAGGATGGATAGGAAATCCACATCGAATGTCCGCTGGGTAAATACAAACTCCTTTCCTAATGACTGATCGGTTACCAGGTAAGGAAAGGCAGTATAAAGCGATTTGTTACTATCAGCCGCGGAAGTTTGCAGATCCCTCCTGTTATAAATTTTGATCGAGTCGTTATCCGGGAAAACATATACTTCTGAGGAAGGCTGTTTGGGAAAGTATCCGTGGTAATACCCTTCTGTAAACCCGTATTTGGACGACTGTTTGATACTTTCACAGGATTGATTCAGTATCAATACAGTAAGTAGCGGAAAAATATATTTTTTCATTCCAGGTAAGGCGGTTAATTATTGGCTTGGTGTAAAAAATCATGCCAACCACGCCTGTCAGTATTGGAATAGCTATCTTTACTGACTTTGGAAAACATCATCCTTACATTAACTACCCTCATCTGCCCAAACTGCAACTTCCAACAGGAAGAAACGATGCCAACAGATGCCTGCCGGTATTTTTACACCTGCACAAATTGCGAAATAATACTAAAGCCGAAACAAGGAGATTGTTGTGTGTTCTGTAGTTATGGAACAGTGAAATGTCCGCCGGTTCAAACGAATCGTTCCTGTTGCGAATAGCAACTAAATTGCCCTAAATCCCGTATAGTGTTTATTACTAACGTTTAAAAAAATAATATGAACCGGAAAGAGTTCTTACAGTCAGGCTCCCTGCTCGGTGCGGCCTCTTTGTTTACTGCCAACAATGCTTTTACACAAAACCTGGTTGAGAACAACGTTGATAAACTGGTGGATGCCAACGGAAACTATATCCTCCAGCCCCTCCCCTATAACGAAACGTTCCTGGAACCCTATATGGACGCAGAAACCATGCACCTGCACTACACTTTCCATCATGGCGGTGCGGTAAAAGGGGCAAACAAGGACCTGCAGATGATCAAAAAAGCAATGGATGATAACAACCTCGAAACCGTTGATTTCTGGACAAAAAAACTTTCTTACCATTTTTCTTCCCATGTATTACATTCTATTTTCTGGACAAACCTTACCAATAAAAAGACAGAGCCATCAGGAGATCTATTAAAACGGATTGATAAAAATTTTGGCGGCTTTGAAAAATTAAAAGGGTTAATAGCCGAAACTGCCAAGAACGTGGATGGTAATGGATGGGGTATTGTTGCTTACCAGCCTTTTAGCGATAGCTTAACCGTATTACAATGTGAGAACCATGAAAAACTCACACAATGGGGTTGTATACCCTTACTGGTTATTGATGTATGGGAACACGCGTATTACCTGAAATACAAGAATAAACGGACCGATTTTGTAGACGCTCTGTTTAATATTATTAACTGGGACAATGCGGCGGAGCGGTTAAACAATGCAGTTAAACTGGTAAAATAAACTTCCTGTTTATTGGCCCCCCAGCGGGTTATTCAGGAAACTGTTATCCTCTTCCTTGCTCTTTTTAAATTCGAGCTTACCGAATTTGTAGCTGAGGGAAATGCCGAAAGATTGATAAGGCACCTGCCGCAGGTTGAACGAACTGTAATTGGCCCCCACAACTGTGGTTTCCTGCCTGATATACCGGCTGAATGCATTGGTGGCCGTAAAACCAAGACTCGCTTTTTTGTTGAGGAAGAACTTACGGAAAGCAAATGTATAACTGATGAACTGCGGCTGTTTGCCCTGGATATTGTTTACCGAAGTATTATAATTTACAAAGCTTTCGAACACCAGGTTTTTTGGTAACTGGTAAGTGGCATTCACATTTATCCGGCCGTCGAAACCATTCGTAACCTGGTTGGCGATCAGTTTGTTTACAATATGGCGGTTAGACAGGAAGATATTGGTGCGCAGATTAAGCTGCTTGGTAACCGGTACCGATCCTGAAATACTGATACCCGTACGGTTTTCAAGACCTATGTTCAGGCGGGTGCTTACAGATACATTCGTGTACACCGAATCGCCTATTTTATAACTGGGATAATACAGTGTGTACGGCTTGATATCATCGCTATTAAACCTGGTAACAAGCGCCATATAAATACTTCCCCCGTTTTCAAAGGAATGGTTAAAGCCGAGTTCGATATTATCGCCTATTTCCGGCTTCAGGGCAGGGTTACCGGTGGTAATATTATAGGGGTCAGACAAATTGAGAAAAGGATTGATCTCGCGGTAGTCCGGTCTTTCTATCCGGTGACTGTACGCCAGTTTAAGGGTATTGCCGTTTTCAAACTTGTGCGAAAAAATGACCGAGGGCACATAAGAATTATAAGAAGGGATAGTGGTACCCGGAAAATCGATCTGTGTATCCGTGTGTTCAACTCTTAATCCCGCTTTTACGCTTAGCACTTTCGCGACCGGAAAATTGGTTGAAAGATAGGCTGCATATATATTCCGGTTGTAGTTTAATGTATATGACTGCTTCGGATCTTTCGCATAGGTGTTATTCAAAGCATTTAAAGTATATACATCTGCTGTACTATTGATCGTTTGCCAGGCAGTTTTAACACCTGTTTCTATTAAAAAATCTTCTGTAACCGGGTGCGAATAATCTACTGACAGGATCGTTTCCCCATCCTTCCCGGGATTGTCGCTGTACGAACCCACATAGGGCAAGGCCTGGCCCGTATAGTTCTGGGCCTGCGAATAATGAGAATTGGGAACACTGTAAGAGGCTACATACTCCAGGTCGAGCTCCTGCCCTTCTTTGTGAAACTTCTTTTTATAATGAAGGCTTCCGTCGAAAGCATGTGCACTTGAATGACTGAACGAATTACGTGTATTGATCACATCAGAGATTGCGGTGCCAGATATATCTTTTACCGATTGCTCCTGGTTGGTAAATCCCGTTCCCTGATTGCTGAAATGGTTAAATCCGAATGAGCCGTTGATATTGTCTTTTTTAGACAGGCTCCAGTCAAAACCGATCCCTCCCTGGTAACCGTTCCTTTCAAAATCGGAATACCCGTTCTGCAACAGGTTCACATTGGTTTTGCCCACAGTATCATAAGAAACCCGGTTATACGCATTAGGTGTATGTGAACTCAATTGGGCATTGCCGCTGAAAAACGCGTTTACCCCAAAATTGTTATGCCGTACATTTAGGTTTACCGATCCGTTTTCGAGGCGGGTGCCGGCTGCAACATTGATGCTGCCGTTATAGCCCTGCACCTTACTGTCTTTCAGAATAATATTAATGATGCCGCCCGTACCCTGCGCATCGTACTTGGCGCCTGGCGTGGTAATGGCTTCGATACTCTTGATCTGGCTGGCCGGGATAGACGCAAGCGCATCTGCGAGGTTATTACCGAAAATACTGGAAGGTTTCCCATTGATCAGGAAACGGATACTGGAATTACCCTGCAATTCTACATTACCATCAATATCAACTGTTACCTGCGGCACTTTCTTCAGCACATCCAGCGCCACACCGCCCTGCGAAGTGATATCGTTGGCCACATTATATACGATCTTATCAATTTTATTCTCAATAATAGGCGCTTTAGACGTAACCGTTACATCGGCCAGTGTTTGTTTGGAGGGCGTTAGAAAAAGGGTGCTCAGGTTGATAGTACCCTTTACATCTGAAACCGTAACCGTATCCAGATGATAACTGGCATACCCGATAAAATCAATGGTAACGGAATATATACCCGCCGGGATACCGGCTACTTCAAAAAAACCTTTTGCATTGGTAACGGAACCGTTTACCGCTTTGGCACGCGCATCTTTGATAGTGATAGTAGCATATTCAACAGGTTTCTGACTCGCCTTATCTACTATCCTGCCACTGATCTTTCCTCCGGCTTTAGGTTGTGCGATTAAGGATAAAGGAATACAAAACAACAAAGCAACATACCGGATAACTTTCATTAGTAACATAATTCAGCAGCAAAAGTAGTAGGTGATTCTGGAGAAAATTTGAAGGATTTCAGATGATTAAAAAAAAAGGCTCCCCCCGGGAAGCCTTTGGTTTTTCATCAATACCGGATCCGTTATTTTTCCAATACCAGTACCTGGAAAGAACCGGGTACCATTTTTGGACGTGTATTTTTGGGCGCATCTGCGGCCAGTGGTTCATAATCAGCTGTTGGCAGAAATACTTTATGCGTTTTTTCATCTATCGTGATCGTTCTGGCGCCTCTTTTAGTGGGCAGGTTTTCAAGCACTTTAAATTCATTGGCAGAAACCTCTTTTACGATCGTTACGGTGCCTTCCCCATTAGCCGTAAAAATTAATTTCGTGCCCGGGTCAAACACAACGCCATCTGTGCCATCGCCAATCGGTAACTTATCAATGATCTTTCCATTGGTTGCATCCATGATCACCAATAATTTATCGCAGGTAGTAAATAATCTTTTTGTTTTTGTATCAATGGCCAAACCAGTGGGGCCCTCGCCGGGCGTTAACGGCCAGTGTGCGATCACTGCACTGGTGGCTATATCTACCACCGCTATCTCATTCTTATCTTCTGCATTAATAAAAAGTTTACCTGCATCATCACTAACCACTGTCTCCAGTTTAGTGCCGATAACAGGGATCGTGGCCACTACCTCATCCGTTGCAGGATCGATCAGCGACAGGCTGCCTACACTATGGTTACTTGTAATTACCTTTTTGGAGAAAGGATCATATAAGATCCAGTCCGGATTATTACCGGTGGCTACCTGTTTTAAAAC